>CAYRZN010000009.1:0-29624 GCA_964428825.1 uncultured Aeromicrobium sp.
CGCGGTAGGGCCGGAAGATCTTCGCCTGGCCGAACTCGTCGCCGAGCGCGGCCACGAACGCCTTCGCAGGAGCGGCCACGTGCTCGTCGTAGCGGTGGCGGTTCTCGGTCCAGAAGGTCTTGGTGTTGTCGGCCTCGAGGTCGTCGTAGAAGTCGAGCGCAGCCTCACCGAATCCGTCGAACGTCACTGGTCGAGCCTACGCACCGATCGCGAGCGGTCCACGGTGTGATCCATCTCGCTTGCGCCGACCAGGTCACGAGGGTCTAGGTTAGGCAAGGCTTCCCAACTGACCCGAAAGGACCAGGCGTGCCCTCCTCGGACCACCTGCTCACGATCGACTCGATCGACGAGTACGCATCGACGCTTCACCGCGGCGTCGACCACCTCGCGCGCCACCTGTCCGCCCTCGAGCGCCCCTTCTCGGGTGTCACTCCCGCGGAGTCGGCGGCGAAGGTCGACCCCATCGACCTCGACGGCCCCACCCTCGACGTCGAGGGCGTGCTCGCCGAGCTGAGCGAGGTCTACCTCGACGACGCCGTCTGGTTCCACGACCCCCGCTACGCCGCCCACCTCAATTGCCCCGTGGTCGTCCCGGCGCTGCTGGCCGAGGTGTTCGTCTCGGCCGTCAACTCCTCGCTCGACACGTGGGACCAGAGCGCGGGCGGCACCCTGATCGAGCGCAAGCTGATCGACTGGACCGCGCGGCGCATCGGCTTCGGTGCGGAGTCCGACGGCATCTTCACGAGTGGCGGCACGCAGTCGAACCTGCAGGCGCTCCTGCTCGCCCGGGGCCAGGCGTGCCTCGCCGAGAGCGACCCCACGGCGCCACTGGCGGCCACGCTCGCGCGCCTGCGCATCTTCGCCACGGCCGAGAGCCACTTCAGCGTGCAGAAGGCCGCGAGCGTCATGGGACTCGGTGCCGAGGCGGTCGTCCTCGTTCCTACCGACCACCTGCACCGCATGGACCCGTTCGCGCTGGCCGATGCGCTCGCCAGTGCCGCGGCGCACGACCTGCTGCCGATGGCGGTCGTCGCCACGGCGGGCACCACCGACCTCGGTGCGATCGACCCGATCGACCGCATCGCCGACGTCTGCCGCGCACACCAGACGTGGTTGCACGTGGACGCGGCCTACGGGGGAGGCCTGCTCGCCTCGACCCGGCGGCGGCACCTGCTCGCGGGCGTCGAGCGCGCCGACTCGGTCACGATCGACTTCCACAAGACGTGGTTCCAGCCGGTCAGCTCCAGCGCGATCATCGTGCGTGACGCCGAGACGATGCGGCACGTCACGTGGCACGCCGACTACCTCAACCCCAAGGCCGCGCAGCTGCCCAACCAGGTCGACAAGAGCATGCAGACGACGCGCCGCTTCGACGCGTTGAAGCTCTGGACGACGCTGCGCATGACCGGTTCCGACGCGATCGGCGACATGTTCGACACCACGATCGACCTCGCCCGTGAGCTCTTCTGGGTGCTGACCGACGACGAGTGGGCGGCCGACTTCGAGGTCGCGATGCAGCCCACGCTCTCGACCGTGGTCTTCCGGTTCCGCCCCGTCGAGGTCGATCCGGCGGCCGCCTCGGCGCTGAACACCCGGATCCGCCGCGAGCTGTTCGCGGGCGGTGAGGGTGTCGTGGCGTCGACGACGTTCCACGGCGAGACCTGGCTCAAGCTGACGCTGCTCAACCCCACGGCCACGGTCGGTGGCCTGTGCGACCTGCTCGACCTGGTGCGCACCACGGGCCACCGGTTGCTGGACACGACAGGAGTGACCCGATGAGGTCTCGATACACCGCCCTCGTTCCTCGGGCGGCACTCCACCACCAGATCTCGGTGGTGGCCCGATGAACGCCAGCCACGACGTCATCGGCATCGGGGTCGGACCGTTCAACCTCGGGCTCGCTGCCCTCGCCGAGCCGCTGGACGACCTCGACGCCGTCTTCCTGGAGTCGCGCGACCAGTTCGAGTGGCACCCCGGCATGGTGCTCGAGGACGCGACCCTCCAGGTGCCGTTCATGGCCGACCTGGTCACGATGGCCGACCCCACGTCGCGCTTCTCGTACCTCAACTTCCTCAAGCAGGTCGGGCGCCTGTACCCGTTCTACATCCGCGAGAGCTTCTACCCGCTGCGCTCGGAGTTCGTCGAGTACGGGCGCTGGGTCGCCGACCAGCTGGCCGGGGTGCACTTCGGGCGCCACGTCACCGACGTCACGCACGACGGCGAGCAGTACGTCGTGCGGGCCCGGGTGGGCCAGGAGACCCAGACGTATCGCGCGCCACGCCTCGTGCTCGGTACCGGTTCGACGCCGTACGTGCCGCCCGCTGCTACGGACCACGTCACCGGCGACCGTCCGGCCGTGCACTCGTCGGAGTACGTGCAGAACCGCGAGGCGCTGCTGGCCCGCGAGAGCGTCACGATCGTGGGCAGCGGCCAGAGCGCCGCCGAGATCTACCTCGACCTGCTGAACGCCGGCGGCCCGCAGGTCACGTGGATCACGCGCTCGCCGCGGTTCTTCCCGATGGAGTACACCAAGCTCACGCTCGAGATGACCTCGCCGGAGTACACGGCCTACTTCCAGGGCCTGCCCGACGTGACCCGCGAGACGCTCCTGCGCGAGCAGCGCGGCCTCTACAAGGGCATCAGCGGCGACCTCGTCGACACGATCTACGACACGCTGTACCGCCTGCGGGCCCAAGGCCGCTGCGACACCCGCCTGCTCACGGCCACCGAGCTGACCGACCTCACGTGGGACGGCGAGGCGTTCTCGCTGCGCCTGCGCCACACCGAGACCGGCGAGGCCTTCGGCTCGGGTGCCGGCGCCGTCGTGCTGGCCACGGGATACCGCTCGGTCGTGCCCCCGTTCCTCGACGGCGTGCGCGACCGCATCCGCTGGGACGAGCGCGGACGCTACACCGCGAGCGCCGACTACCAGGTCGGCACCTCGCCCGGCGAGGTGTGGGTGCAGAACGGGGAGGAGCACACGCACGGCTTCGTCGCCCCAGACCTCGGCATGGGCGCCTTCCGCAGCTCGGTCATCCTCAACTCGATGCTGGGTCGTGAGGTCTACCCCGTCGAGACACGCATCGCGGTCCAGGAGTTCGGCACGCCGTCCTGGGCGCGGCTGCGGGAGGGGGCGCGATGAGCCGCATCGAGCTCCAGCCGCTCGACCTCGACCGCCACCTCGAGCTGCTGCACGCGTGGGTCACGCACCCGCGGTCGGTGTACTGGCAGATGCAGGGCGCCTCACGCGAGGACGTCCGCGCCGAGTACGCGGCGATCGCGGCGAACCCGCACCACGAGGCGCTGCTCGGCATGGTCGACGGCGCCCCGGCGTTCCTCGTCGAGCGCTACGACCCGGCGCACTCCGAGCTGGCCGGCCACCTCGTCCACACCGACGGCTACGTGGGGATGCACGTGCTCGTCGCGCCGCTCGCGGACGGGGCCCGACCCGTCAGCGGCCACACGGACGCGATCTTCGCGGCGGTCATGGCGTGGCTGTTCGAGGACCCGGCGGTCGCTCGCGTGGTCGTCGAGCCCGACTCCCGCAACGAGGCGATCCGCGCCAAGAACGTGGCCGCTGGGTTCGTCGAGCTGCACGAGGTCGAGCTGCCCACCAAGACCGCGATGCTCAGCACCTGCAGCCGGGAGGCCTTCGCCGCGAGCCGGCTCGGTGTCGTCGGGAGGAGTGCCCGTGCCCTTGTCTGACACCCTCGCACCGGTGGTCGACCCAGCCGCGGCCCACCTCGAGCCGGTCGCGATGGAGGCCGCCCACCGCCACCTGGTGGCGAAGATCCTCGCCGAGCTCACGCACGAGCGCCTGCTGGCGCCGCGGGCCGTCCCGGGCCAGGTCGACACCTGGTCCGTCGCGACCGAGGGTGGGTCCGAGTACCGCTTCCAGGGCCGCGTGCACCGGCTCGAGCACTGGACCGTCGATCCGACGAGCATCGTCCGGACGCATGACGGTGTCGAGTCCGAGGTCGACGCGCTCGAGGCCGTGGTCGACCTCGCCGACGTGCTCGGCATCCCCGACACGCTCCTTCCGGTGTACATCGAGGAGGTCGCCTCGACGCTGCAGTCGGCCGCGTGGAAGCGCACCCACCACCGCCTCACGTCGGCCGATCTCGTGCACGCCGACCTGGCCACGATCGAGGCCGCGATGACCGAGGGCCACCCCGCCTTCATCGCCAACAACGGCCGCATCGGGTTCTCGCTCGACGACTTCGCCGCGTACGCGCCGGAGGCCGGCGCGCCCGTCCGCCTGCAGTGGACCGCGGTGCGCCGGAGCCTCGCGCACCTGTCGGTCGGCACAGGGTGGGACGAGGCCTCGCTGTGGGCCCATGAGCTCGACGACGACCTGGTCGCCGGCTGGCGCGAGCTGCTGCGCGGCCTCGGCGAGGACCCCGACGACTACCTGTTCGCCCCCGCCCACCCCTGGCAGTGGCAGCACAAGCTCGCCATCACCTTCGCCCCCGACGTCGCCCGCCGTGACATCGTGCCGCTGGGGCCGGGCCGCGACGACCACCGCGCGCAGCAGTCGATCCGCACGTTCCTCAACGCCTCTGACCCGGCCCGGCACTACGTCAAGACGGCGCTGTCGATCCAGAACATGGGCTTCCTGCGTGGGCTCTCCCCGCGCTACATGCGTCCGACCCCGGCGATCAACGACTGGGTGGCCGACCGAGTGCGTGCCGACCCCGAGCTGCAGGAGTGCGGCTTCGACGTGCTCCGGGAGGTCGCCGCAATCGGCTACACCGGCGGTGCCTACCAGCGCCTGCCGCAGTCGTCGGCCCACCAGAAGATGTTCGCGGCGCTGTGGCGTGAGAGCGCCACGTCGCGGCTCCACGAGGGCGAGCGCGCCGCGACCATGGCCTCGCTCCTCCACCGCGACTCCGGCGGCGTGAGCCTGGTCTCGCAGCTCGTGGATGCGTCGGGCCTGTCGGCCGCCGACTGGCTCGCGCGGTACCTGCGCGCGTACCTGCGACCCCTCGTCCACTGCCTCGCCCGGCACCGTCTGGCCTTCATGCCGCACGGCGAGAACCTGATCCTCGTGCTGCGCGAGCACGTGCCCGTGCGCGTGCTCATGAAGGACGTCGGCGAGGAGGTCGCGGTCTTCGCGAGCCACGACGAGCCCGCGGTCGACGTGCCCGACGACATCGCCCGCATCAAGGTCGACGTCGAGCCCGACCTGCAGGTGCTGTCGATCCTGACCGACGCGGTCGACGGGTTCCTGCGCTTCCTCGCCGCGATCTGTGCCGACGACGGTCTGCTGTCCGACGACGAGTTCTGGGCGCTCGCCCGCGAGGTCGTGCTGGAGCACGCCGCCGACCACCCCGAGCTCGCCGACCGTCTGGCCGAGCTCGACGTCCTGCGGCCGCGGTTCGCCCACTCATGCCTCAACCGGCTCCAGCTGCGCAACACGCTGCAGATGGTCGACCTCGCCGACCAGGCGTCGTCGCTCATCATGGCTGGCGAGCTCGTCAACCCGCTCGCGGTCGTCCGGAGCCGCGCCAGGTGACGATCGAGCACGATCCGCACGGCGTCCCCGTCATCCGTGGCGCGAACCTGTTCGATGTCGCGCGCGAGCAGGGACGCTCGGTCGCGCGCGAGCGCGGCTGGCAGATCGAGCTCGAGCGACTCCGGGGCGAGGGACGCACGGCCGAGGTGCTGGGTGCCGCGGGCGTGCCGTGGGACGTGTTCGCGCGGCGGTTCTTGCTCGAGGAGGTCGCCAAGCACGCGTACCGCGGGCTCGATGCGACGAGTCGGGCCTTCGTCGACGCCTTCGTCGCCGGCGTCAACGGAGGCTTGCTCTCCTCGCCCGTCCCCGACGAGCTCGCCCGAGTGGGAGCCCGCCCGGGGGAGTGGAAGCCGTGGACCCCGCTGGCGGTGTTCCTCGTCCAGCACGTGCTGTTCGCGACGTTCCCCACGAAGTGGTGGCGTGAACGGCTCGCTGCCGTGGCGGGTGAGGACGCCGTGGTGCTGTTCGACCTCGAGGGCCCGGTCTGGTCGGGGTCCAACGCGTGGGCCGTCGGGGGCACGCGCACTGCCTCGGGCCTGCCGGTCGTGGCCGGCGACCCGCACCGGCTGATCGAGTCCCCCGGCGTGTACCAGCAGGTGCGCCTCGTGGGCCCGGACTTCGACGTCGTCGGCCTGACCTTCCCCGGCGTGCCCGGCGTGCAGCACTTCGCCCACACGGGTCGCGTCGCGTGGGGCATCACGAACGCCATGGCCGACTACCAGGACCTGTACGTCGAGCGGCTGCGTCGCGACGAGGACGCCGTCATGGTGGAGGGTCCCGAGGGCTGGTACGACGCCGACACCTCCACGACGCGCGTGCAGGTGCGTGAGGGCTCACCGGTCGACGTCGAGATCATCGTGACCCGCAACGGGCCCGTCGTCCACGGCGGTCCGGGCGAGCGAGCGTACGCGTTGCGCACGCCGTCGTTCGCGCTGCGCGACCTCGGGTTCTCGGCCCTCGTCCCGCTGCTGCACGCGCGCACGGTCGATGACGTGGAGGCCGCGTTCGCCGGCTGGGTCGAGCCGGTCAACGACGTGCTCGTCGCCGACTCGACCGGGGCGGTGCGGCACCTCACGGCAGGTCGGGTCCCGGTGCGCGCGGGGGCCAATCGCCAGCGGCCCGTCCCCGCCTGGGAGCCGGGGCACGAGTGGACCGGATGGGCCGACGCGATGCCGCGGCACGACGTCCCCTCCCACGGCTTCGTCGTCACGGCGAACGAGCGTCGGGGCGAGGGTCCGTGGCTCGGCGTCGAGTACGCACCGCCCCACCGTGCCCGCCGGATCGCCCAGCTGCTCGAGGCCGATCCGAAGGTCGACGCGGCCGCGTGCGCGCGGATCCAGAGCGACACGTTCCTGCCGACGGCTGCGCGCCTGCAGGAGCTCGTCGCGGGCCTGGCCTCGCTGAGCCCCGGCGCCGGGCGGTGGCGTGACGTCATCGTCGCGTGGGACGGCCGCATGGACGCCGACAGCATCGGTGCCGGCGCCTTCGGTGCCTGGCGTGCTGAGCTCGTGCGGCGCATCGCCTCGGCCGACGCCCTGGCCGGCCTCGAGGGCACGCCGGAGGTGGGGCCGCTGTTTGAGCCGTGGTTCCTCGTCGCGACCCGCGTCATGACGAGCCTCGACGCGATCGTCGCCGACGGCGGCCAGATCCTCGGCATCGATCTCGGCGAGCTCGCCCGTGAGGCGCTCGAGTCGCTCGGCGCCACCGATCCCTCCATGTGGGGCAGCCGGCACACGCTCTGGCCGCTCAGCGCGACCGACGAGCCGCCACCGCGCACGGTCGGGCTCTCCGGCGACTTCGACTGCGTGCTCTCCACGACGGCTGCGCCGACGCTCGACGACCTGTGCTTCCGCGGTCCGGTCGCCCGCTACGTGTGGGACCTCGCGGACCGCTCGGCCGGAGGCTGGGTCGTGCCGCTCGGCGCCAGCGGCCGCAGCGACAGCCCGCACGCGTTCGACCAGCTCGACGTCTGGGCGCAGGGACATCTGATCGACCTCCCCGAGGACACGCCATGACCCCGACCTTGACCGTCCGGCCGATCGACCCGGTCGCGGACGCCGCCACGATCCACGCGTGGGTCACGGAGGACCGCGGCAGCTTCTGGATGATGAGCGAGTACTCGCTCGAGGAGGTCCGCGAGGTCTACACGTGGCTCGACGAGCAGCCCACCCACACGGCCTCGTTCGTCCTCGCCGACGGCGAGCCGGCCGCGATCGTGCAGACCTACCGCGTCGACGCGGAGGTCGAGCCGATCTCTCAGCTGCTCGACCACCAACCGGGAGACCTCGGCATCCACTTCTTCGTGGCCGGCGGTGACCAGCGCCGCGAGGGGTGGACGATGCAGCTCGTCGGTGCAGGTGCACTCGCCGTGCTCGCGGACCCGTCGGTGCGGCGACTCGTGCTCGACCCGGACGTCGACAACGCTCCCGCGATCGCCCTCGCTGAGCGCGTCGGCGCCGTCCGTGGACCGGTGCTCGACCTGGGTCACAAGACCGCACAGATCCTGTTCCTCGAGGCGAAGGTCATCCATCCGTAGTCACGACGGATGGTTTTGGCTCGGGGGGTGGCCACCGATGGTGGATTTCGCCTCCGGGCGTGTGAGGATCGCGCGTGACCATCTCCGGGGCCGCCCCCTCCTCCGCCCGATCCACCTCGACGGGCCGGAGCCGTTGGCTCCACCTGATGCTCGCCGCGCTGCTCGCCGCCGTGTCGCTGTCGCTCCTGTCGACCCCGGCCCAGGCCGCCCCGGTCGTCACGACGATCGCGGTCGGCAACACCCCGCTCGGCGGGGCGATCTCCCCGGACGGCACCCGGTTCTACACCGCGAACGAGAACACCTCGACGGTCTCCGTCGTCGACCTGGCGACCTCGGCCCTGGTGGCGACGTACCCGATCAACGGCCGACCCGTCGGCGTCGTCGTCTCGCCGGACGGCACCAAGCTGTACGTGAGTCGCTACGACACCAATCAGGTCTCCGTCATGGACGCCGCGACCGGTGCGATCACGGCCACCGTGAGCGTCGGGAGCCTCCCGCTCGGTCTCGACATCTCGTCCGACGGGTCCCGCGTGTACGTCGCCAACTTCGGCGGCAGCACGCTCTCGGTCATCGACACCACGACCTTGGACGTCGTCAACGTCGCCCTTGCAGGTGGCGGGTCCCGTGAGGTCGCCGTCTCCCCTGACGGCAGCCGCGTGTACCTCCCGGCCGGCAACAGCAACGCCGTGCAGGTCGTCGACACCACGTCCAACACCTTGGTCGGTACCTGGGCGACCGGGCTCAGCAGTACCTGGGGCGTGACCACCTCGGCGGACGGCTCCAAGCTGTACGTCGCGGGGCAGGGCTCGAACGACGTCGCCGTCCTCTCGACCACGACGGGCGCCGTCCTGACGACCATCACCGTCGGCAGCGGGCCGCGCGTCGCCGCCACGCTCGCGGACGGCTCGGCCGTGGTCGTCGCCAACAGCTCCTCCAATACCGTCTCGGTCATCGCGACGGCCACCGACACGGTCCGCGAGACCATCGCCGTGAACGGCTCGACGCCATGGAACGTCATCCCGGCGCCGAGTGGCGCGGCGATCTACACCACGAACTACAGCAGCAGCACGATCTCGAAGATCCTGCTCGCGTCGCTGGATCCCGCCACGCAGACGGTCACCGCCACGGCTGGCCAGGCCATCACCCCCACCACCGCCTACACGCCCGACGGTCTCGTCGGAACCGTGTCCTACGCGGTCTCGCCGGCGCTGCCCTCGGGCCTGACGCTCGACGCCACCACCGGCGTCATCACCGGCACGCCGACGGCTGCCCAGGCGGCCACCACCTACACCGTCACCGGAACCGGCTCGACGTCCGGCTCCGCCACGGCCACGGTCTCGATCTCGGTCGCCGCCACGGTGACCCCCGCGAGCCAGTCCGTCTCCGGCGTCGCCGGTCAGCCGATCACGGCCACCAGCGCGTTGACGCCGGCCGGCCTGGTCGGGACGGTCTCGTACGCGGTCTCGCCGGGGCTGCCGGACGGGCTGGCCCTGAACACGGCGACGGGCGTCGTCAGTGGCACGCCGACCGCGGCGCAGGTCTCCGCGACGTACACGATCACGGCCACGGGCGCGACCTCCGGCACGGCCACGGCGACGGTCTCGGTGGCGGTGGCCGCGGCGATCAGCCCGGTCACGCAGTCGGTCTCCGGCTCGGCCGGTGAGGCGATCACGCCGACCACCGCGCTGACCCCGATCGGCTTCCCGAGCGCGCCGACCTACACGGTGTCGCCGGCGCTGCCGGACGGTCTGAGCCTGGACGCCACCACGGGTGTCGTCAGCGGCACGCCGACGGCGTCGCAGCTGGCCCAGACCTACACGGTCACCGGCACGGCGGGGGGCTTCACGGCCACCACCGAGCTCGTCGTCGCGGTCTCCGCACTCTCGCCTGCGACCCAGACGGTCACGGCCTCGCAGGGTGAGGCCATCACCCCGACGTCGCCACTGACGGCGTCCGGCTTCGTCGGCGCCGTGACCTACACGTCCACGCCGTTGCCGGCCGGGTTGACCATCTCTCCGACCACGGGCGTCATCACCGGCACGCCGACCGGCGGGGCGCAGTCAGCCACCAGCTACACGATCACCGGCACGGGCGCCACGTCCGGCTCGGCGAAGGCCTCGGTCTCGATCTCGATCGACCCGGTGCTCTCGGGCGCCACCACGAGCGTGCAGGGCACGGTGGGTGAGGAGATCACGCCGACCACCGCGCCGTCGACCGATGGCTTCCCCGGGACCGTGACGTACTCGATCGCCCCGGCCCTTCCTGACGGCCTGACCCTGGACGCCGACACGGGCGTCATCAGCGGCACGCCCACCGTCGCGCTCGACGCCACGGACTTCACGCTGACGGCGACCGACGGCGACTTCACCAAGTCGGGCATCGTCACGATCCAGGTCGCCGGCCTGACGCCGACCAGCCAGACCGTCTCTGCCGCGCACGGCACGGCCATCGCGGCCACCGCCGCGCTGGCGGCGGTCGGCTTCAGCGGAGCCGTGACCTACGCGGTCGACGTCCCGCTCCCGGCCGGTCTGAGCCTCGACGCCGGCACCGGCGTCATCAGCGGCACCCCGACCGGCGACGCCCAGGACGCCACGACCTACACCGTCACCGGGTCCGGCGCGACGGCCGGCACGGCGTCGGTCACGGTCGAGATCTCCGTCGCCGCGATCGCTCCGGGCGCTCCGACCGCGGCCTCGGCCACGCCGGGTGCGAACCAGGCGATCATCACCTGGACCGCGCCGGTCGACGACGGAGGCTCCGGCCCGATCACCTACACGGTGACCTCGGCGCCGGGCGGCCTGACGTGCACCACGACGGGCACCTCGTGCCTGATCACGGGCCTGCAGCCCGGCGACACGACGTTCTCGGTCGTGGCCACGACGCCGGCTGGGTCCTCCGCGCCGGCCGTGTCGGCTGCCGTGACGATCGTCGGCACGGTCGCCCCGGAGACGGTGCCCTCGCCGACCGCAGGCCTGGACGTCGGGCTCACGAACGCGGCCGGTGACCCCGTCACCACCGTGCGGGCCGGCCAGCAGGTGACGGCCACGGCGACGGGCTTCTACCCGGGCTCGCTCGTCGAGATCCACGTGTACTCGGTGCCCGAGCCGCTCGGCGTGGCTCAGGCCGACGCCGCGGGCACGGCCGTCCTCCCGGTCACCTTCCCGTCGAACGCGGCGGTCGTGCCGGGGGTCCACACGCTCGTGGCCTCGGGCTTCACGCCGGCGGGTGTCACGGGGTACGCCACGTCGAACCTCACGGTCGTCGCCGACGCCGTGCCGCCGACCCCGGGCTCGGACGGTGCCACCCCGGCGGGCGGATCGGTGGCACTCGGCGACGGGACGCTGCCGGCCACCGGAGCCCCCGAGCTGCCGTCGACCTGGACCGGCCTGCGCCTGATCCTGCTGGGTGCGCTGGCCCTCGCGATGGCCGCCCACCTGCGTCGCCGCGAGCTGGTCTGACCGTCCCGACCATGGGAGTTCGGTCGACCGAACTCCCATGGTCGGGTCTGGCGGCCGTTCGGAGATGGGTGTACCGTCGATCTCGTGGTGGACCTGTCGATGAGGCTCGACGTGGCGCAGGAGCCGCGCCTGCAGCTGCAGCGCGGCCTCGCCCGCACGGCCGCCTTCGTCGCGGTGTTCTGCGCCATCCCCGGCGTGGCCGCCCTCTTCGGCTGAGCCCCACCCCGCTGCTGTCCTAGACTCCGCACCATGACGGTCACGTCGGTCGGGGACCTCACGCCCAGCGTGCAGAACTACCTCAAGGCCATCTGGAGCCTGCAGGAGTGGACGACCGATCCGGTCACCGCGAGCCGCATCGCCGGACGGGTCGAGCTTCGCACCTCCACCGTCTCGGGTGCGCTCGCCAAGCTCACCGAGCAGGGACTCGTCGAGCACGACCGCTACGGGGCCGTCGAGCTGACTGCCTCGGGGCGCACGATGGCGCTGGCGATGGTCCGTCGGCACCGGCTCATCGAGACCTTCCTGGTCAAGGTCCTCGACTACTCCTGGGACCAGGTCGACGACGAGGCCGAGAACCTGGAGCACGCGGTCTCCGACTTCATGGTCGACCGCATCGACGAGGTGCTCGGCCGGCCCGCGCGCGACCCGCACGGTGACCCGATCCCCGACGCCGACGGCGTCATCACGATGCCCGACGCCGTCCGGCTCACCGGCGTGGCAGCAGGGTCGACCGTGCTCGTCGAGCGCATCTCGGACCGCGACGCGGGCCTCCTGCAGCACCTGGAGTCGACGGGGGTGATGCCGGGTGCGCGGCTCACGGTCGGTGAGGGCGAGCCCTACTCCGGCGCGATCGAGGTGCGGGTCGGCGACAGCGACGGCGTCAACCTCGGCACCGCCGCGACCGACGCCGTCTTCGTGACCGTGATCGACTGACGCCCGGTGGGCGGTGAGTGAGGCGTCATTCGAACGCCTCGAATCGCGCCTCACTCACCGCTCGGGCGGCACGACCTACGGCTGGGGGACGCCGGTCGGGTTGGGGTAGAAGATCACGCCGGTCGACTCGATCGACCGGGCCATCGGCACCAGCGCGGGCACCAGGGCGTACGCGCGGGCCGTGCCCTCCTGGTCGAGCCCGGCGCCGCAGGACCGGTCAGTGGCGTCCTCGATGCGCTCCCGGGCCGCCCGACCGGTCTCGGTGGCCTCGGTGCCGTCGACCCAGCCGAACTGCTGGAGACGGTCGAACGCGGCGGCCCACTGCTCCTCGGTCCAACCGCGCGACCGGTACTGGTCGTGCGTCACGAGTCCGACCGCGGCAGCCAGCGCGTTCGACTCGGCGCCGCCCAGGCCGGCAGCGGTGAGGACCGCGACGTGCGAGTCGCCGCGGTACTCGCGCAGCACGGTGGCCGCGTGCCAGAGCTTCCCCAGCGGATCGGCCGGGACCGGCACGCTGCGGTGGGCCGCGGCGAGGGGTCGACCGGCGAGGTCGAGCATCCCGGCGAGCTGGTGCAGGGCGTCGGCCGTGCGGGCGATGTCGACGTCCGCGGGCAGGTCGACGAAGCCGCGCTCGAGCGCCTCGCGCGCACCGTCGAGCCGGGCGCCCAGCGCGGCTTCCGGGGTGGTGCGGTCCCACGCGTCGGGCAGCGCCCGCGCGACGCGGCTGGGTGCGAAGCCGTGGAACAGGGCGGTGGCGACCTCCGGGCCCACCGCTCCGAGCGCGCCGCCGCGCGAGGCGCAGTACCCCATCCAGAATCCCCGCAGGCCCAGCTGCTCGTACCGCTCGATCGCCTCCGGCGCGAAGTACACGACGTCGTGGATGGCCTCGATGCTCCGCCAGAACTCCCGGGTGGTCATGCCCTGAACCTACGGCGTCGCCGGGGCCTGCGCTGCAGGGTGCCCGATAGCGTCGGGGCATGACCTTCACGACCCCTGACCTGTGTGACGAGCTGGGCGACGCGGCCCGGGTGCTCGCGTCCGGCTTCCGCGACTATGGCGGTCGCGAGGTGTTCGACGGGCCGGTGCGCACCGTGCGCTGCCTCGAGGACAACTCACGCGTCAAGGAGCTGCTGGCCACGCCCGGTGAGGGTGCTGTGCTGGTCGTCGACGGTGGCGGCTCGCTCACCGTCGCGCTGCTCGGCGACATGATCGCCGAGGGCGCGGTCGCGCAAGGTTGGGCCGGTGTCGTGATCGCGGGCGCGGTCCGTGACGTCGAGATCCTGCGCACCCTCGACATCGGCGTGCGGGCGCTCGGTTCGATGCCGCGCCGGTCCGACCGCCAGGGCCGCGGCGAGGTCGACGTCCCCGTCACGGTCGGTGGCGTGCGTGTCGAGGTCGGCGACCACCTCTACGCCGACGCCACCGGGATCCTCATCACCTGCCCCTGAGTCCACGACACGTCGGCCCGGGCGTGCGACGGTTCAGCTCTCGGAGCGCAGCTGGGATCGGGCGGTGAGTCTTCCACCGTACGGGCGCTGATTAAGGTGGAACACTCACCGCTCAAGGTGGAACACTCACCCCCCTCGGGCAGTTCAGCCAGCAGCGCGCGGGAACACCCGGGTGTCGTGGGCGTTCACCACCGTGACGTCGGGGTCGGCGTGCAGGGTGGCGAGCGCCGCGTGATTGATCTTCAACCGCTTCGGGATGCGCACGACGGTCTTCTCGAACGCGCGCAGGATCCCGACCTTCGCGAGGCTGGGGTCGTAGTGGCTCGCGTCGAACACCGCGTCACCGGCGTGCACGACCAGACCTGACCCACCCTCGACCGTCACGGCGGCGTGCCCCCGTGTGTGACCGATCATCGGCACGAGGTTGATGCCGTCGAGCACCTCGATCGCCGAGAGCCCGTGCCGCCACGGGTCGCCCTCGCCGGCATGGGTCTGCACGATCGGCGACCCACCGAGGTGGGCCGAGCGGTAGCGCGACTTCTCGATCGCCTTGATGTCGGACGTGGCCGCGGCCCACTCGGCCGCGGTCGTGTGCCACGTGGCCTGCGGGAAGTCGACGGCTCCACCGACGTGGTCGAAGTCGAGGTGCGTGAGCACCACGTGCGCGACGTCCGCAGGGTCGAACCCCGCCGCCTCCACCGCGTCGATCGCCGTGACGCCCGGCTTCGGGCGCAGGAGGTGCCGCGCCGGCCCGAGGCGCTTCGGATCAGCGAGGTCGGCACGGCCGAGCCCGCTGTCGACCAACGTCAAGCCGTCCGGGTGCTCGACCAGCAGGACGTGGCAGATGATCGCGGGACCGAGCGGTGGCGCCATGCGGCCCGCGACGAGGTGGTGGACGTGCATGTCGCGAGACTAGGCCCGCGCGCGCACCCGCACCGGTGGATCGGTCACTTCTTCTTGGCGGCCTTCTTGCGCGCGGCGGGCCGGTGCACGAGCACGGGCGCGGTGGCCTGGTTGAGGACCTTGTTCGCGACCGAGCCCATCAGCACGGCCTGCGTGCGGGTGCTGCTGCTCGCGAGGACGATCAGACCCGAGCTGAATCGCGTCGCGGCCTTGAGGATCTCGTTGGCGGGCGACCCGCCGTAGACGTGCGTCGAGACGGGCGGGCCCCAGTCGGTGAGCTCCGCCGCGACGCTGAGCACGGCCTTCTCGGCCGAGGCGCGGAACGACATCTCGTCGATGCTCGAGTCGTCCTCGGTCGCGAACGGCACGGCGGCCAGGGGACTCACGACGGCGACGACCGAGACCTTGGTGACGGTCTTCGCGTCGACGATCTTGCGCAGGAACTTCGCCGCGTCGTGAGACTGGCGAGATCCGTCGGTGGCGACGAGGACGTGCATGGCAACCCCTAGTGGTGTGTGAGCTCAGGTCAGCCGGTGAGCTCGGCCGGATCGATCGACTGCGGGTCGCCCTTCATGACGAGCCGGTTGATGAAGTACATGACCACGCCAATCAGCAGGATGCCACCGCACCACACCAGAGAGCCAGGGTCGTCGATGGCGGTGTGCAGGAGGATGCCGGCGTTCGCGACGACACCGGCGTACAGCAGGACCGTCGGTGCGCGGTAGTGCTCGTGGTCGACGCCGGAGCCGCGGCGCAGCACGAGCGCCGAGGTGCAGACCATCCCGTAGACGACGATCAGGAACAGCACGGTCACGGTGGCGAGCCGGTCGACGTCGGCCGTGGCGAGCAGCAGGCACACCAGGCTCGCGGTGAAGATGATGGCGACCCAGGGCGTGCGCCGGGTGGCGTGCGTCCGGGCGAAGATGCGGGGCACGATGCCCTGCTTCGCCATCCCGTACATGATGCGCGACTGGGCCACGAGCGAGACGAGTGCGGTGTTGGTGACGGCGATCAGGGCGATGACGGCGAAGACCTGGTCCGGGACCGCGAGCGGTCCGGCCTGCACGACCGTGAGCAGGCTGCCACCCTCGCCGCTGTCGGCCGACAGGTCCTCGATCGGCGCCACCATGGAGGCGATGAAGGCGATGACCATGTAGAGGACGCCGGCCGTCGCCATGCCGCCGAGGAGCGCCTTCGGGAACACCTTGCTCGGCTCGCGGACCTCCTCGGCGATGTTGGCCGCGTTCTCGAACCCGGTCATCGCGAAGAACGCGAGGGCGACGCCGCTGAGGACCACCAGGGCAGGGTTTCCGTCGTTGAGGTCGAACGGCTGGCTGAAGTTCGCGTCGCCGTTGACGACCACCAGCACGCCGACGAGCAGGACGATCGCGAGGCCGATCGACTCGACCGCGGTCATGATCGCGTTGGCCCAGACCGACTCGCTGATGCCCCGGAAGTTGAGCAGCGACAGGGTGACGATGAAGATGATCGCGACCGTCGTGGTCGACGTGCCCTCGAGGATCGTGCCCTCGGTGATCGACTCGAAGTAGGTGCCACCGAACACCCGGGCCAACGTGCCGGCCGCGGCGATCGTGGCCGCCAGGAGGCAGAACGTCACGAGGAACGTGACCGGTGGGCTCTTGAACGCCTTGTGCGCGTACAGCGCGGCCCCGGCGGCCTGCGGGTACTTCGTGATCAGCTCGGCGTAGGCGAAGCCGGTCAGCAGGGCGATCGAGACGCCGATGACGAACGACAGCCAGAACGCACCGCCCACCGTGAAGGCCATGACGCCGATCAGGGCGTAGATGCCGGATCCGAGCACGTCGCCGAGGACGTAGAAGAACAGGAGCGGGCCGCCGATGGCCCGCTGCAGCTCCTCGGTCGGTGCCGGTTCCTGCTGCGGTGTGGTCGGCGCGTCGGTCATGGGCAGGCTCCTCGTCGAACGTGGTGCGGCCGTTCCCGTCACTCTGGCACCGCAGGTCCTGGGCGCAACTCGGCGCCGCGGACGCGGTCGGCAGTGCCCTACCCTGAGGTGACTGACGGGGTTGACCAGCGGGGGTGGCGCATGAAGGTGCTCGTGACCGGTGGCGTCCGATCGGGCAAGTCCTTCCACGCGGAGTCGCTCGTCGTGGGCGAGCCCGTCGTGACCTACGTGGCCCCCGGGCCGCCGACCGAGGTCGAGGACGATCCGGACTGGGCCGCGCGGGTGGCGGCCCACCGCGGGCGTCGACCTTCCCACTGGGTCACGGTCGAGTCGGTCGACCTGCCCGGCGCCATCGCCGCGGCGGAGGGGGCCGTCATCGTCGACTGCCTCGGCACGTGGATCACGGCGCAGCTCGACGAGCTCGACGCGTGGGACGCCGTGATGGACGAGTGGGAGCCCGTGCTGCGCGAGCGCATCGACGCCGTCGCCCGTGCCGTCGCCACCAGCGAGCAGTCGATCGTCGTGGTCACCAACGAGGTCGGGATGGGCGTCGTGCCCGAGCACCGGTCGGGTCGGTTGTTCCGTGACATGCTCGGTCGCGCCAACCAGGCCGTCGCGGCCGAGTGCGACCAGGTGCTCCTCGTGGTCGCCGGTCGCGTTCTGACCCTCTGACCGATCGGATGACCACCATGAGGACCACCACCACCTTCGAGGTCGACGGCACCACCGTCGAGGCCTGGGTCTACGCGCCCGCCGGCGGGTCCGACGGACAGCCCGCACCCGTCGTGGTGCTCGGGCACGGTCTGGGGTACGTGAAGTCGGCCGGCCTCGACGCCTTCGCGCAGCGTTTCGCCGAGGCGGGCTACGCGGCAATGGCCTTCGACTACCGCAGCTTCGGCGGCAGCGGGGGCGAGCCCCGGCAGGTGCTGTCGGCCAGGCGACAGCTTGAGGACTGGGACGCGGCCATCGCCTTCGCCCGCACCCTCCCCGGCGTCGATCCCACGCGCGTGGTCGTGTGGGGCACGAGCTTCGGCGGCGGTCACGCGCTCACGCTGGCCCGTCGAAGCGATCTCGCCGCCGCGATCGCGCAGTGCCCCTTCACCGACGGCATCGCCTCGCTGCGGGTCGTGCCCACCGTGACGTCACTGAAGGTCACGTGGGTCGCCGTGCGCGATCTCGTGGCGCGACTGCTCGGCCGTGGGCCGGTGTACGTCCCCGGGTCCGGCCGTCCGGGCGCCACGGCCCTCATGACCGCGCCCGATGCCGAGCCGGCCATGCGCGCCCTCACGGTGGACGCGCCCGACTTCGAGAATCGCCTGGCGGGACGTACCGCGGTCGAGGTCATGCTCTACGGCCCCGGCCGGAAGGTGAAGGGCATCCGCACCCCGGTGCTGGCGACGGTGTGCGACCGCGACAGCGTGGCCCCGTCGCGCACGGCCACCCGGCAGCTCGCCCGGTCCCCGCAGGTCGAGGTGCGCCACCACGACGTCGGGCACTTCGACATCTATCTCGGGGAGCCGTTCGAGGCGGCCGTCGCGGACTACCTGGAGTTCCTCGACCGGGTGGTCCCGGTCCGCTGACCGCTCAGCCGGTGGTGGTGGAGGAGGCGGCCGGCGGCGTCATGGCCCAGCGGATCGTGCGGACCGCGGTCTCGCCGCCGAGCCGGATCGCGGTCGACTCCGTGACGGGAAGCCAGGGCAGTCGCAGCGGCAGCCGTGCCCAGCGAGGGAGCAGGCCGACGGCGGCCCCGGCGAGCAGTGCGTACGGCGCCCGCAGCGGCAGCGGCACGGGGGGGTTGACCAGGAGGAAGCGCGCGGTCCGCCGGGCCGCGGGCGTGCTCTGCAGCTCGGACCGGTAGTCGGCCAGTGCCTGGTCGAGCTCGGCCGCCGACTCCGGGACGTGCTCGGCGCCGAGCTGGCGGGCGACCACGGCCGCCTCGGCGAGGTACTGGTCGCGCCCTGCGGCGTCGAGCGGCTTCGCGCCGTACCGGTCGTGGGCTCGGAGGAAGCTGTCGACCTCGGCGACGTGCACCCAGCGGAGCAGGTGCGGGTCGGACGCCGCGTACGGCCGCCCGTCGGGCGCGGTGCCGGTGATCGTGTCGTGGACGGCGCGGACGGCCCGCACCATGCGGTCGGCGTCGGCCTCGGTCCCGAACGTCGTGGTGGCCAGGAAGTGGCTCGTGCGCTGCAGGCGGCCCCACGGATCGCCCCGAAAACCCGAGTGCTGGTCGACCGCGGCCATCGCCAGGGGGTGCAACGACTGCAGGAGCAGTGCTCGGATGCCCCCGATGAACATCGAGGCGTCGCCGTGCACCTGCACGATCGCGGAGTCGGGTCCGAACCGGCGGGGCCCCTCGGCGAGTTGGATGCGGTCGCGGTGCGCCGGGCCGTCGTCGCCCGCGACGCGGGAGAAGATCAGCTCGCCGAGCCTGGCGCGGGGGTCCATGTCGCCAGTCTGCCCCGAGGACCCTCGCCCCGCCGGTCGGCGGACGGAGGCGACTAGCCTGACCGGGTGGCCCGCCGACTCACCCCGCTCCCCGCCGCCGAGCTGGCGGCGGTGCTGGCTCGTCTGGACGCCGGGGGTGCCGAGCGCGCCGACCTTGCGGCGGCGACGCGCCACTTCATGGCCGTCCTCGAGGCGCGCTCGCCCGGTCACAGCGTCGAGGTGCGGGTCCCCCCGTTCGCCGCGGTCCAGGTCATCGAGGGCGCCAAGCACACCCGCGGCACCCCGCCCGCCGTCGTCGAGACCGACGCGACGACCTGGATCGCCCTGGCCCGAGGCACGACGACCTGGTCAGAGGCGCGTGCGGCGTACCTGGTGAAGGCCAGCGGCGAGCGCTCCGACCTCACCCCCCACCTCCCCCTCACCTGAACCGCCCCGCCACCGGTGGTTGAGGTGCGAGGAGCGCCAGCGACGAGCCTCGAAACCATGGTCAGGTTCGGGTCTGGTGGGGGAGGTTTCGAGGCTCGCGCCCCAGAGGACGCTCACACCTCAACCACCGGTGGGCCCGCGATCAGACCTGGCGCTGCTGGTCACCCCAGTAGGGCTTGCGCAGGTCGCGCTTGAGGATCTTGCCCGAGGGGTTGCGGGGGAGGGCCTCGATCACGTCGATCGTCGTCGGGGCCTTGTAGTGCGCCAGGTGCTCTCGGGTGAAGTCGATGAGGTCCTGCTCGGTCGCCTCGGTGCCGGGGCGCAGGGCGACGACGGCCTTGACCGTCTCGCCCCACCGGTCGTCGGGCACGCCGATCACGGCAGCCTCGAGCACGGCCGGGTGCTCGGCCAGGACGCGCTCCACCTCGGGCGAGTACACGTTCTCGCCACCAGTGATGATCATGTCCTTGATGCGGTCCTCGATGAAGATGAAGCCGCCGTCGTCGACCCGGCCGACGTCGCCCGTGCGCACCCACCCGTCGTCGGTGATGAGCTCGGCCGTGGCCTCCGGACGGCCTAGGTAGCCGATCGTGGCCTGCTCCGTGCGGAACCAGAGCTCACCGGACGTGCCGGCGGGCACGTCCTCGAGCGTGCCCGGGTCGACGACCCGCAGTTCGGCACCCTCGACCGGCTGGCCCACGGAGAGCAGGCGCTCGGGACGCTCGAGGTCGCGATGGGCCGCGTCGTCGAGCACCGAGATGACCCCGCCGAACTCGGTCATGCCGTAGACCTGCATGAACGACGTGTCGGGCCACGCCTCGATGACCTTGCGGACGACCGGCGGCGGCATGGGCGCGGCGCCGTAGCCGACCTGGCGCAGGCGACCGAACAGGGCCATCGCCTGCTCGCCGGCCTGCAGGAGCGCGGCGATGACCGGCGGCACGAGGAAGGCGTGGGTGCAGCCCGCGAGCATCGCGCCGGCCATCAGCGTCGGGTCGACCTCCTTGACGACGAACGCGGGGATGCCGTGCGTCAGACCGAGCAGCGCGTACGACGTGCCACCGACATGGAACATCGGCATCGCGACCATCATCATCGAGCCCTCGCCGTACTCCGCGTCGCCACCGCCGACGTAGCAGTGCCGCACCATGGCGTGCTGCGTGAGCTGGACGCCCTTGGGTCGTCCCGTCGTCCCGGAGGAGTACATGACGACGCAGACGTCGTCGGGGCCCACGTCCGGCTGCCGGTCGATCGGCTCGGCGCCCGACGTCCATGCCGCGAACTCGTCCTGCTCTCCGCCCAGACGGACGGCGCGCTCGACGTGCTCGAGCTGGTCGGCCACGAGGTCGTAGGCGTCCTGCAGATCGGCACCGACCACGGCGAGACGCGCGCCGCTGTCGTTGAGGACGTAGTCGAGCTCGTCTCCGGCGAGGCGCCAGTTGACGACCGTCGTGGCCGCGCCGATCAGGCTCCCGCCGAGGATGAGCTGCAGGATCGCCGGGTTGTTCTTCTCGAGCACCGCCACCCGGTCACCGCGGCCGACGCCGCTCGAGCGGAGTGCCGCGGCGGTGCGCCGCACCGACTCCCACGCCTCGGCGAAGGTCCACGTGTGCTCGCCGTAGATCCAGCACGTCGCGTCGGGCTGGTCCCGCGCCTGGTGCTCGAGGAAGTCCGGCAGGAAGGTGGCGGTGGGCAGGGTGGGCATGGGTGCTCCTGGCAGGCGTGTGACGACGATCACAGAAGCCTAGGTGGACCCGTGGGCCAGTCGCCAGGGTCCCCCGGACCAAGGACGGTCAGAGGTGGGCGAGCGCCGCGATCCAGCAGGCCGTCGACGCGACGTTGGTCGCGGTGCGAGCGAGGTTCCAGCGCGTCCACGGCCGCTCGAACCGAGTCCGCAGCTCGGACGGCACGCCCTCGCCGCGCTCCAGTGCCTCGTTCAGCGGGACGTTGCGGCCGATCGTGATGGCCACGGTGGCGACGTACGTCACCAGACCCGCGAGGGCCCACCCTGCGCCGTCGCCGTTGCGCGCTGCCACGGTCGCGGCGATGCCGAGCAGCAGCGAGCCGGCGAACAGCACCGCGAACACGGGGTTGAGGATCGCCCGGTTGACCTCGCGCATGGTCCGCACGGCCGTGGCGTCGTCCGCGCGACGCAGCCCGGGCATCACGGCGTACGCGAAGCCCGCGAAGAGACCCGCGACGAGTCCTGTGGTCAGGGCCGTCGCCCCGACGAGGAGCTCGGTCACGGTCAGGCTCAGCGCTCGAGCAGCTCGGCGAGACGCTTGAGGGTCTTGGTCATCGCCTTGCCGGTGTTGTCGGGCATCGAGCCCTTCTTGAGGAAGAACTTCTGCTTGTCCTGGCTGACGTCCCACGTCTCGCGCACCAGGGTGCCGTCGCCGGCCGGCTCGAGCTCGTAGCGCCAGATGCGTCCACCGATCAGACCGCCGAGCCCGGTGGTCTTCCAGGCGATGAGCCGGTCCTGCTCGAACTCGACCACGACGTTCTTGGTCGTGTACGGCAGGCCCATCTTCATCGACATGCCGAACTCCGAGCCCAGCCGCAGGGGCTCGCCCGGACGCTTCACGCCCTGCACGGTGCCGGAACCGTCGATCTCCTGGTGTCGCGAGGCGTCGGCGACGACGGCGAAGATGGCGGACGCGGGGGCCTCGATGACCCGCTCGACATGGACCTGGTCAGCGCTCATGCACCCCATCCCATCAGATCGCGTCGGATTCGCCGACCGAGTGCGTGGCTCAGCCCAGCGCGAAGGCGGTCAGGAACCCGGCCGCGGTCGCCAGGCCGACCCACCAGCCACCCTCGCGGTAGGCCTCGGGGAACAGGGTGTCGGCCAGCACCGCGATGGTCGCGCCACCGGCGAACGCCTGCACGAGGGCGATCGAGGTGCCGCTCATGACGCCGGACGCCGCATAGGCGCCCATGGTGCAGGCCACGAGCACGACCCCGGTGGCCGCCCAGAGCCCCAGGGCTCGCGCCTGACCGAAGCTCGAGCGTCCGAGCAGCGCTCCGCTGCTGACCGCCTCAGGGACGTTGCCCACGATGATCGCGACGAGCAGCACGACGCTGCCGCCCTCGACCAGGCCCATTCCGAGCGCGATGTTCTCCGGGATGCCGTCGAGGACCGCCCCGAGCAGCAGGGCCGGACCCGCGGCCGCGGCGCCCAGACGGGTGTCGAGCAGGTGGCTCGCGGCCACGTAGACGCCCGCGCCGAGCAGCAGCGCGGCCCCGGCCAGCAGCACGCCCTCGGACCGGAACGCCGGGCCGAACAGCTCCTCGGAGGCCGCCGCGGTGAGCGTGCCGGCGCCGAACGCCATGAGCACCGCGAGCACGGGCGTCGGCAGCTGCCAGCGCAGTCCGACCGCAGCCCCGATCACGAGCGGAACCGCCGTCGCCACCCCGAACCAGAAGGCCATCGCCATGCGTCCGAGGCTAGCCACCCGTGTCCGTGCCGCACGGTGTGGCTCGGTGGGGCGGTAGGCCGGCCCCGTTCGCGGCCCTACACTGGTGGCGTGGCGCGCGGCGATGGTCTTCTGACCCACGACATCGATCCCCAGGATCGCGGTCCTCAGGACGCCTGTGGCGTCTTCGGCGTCTGGGCGCCGGGCGAGGAAGTCGCGAAGCTCACCTACTTCGGCCTGTACGCCTTGCAGCACCGCGGTCAGGAGTCGGCCGGCATCGCGGTCAGCAACGGCCGCCAGATCCTCGTCTACAAGGACATGGGCCTCGTGAGCCAGGTCTTCGACGAGTCGACGCTCGAGTCCCTCCAGGGCGAGATCGCGATCGGTCACGCCCGGTACTCCACGACCGGCTCCAGCGTGTGGCAGAACGCGCAGCCCACGTTCCGCCCCACGGCCTCCGGCTCGGTGGCCCTGGGCCACAACGGCAACCTGACCAACACCGCCGAGCTGGTCGAGCTGCTCGACCAGCGCACCGCGGGCGAGAGCCAGCAGCACGAGACCGCCACGAGCGACACCGCCGCGATGGCGAGCCTGCTCGCGTCCTACCGCGACCGCTCGGTCGAGGAGGCCGCGCTCGAGGTCCTGCCGAAGGTGCGCGGCGCCTTCTCGCTCGTGTTCATGGACGAGCACACGCTCTACGCCGCGCGTGACCCGCAAGGCATCCGGCCGCTCGTGCTCGGACGCCTGGAGCGCGGCTGGGTCGTGGCCAGCGAGACCGCCGCGCTCGACATCGTGGGCGCCTCCTACATCCGCGAGATCGAGCCCGGCGAGTTCATCGCGGTCGACGAGAACGGCCTGCGCAGCGAGCGCTTCGCGGAGCCGGCACCCAAGGGCTGCATCTTCGAGTACGTCTACCTCGCGCGCCCCGACACCACGATCAACGACCAGCGCGTCTTCAGCGTCCGCGAGCGCATCGGCCGCAAGCTCGCCCGCACGGCGCCGGTCGAGGCTGACCTCGTCATCCCCGTGCCGGAGTCCGGCACCCCTGCCGCGATCGGCTACGCGGCGGAGTCGGGCATCCCGTTCGGCCACGGCCTGGTCAAGAACTCCTACGTGGGGCGCACCTTCATCCAGCCCTCGCAGACCATCCGTCAGCTCGGTATCCGTCTGAAGCTCAACCCCCTGCGCGACGTCGTGGCAGGCAAGCGGCTGGTCGTCGTCGACGACTCGATCGTCCGCGGCAACACCCAGCGCGCGCTCGTGCGCATGCTGCGCGAGTTCGGTGCCGCCGAGGTCCACGTGCGCATCTCGAGCCCGCCGGTCAAGTGGCCGTGCTTCTACGGCATCGACTTCGCCTCGCGCGCCGAGCTCATCGCCAACGGCATCAGCGTCGACGAGATCCGCCGCTCGATCGGGGCCGACTCGCTGTCGTACGTCGAGCTCGACGACCTCGTCGAGGCCACCAACGTGCCGAAGGACAACCTCTGCCGGGCCTGCTTCGACGGCATCTACCCCGTTCCTCTCCCCGAGGACGACCTGATCGGCAAGCACCTCCTGGAGCTGCCCGCCGACACCACGACCCTGAAGGTGATCCAGTGACCGACTACGCGGCCGCCGGGGTCTCCGTCGCCGAGGGCGATCGTGCCGTCGAGCTCATGAAGACATGGGTCGACAAGGCCCGTCGTCCCGAGGTCGTGGGCGGCATCGGCGGGTTCGCCGGCCTGTTCGACGCCTCCGCGCTGAAGGACTACCGCCGGCCGCTGCTCGCCACCTCCGCCGACGGCGTGGGTACCAAGGTCCAGATCGCCCAGCGCATGGACAAGCACGACACGATCGGTTTCGACCTCGTCGGCATGCTCGTCGACGACCTCGTGGTCTGTGGGGCCGAGCCGCTGTTCATGACCGACTACATCGCGTGCGGAAAGGTCGTTCCCGAGCGCATCGCCGAGATCGTCAAGGGCATCGCACAGGCCTGCGCGGAGTCCGGCACCGCGCTGCTCGGCGGCGAGACTGCTGAGCACCCGGGTCTGCTGAGCCCCGACGAGTACGACATCGCCGGCTCCACCACCGGCGTCGTCGAGGCCGACGACCTGCTGGGCCGTGAGCTCGTCCGTCCCGGTGACGTCGTCATCGCGATGGCCTCCTCGGGGCTGCACTCCAACGGCTACTCGCTGGTGCGTCACGTGTTCTTCGGTGGCGGCAACCGCGAGGGGGCGGGGTGGTCGCTCGACCGCCACGTGCCCGAGCTCGGCACCACCCTCGGCGAGGCGTTGCTCGTTCCCACCAAGCTCTACACGCTCCCGTGCCTCGCGCTCGCGCGCGCCGGTGGCGTCCACGCGATGTCGCACATCACCGGCGGCGGGCTGGCGGCCAACCTGGAGCGCGTCGTCCCGGAGTCGGTCTCGGTCCGTGTCGACCGCGCCACGTGGACGCCGGACCCGATGTTCGGCCTGGTCGCCGAGCTCGGTCGCGTCGAGCGTCCCGCGCTCGAGCAGGCGCTCAACGTGGGGGTCGGCATGATCGCCCTGGTGGAGCCCGAGACGGCCGACGCCGCGGTGCGGCTCCTCGCCGAGCACGGGGTCGAGGCCTGGATCGCGGGCGAGGTCGCCGAGGCTGGCGTCCACGGTCCGGGCGGCACGGTCACGATGGTGGGGGAACACACCTCGACCCCGTGACGCATCTCGACCGATGATTCTGTAGGCTGGCGGCACGACATACTCATCATCACTGTGCGAGGGGGTCGACCCATGGGGCGCGGCCGTGCGAAAGCCAAGCAGACCAAGGTTGCACGCAATCTCAAGTACCGGACCTTCGATCCGGACTTCAGCGACCTCCAGCGAGAGCTCCACGGCGAGGACGGCGAACCGATCCCTGATCAGTACGTCGAGCTCGTCGAGAAGCCGGAGCTCGTCGAGCAGCTGTTCAAGGACCGCGACGCCAGCTGAGTGGCGCACGGCTCCTCCGTCGCCGTTCCAGCGGTTCGTACCTCACCGCTGCCGGACTTCGTCCGGGCGCGCAAGCGTCGCTCCGCTCGGCCCGTGGTGACGGCCCGTAGTTCCGCACGCCCGGACGGCTCAGCGCGCTGCGGAACGGTCGCTGGCGCTTCGGAATAACCGCTGACGGCGTAACTAGCGGCCGAGGCGGCTGGGCCACCAGAACCGGCGGCCGATCCAGGCGACCATCGCCGGGGTGACGAGTCCGCGCACGACGACGGTGTCGAGCAGCACGCCGAATCCCACGAGCACGCCGAGCTGGGCGAGCAGCACCAGCGGCAGCACTCCCAGCACGGTGAACACCGCCGCGAGCAGGATGCCCGCGCTCGTGATCACCCCGCCGGTGACGGCCAGGGCGGTGACGACCGACTGCGTCGCGTCGCCGGTCGCCGCCATCTCCTCGCGCGCTCGCGCGGTGAGGAAGATGTTGTAGTCGACGCCCAGCGCCACGAGGAAGATGAAGGCCAGGAGCGGTGTGCTGACGTCCATCGCGGGCCACCCGAGGACGTGGTCGAAGAAGAGCCATCCGACGCCGAGCGCGGAGAGGTACGACAGCACGGTCGTGGCACCTAGCAGCACCGCGGCAACGGCCGACCGCAGCAGCAGGAGCAGCATCACCAGGACCACGGCGAGCACGAGCGGCACGACCTTGGTCCGGTCCGAGGCGGCGGTGTCGGCCTCGTCGACCGCTTCCGCATCGGGCCCGCCGACCGCGGCCTCGGGGTCGACCTCGTGCACCGCTTCACGGAGCCGGTCGATCGCGGTCAGCGCCGCCTCGCTGCCGGGGTCGGCCTCGAGCACGACCCGGACCTCGCCGGTGGTGTCGTCACCACCCGCGGGTTCGGCGGACTGGACGCCGTCGACGTCGGCGGCGGCTGCGGCGACGTCGTCGACCGCGTCGGCTGCCGTCGCCACCACGGTGGGGGAGGAGATGCCACCTGGGAACGCCGACGAGAGCGTCGACTGGGCGCTGATCGACTCGGGTGTGTCGAGGAACTGCTCGTCCTGCGCCAGTCCGGTCTTGATGCCGAGGGCGCCGAGCGCCATGGCGGCGAGCACCGCGAGCCCGGCGACCGTCACGACCGCGGGACGCGCCGTCACGGCGGCGCCGACCCTGCCCCAGACGCCCCGATGGGCGCGGTCCTCGTCACCGACGCGAGGCACGAACGGCCAGAACAACCACCGGCCAGGGAGCGACATCGCCGCGGGCAGCACCACGAGGGCGAAGAACACCGCGACCGCGAGTCCGGCCGCACCCGCGAGCCCGATCCGGCTGACGAAGGGGGAGTCGGCGACGAGCAGCGTCAGCAGGCCGAGGATCACGGTGCCGGAGCTCGACAGGATGGCCGGCGCCGCGGCGCCGACCGCCTGGCGCATCGCCTCGTGGCGACTCTCGTGCCGTCGGAGCTCCTCGCGGTACCGGGCGATCAGCAGCAGGGCGTAGTTCGTGCCCGCGCCGAAGACGAGGACCGACGTGATGCCCGTGATCGAGCCGTCGACGGCGAGTCCGGTCCAGGCCGAGACGGAGTCGACGACCTTGGCCGCCACGCGGTCGCCGAGGCCGATCACTGTGAGTGGCACGATCCACAGCCACGGACTGCGGTAGGTGATGATGAGCAGCAGGGCCACGACGGAGGCGGTGACGAGCAGCAGCCGGGTGTCGGCCCCGGAGAAGACCTCGCCGAGGTCGGCCTGCACCGCCGGTCCGCCCGTGACCTGGGTCGTCAGGCCGTCGGGCAGGCCGTTCTTCGCGACGGACCGGATCTCGGAGACCAGGTCGCCGTTCTCGTCGTTGGACAGGTCGCCGGACACCGGGACCTGCGCGAGGGCGACGGACCCGTCGTCGGACGGGATCGGCCCGACGGCCTCGACGTCCAGCTCCTCGCTGAGGGCTTGCACGCGCTCGCCCGCGGCCGCCAGGTCCGCGGCATCGAGCCCACCGTCGCGGGAGAAGACGACGATCGCGGGGGCGTCGTCGCCCTCGGGGAGGGCGGCGAGCCGCTCCTGCGCGATCGACGACTCGGCGTCGTCGGGCAGGTTGGATCCTGCGTCGTTGCCCTCGGTGGGGGCGGGCGCGAGGAACAGGACGGCTCCGCCCAGGAGCAGCCCGGCGAGCAGGACGAGGACGGAGCGCCCCCTCCCCACGAGTCGGGCGAGGAAGAAGGTTCGATGATCGAAAGATTCCACGTTCACACGATATGCTGGACCGCGTGACGTCGCACATCGGGGGCCGGGTCGCCACGGGTGACCGCATCGAGGTCGTCCAACGCCTGCAGATGCTGACCACGGCGACCCTGCACTTCTCGGACCGCGCGGCGGCCTCCCGCGGACTGCACCGGTCCGACCTGCAGGCGCTCCAGGCACTCGTGACCGCGCGGACCTCCGGTGCCGGGGCGCTCACGCCCGGCGAGCTGGCTCAGGTGCTGGTGCTCAGCCCCTCCGCGACCACGACCCTCGTCGACCGCCTCGAGCGCGCCGGCCACGTCGAGCGCCATCACGACCAGGACGATCGCCGCCGGATCAGCCTGACGATGACCGAGCACGCCGGCACGGAGGCGCGCGCGATGTTCGGTCCGATGGCTGCGGCGATGGTCGATCTCCTCGACGACTTCGACGACGCCGAGGTGGCGACGATCAGCCGGTTCCTCGCCGCCGCGACGGGGGTCGTCGACACCGCGGAGCCGGGCTGACGAGTGCGCGCAAGCGCGCGAGTCAGGGTCGTCACCGGCGAGGAACGAGCCGGTCAGCCCGGTCGTCGAGTGCCGTCCGAGGAACGAGGACGGCGTATCGAGACGCTGCCCGCCTGACGGTGAGCGGTCGGGCCGGCCGGTGGGAACCGGGTGCCTGCACCTGACCGGGTCTCGATACGGCCGCTCGCAGAGCTCGCGAGCCACTCGACCACCGGGTGGTGGCGGCCCGGCGTGGTTGCTCCGCCCCGACCAGCGAGTGGGAACCACCGGAAGCGTCAGCCGGGGAGGTGGATGCCGCGGAGGCGGCCGACGTCACGCATGCGCTGCTCGGCCTGTCGGTCAGCGGCCTCGGCCGACGTGACGTGCTCCGTGGCCGCGCGATCGAGCACGGCGAGCGTCGTGTCGAAGATGCCGGTCGCCCTGGCCTTGGCCCGGTCGAAGCTGAACCCGTTCGGGTCGAGCTCGTCGGCGACCTGGATGACGCCACCGGCGTTCACGCAGTAGTCGGGCGCATAGGTGATGCCCTTCTCGGTGAGGAGCTTGGCGGTGCCGTCGTGCGCGAGCTGGTTGTTGGCGCCGCCGCAGACGACGCGGGCCGAGAGCGTGCTCACGACCGCGTCGGTCAGGGCGTGGCCGAGGGCGCACGGGGCGAAGACGTCGAGCGGCTCGGCCACGAGCGCGTCGGTCGACTCGACGACACGCACCGACGGGTACGTCGCCGTGATCGCCTCGAGCGCACCAGCACTCACGTCGGTGACGACGACGCGGGCGTCCTCCTCGAGGAGGTGGCCCACGAGGTGCCGACCGACCTTGCCGACGCCGGCGACGCCGATCGTGCGTCCGGCGAGCGAGGTGTCGCCCCAGACGTGCTGGGCGCTGGCCCGCATGCCCTGGTAGACGCCGAAGGCGGTGAGCACGGAGGAGTCGCCGGCGCCGC
>CAYRZN010000010.1:0-16012 GCA_964428825.1 uncultured Aeromicrobium sp.
GTCTCGCCGGACTGGCTGATCGTGACCACGAGGGTCGACTGGTCGAGGATCGGGTCGCGGTAGCGGAACTCGCTCGCGAGCTCGACCTCCACGGGGATCCGGGTCCAGTGCTCGATCGCGTACTTCGCCACGAGGGCCGCGTAGTACGACGTGCCGCACGCGATCGCGACGATCTTGTCGACGCCCCGCAGCTCGTCGTCGGACAGCCGCATCTCGTCGAGCTGGAGCCGGCCGTCCGGCGTGTGCCGGCCCAGGAGGGTGTCGGCGACCGCCTTCGGCTGCTCGGCGATCTCCTTCAGCATGTACCACTCGAAACCGTCCTTCTGGGCGGCCGAGAGGTCCCAGTCGACGGTGTAGGGCGTCGTCTCGACGGGAGCGCCGTCGAAGTCGGTGACCGTGATGTCGTCGGCCGTGATGACGACGACCTGGTCCTGCCCGAGCTCGACGGCCTCCTTCGTGTACTCGATGAAGGCCGCGACGTCGGAGCCCAAGAAGTTCTCGCCGTCGCCGCGACCGACCACGAGCGGGGAGTTGCGCCGGGCGCCCACCACCACGCCGGGGGTCTGGGCGTCGCAGATCACGAGCGTGAAGGCACCCTCGAGGCGGCGGCTGACGGCGCGCACCGCATCGCCGAGATCGCGGCCGGCGACCAGCTCGTCGTGCACCAGGAACGCCACGACCTCGGAGTCGGTCTCGCTCTCGAGCTCACGCCCGGACCGCTCGATGCCGTCGCGGAGCTCGGCGAAGTTCTCGATGATGCCGTTGTGCACGACCGCGACCCGACGGGTGTCGTCGAGGTGCGGGTGCGCGTTGCGATCCGTGGGCCCGCCGTGGGTCGCCCAACGGGTGTGACCGATGCCGGTGCGCGCGTCGGGGAGCGGGTGCTCGGCCAGGACCGCGTCGAGATTGAGGAGCTTGCCGGCCTTCTTGGCCGCGACGAGCTCCCCGTCGGCCACGACCGCGACCCCGCCGGAGTCGTAGCCGCGGTACTCGAGACGTCGCAGGCCACCCATGACGACGTCGACGGCGGACCGCTGGCCGACGTATCCGACGATTCCACACATGGGATTCAGGGTACCGACTGCGTCGTCGCCCATCGCGGTGGCAACAATGGTGCGCATGTCACGCGACCTCTCGCCCTACGTCGAGCTGGAGCGCGACGCGTGGGCCCAGCTGGCCGGCGACGCGCCGCTCCCCCTGGCGGCCCACGAGATCGAGCGGGTCCGTGGCATTGGCGACGAGCTGGACCTGGAGGAGGTGCGGCAGGTCTACCTGCCGCTGGCCGAGCTCATCGCGCTGCGCATCCGCGCCGCCTCCGGCCTCTACCGCGCGACCGAGAAGTTCCTCGGCAACCCGCAGCCGCAGCGCACCCCGTACGTCATCGGCATCGGCGGATCGGTCGCGGTCGGCAAGTCCACGACGGCCCGCCTGATCCGCGAGCTGCTCGCCCACGCACCGGAGGGACCGCAGGTCGAGCTCGTCACGACCGACGGCTTCCTGCTCCCCAACGCCGAGCTCGAGCGCCGCGGTCTGCTCGAGCGCAAGGGCTTTCCCGAGTCGTACGACCGCAAGCGGCTGCTCCGCTTCATCATGAGCGTCAAGTCCGGGGCCGAGCTCGTGGAGGCGCCCGTCTACTCCCACCTCACGTACGACGTGACCGACGAGGTCGTGCGACTGCACCGTCCCGACATCGTCATCGTCGAGGGCCTGAACGTCCTCGCGCCCGCGCGGGCCCGTGGCGACGGCAGCCCGGGTCTGGCGATCAGCGACTTCTTCGACTTCTCGGTGTACGTCGACGGCGCGAACCGCGACATCAAGCGCTGGTACGTCGACCGTTTCCTGACGTTGCGCCGCACCGCCTTCGCCGACCCGGAGTCCTACTTCCACCGGTACAGCTCCCTCAGCGACTCCGAGGCCGTCGACCGCGCCGAGCACCTCTGGGACACGATCAACTGGCCCAACCTGCGCGAGAACATCGTCACGACCCGCGGCCGCGCCGACCTCGTCCTGCGCAAGGACGCCGACCACAACGTCAAGTGGGTCCGCCTCCGCAAGATGTAGCGCTTCGCTCCACCAGATGTGTGCGCGAATGCACCTGCGTGGGCGTGGTCAAGGTCGGTTTGCGCACACTTCTGGCGGACGTCCACATCCGCCCGTGATCCACAGACCACCGATCGACAGGGGCGTCCGCCTCCTCGTCGGCTCACCGTGGTCCGATGATGCATCCCGATCGGCCGTTCACCACCGCCCAGGCACGCTCACACGGCCTGACCGACCGAGTGCTGGCGGGCCCACGATTCCGGCGCCTCTTCCACGGAGTCCACGTGGCAGCCGGCGTCACGCTCGACCTCCCGGCGCACGTGGAGGCGGCACTGCTCGTCCTCCCGCCAGACGCATGCGCCAGCCACACCACGGCCATGCGCCTCCATGGCTACGACCCGACGGGGCGGCATCCGCTGGAGTTCTCCACCAACACGCGGCACCCGCGACGCATCCCGGGCGTGGTCCTGCACCGTCGACGCGGCACGTTGCACCCGCGGGACGTCGCGGGGGTGCCGACCCTGGGCCCCGACCGCACGTTCGTCGACGTCGCGACTCGGCTTCGGCTCCCCGAGCTCGTCGCGTTCGGCGACCATCTGGTGCACCGCGGTCTCACGACGATCGACGACCTCCGCTGGTACGCCGAGTCACACCACGTGGACGGCGTCAGGCGCGCGCGACGGATCGCACCTCTGGTCCGCGCGGGGGCAGAGTCGCCCCCGGAGACGGTGGTACGGCTCCTCCTGCGGTTCGCGCGGCTCCCCGAGGCCGAGGTCAACGGTGTCATCCGTGACGGGTCCGGCGGCTTCGTGGCCCGTGGCGACCTGGTCTACCGACGATGGAAGGTCGTGGTCGAGTACGACGGCATCCACCACGAGCGCGATCCGCGGACCCGGCAGCACGACATCCGGCGCCGCGAGCTCCTCGAGGCCATGGGCTGGACCGTCATCGTCATCACGTCAGCAGATCTCGCACGACTTTCCTCGGTACCAACCCGAGTCCACACCGCACTCGTCCAGCACGGCTATGCCGGACCGCTTCCCGTGCAGAGCAGCCTCTGGACCCACTGGTTCGCCCGCTGACGGGAATCGCCCACGAGATGTGTGCGCGAACCCACCGACTCACCCGCGATCCACGTGGATTTCTGCACACATCTGGCGGAGGCGAGCCGGTCAGCCGAGGACGTCGCGGACCAGGTCGTCCCGCGCGTCGGGCGACAGGCAGTGGTAGCTCGCGGCGCTGACGGTGAGCTGCACGGTGCCCTCGGTCGGCTCCTCGCCGCTCTGCTCGGCCAGGAGCTCCTCGACGACGGAGGTGCGGTCGTCCTCGGACATCAACGCGAACTCGTCGCAGCGGGTGTCGCCACCGTCGTTGCCGGCGCAGCCGACCAACGAGGCCAGCGCGCCGAGCACGACCAGGGCGGTCGCAGCCGCTCCCGGGGCCGATCGTGACGCCATGTCCCGATCCTCTCGCCCCGGGGGCGCGGCCACGACCGCCCTCCCCCACCGGATCCTGCTCAGGCCGGCTGGCCCGTGTTGACGTTGATGGGCTGGATGTTGTCCCGCGCGTCCGACTGACCGGGGCCGGTCTGGACCGGGGCGTCCGCCTCGTCGATCTGGATCTCCTGGATGTCGTCGCGCGCCGTCGACTCGCCCGGGCCCGTCTCGATCGGGTCGTCGGCCAGGTCGATCTGCGTCTGGTTGACGTTGTCGCTCGCGTCGGACTGACCCGCACCGGTCTGCACCGGACCGTCCGAGAGATCGATCGTGGTCGCGGCCGGCGCCGGCTCCCGGTCGATCAGGAACGGGTGCATGAGCGGCGGGAAGTCGATGTTGTTCAACACCTCGGACCCGGTCTGCGCCAGGCTCTCGTCGGCCTCGGTGTACTTCTCGTACACGATCGTGACGCCGGAGGCGAGCTTCTCGACGACGGCCTCGCCCATGAGGCCGAGCTCGGCCGACACGGTGTCGAGCATGTCGTCCAGCATCGCCTTGAACATGCCCGACGTGGCGAGGTCGGGGATCGAGGTCGGCGTCATGTAGTCGCACTGCATGTGCCAGTCGAGCAGCGTGTTGAACGCCACGGCGAACTCGTCGTAGGCCTTCTTGATGTCGGTGACGGCCTTCTCGATGTCGAGGATGTCGCACACCAGGGTCGGCACGACGACCGTGCCACTGACCGACGGGGTGAGCGAGACGACCACGTCGGACACCGGGCGGGTGACGGCCTGGATGGCCGACTCCGTCAGGTTGTTGATGGGGTCGATGACCTGCGTCTGGATCTGGTCGTTGATCGCTCCGACGACCTGCGACATGAGCTCGGCGACTGCCATGTCGATGACCGACCGGATCGCTTCCTTCGCCGCGAGGCGGACCAGGGCACCGGCGGGGCCGGCGGCGATCAGCAGGCCTGCCTGCACGGTGCCGACGGCCAGGACGGCCTGCTTGTAGCCGCGGATGCCGTCGGCGATCAGGCCACAGATGGGCTGGGTCGCGCCGACCGCCTCGTTGAGCGGCGTGAAGATGTTGGAGCGGGTGTCCTGGAAGACCTCCTCGTACGACGTGAGCGCCGTGGAGTCCGAGACCTCGGCGACCGTACCGATCGCGTTGCCCACCGACTCGACGAAGGCGTCGAGACCCTCGGTGAACGCCAGGAGCTGGCCGCCGAGCTCCTCGACCGCGTCCTCGTTGATGTTGATCCACTTGAGACCGAACAGGTCGAGAGCCCACTCAACGGGCTCAGGAATCATGATGGGCATGGCTTGTCCTTCGGGTCGCGTCCGCTCCGGGTCCCCCCGGTACGCGGTCGCTCCGGCCCTGCGGCCGGAGCGACCAGCGGATCAGGTCAGGAGGCGTTGATCGCGCTCGACAGGTCGGCGTCGGTGGCGGACAGCGTGTCGGCCGCCTGCTCCAGGTACGCCGCGAGGTTCTCGAGCGCGTCGACCGCGGAGCGGGTGCTCGTCGTGAACTGCTCGTACTGGTCGTTGTAGGTGACCGAGGCCTGATCGGTGACGAACCCGCTCTGCACGAGGTTCTGGATGAAGCTGCTCAGCTCCGTGAGCGTCGTGTTCATGTTCTCCTGGCCCGTGCGCAGCTGGCTGGCCGCGGAGCGCATCTCGTCGTAAGTGACCGAAACGTTCGACATGGTGTTCCCTTTCGCTGACCCGCCCCTGCGGCGGCTTGTGAGAACGACTCTAGGAGCGCATCGTCACCGGCGCGATGGGGAGCACTCCCCGCACCCCACGGGAACATTCACGAGTCCCCGAAAAGCCTGAAAAGTCAGGCTTCTTCGCCCGTCCAGGGCACCTGCACGCGGACCGGTTTCCCCTTCAGGACGGCCATCGCGCGACCCGGCGGGAACTCCCGCTTGGCGAACCGCCCGAACGGGGTCCGCATCAGCGTCTCGCCCTCGATCGACTCCGGCTGCAGCAGCATGCCGCGCCGGGCGTTGCGGATCTCCGACAGCAGGGGGTACATCGATCCCCACGTGCCGGACTCGGACTCGCCCACGAGGAAGTGGTCGGTGCGCTTGATGGCCCGGATCAGCTCCACGAGAGGAGCGTCGGCCGGGGTCGACAGGAAGTCGGCGATCGACTCGACGAACACCGCGATGTGGCCGTCGTCCTCGGCGGCCACGCGCGCGGCCAGCTCCTTGGCGAGCGTCGCGATCTCCGCGACGTCGGTCACGGCACGGGTCCAGGGCGCGAGCTGTGGCACCGCCGAGCGCCGGTGACCGAGGTAGATCAGCTCCCCGTCGGGCTTCCAGCGGTGCAACGAGCGGGCGAGGGCCACGATCGCGTTGGTGCGGCCGCTCGCCGGTCCACCGCCGAGCAGGAACGTGCCGGCCGGCTCGATGCCGATCGGCTGCAGCGCCTCCTCGCCGATGCCGAGGACCGGGCGTCCGCCCACCTCCGTGGGCAGGCTCGACTCCGGCACCTCGACCGGCATCGAGCCGACCGCCGGGGCCGGAGGGACCTGTTGGCGCTGCATCGCGCGGGCCAGCTTGCCGATGGCCTGCGACTGGTCGGCGACGTTGCCCGAGCCACCCAGGACAGCGACCTGCGTCTCGACGCCGTCGATGACGGCTCGACCGGGGGGCGAGGCGGCCGACAGGACGTCGGTGGGCATGCCCATCACGAGGTAGGCGGTCTCGTCGGCGAGGCGCAGGACGACGCGGCGGGGCACGCTCGACGAGATCGAGCCGGGCACGCTCGCGGGACGGTCGGCCGTGAAGACGACGTGGATGCCGAGCTGGCGGCCCTCCGAGAGCAGCTGCTGCAGCACGGCGTACCACTGGGCGCGCGAGCCCCCCGAGTCGTAGGCCTCGCGGAACGCGGGGAAGTTGTCGAGCAGCAGCAGGATGCGGGGCTCGTCGGGACGATTCGTGGCCTGGCGGTACTCAGTGATGGAGCCGGCGTTGACCTCCGGGAAGTCACGGGCCCGCTGCTCCGCGATGCCCCTGAGCGTGCGCAGCAGTCGCACGATGCGCTCGTCGTCGTCGCCGGAGACGATCGAGCCGACGTGCGGCAGCGCCTCGAGCATGCGCAGGCCGCCCGCGGCGAAGTCGAGGCCGTAGACGTGGACCGGACCTCCGCGCGGGGTGACGCCGGCGCCGGCCGCGAGCGAGCGCAGCAGCACGGACTTGCCGGAGCCACCCGTGCCGTAGATGGCCATGTTGCCGTCGACGTCGGGCTTGAAGGCGACGACGTGCTGGGCCTGGCGCTCGGGGAAGTCCGCGACGCCCATCAGCAGCTCGGTGTCGGTGCGTGGTCCGAGCAGCGCGAGGTCGTACACCTCGCTCAGCTCGTCGAGCCACGGCCGCCGGGGCTCGGGCAGCTCGGCCAGCAGCGACGCACGGCCGATCGTGTCGACGAGGCGGACCTGGTCGGTCGGGCCGGGGTCGGCGATCTCGACCTCGACGTCGGGCTCGCGGCGCCGCCACCGCTCCTCCGCGCCGAACTTGAGCGCGTGCAGGTGCACCGTGGCCGGCACGACCTCGTCGGTCGTGTGGCCACCGGCGTACGCCGACTGGAACGGGATGAGGCGCCCCGGCCCCATCTTGGCGACGGCGCGACCCGGGATCGAGGGGTCGAAGTGCGCCGCCTCCTTCGAGTCGATGACGTCGGCGCTGTCGGACTCGTCGGCCATGCGCAGCGCGATGCGCAGGTTCGTGTTGGCGCGCAGGTTGTCCTTGATGACGCCGGCAGGGCGCTGCGTGGCCATGATCAGGTGGATGCCGAGCGACCGGCCGCGCTGGGCGATGTCGACGACACCGTCGACGAACTCGGGCACCTCGCTGACCAGGGCCGCGAACTCGTCGATCACGAGGATCAGGGCTGGCGGCGAGTCGGGGTCGCCGCGCTTCTCGAGCTCGAGCAGGTCCTTGGCCCGCTTGCGCTGCAGCACGAGCTCGCGGTGGTGCAGCTCGGCGCGCAGGCTCGTGAGGGCCCGGCGCACGAGGTGCGGGCTGAGGTCGGTCACGAGGCCGACGCAGTGCGGCAGCTTGACGCAGTCGGCGAACGCCGCCCCGCCCTTGTAGTCGACGAACAGGAACGTCACGCGGTCCGGGCTGTACTCGGCGGCCATGCCCAGGACCCAGGACTGCAGGAACTCGCTCTTGCCGGAGCCGGTCGTGCCGCCGACGAGCGCGTGCGGACCTTGGGCGCGCAGGTCCAGGTGCATCGCGTCGGTGGCGCCTTGGCCGACCAGCGCGCGGAGCGTGCCGGTGCGGGGCAGGGGCTTGGGCGGCTTGTCGCGCTCGTGCACCGAGAAGTTCTGCCGCCAGCGGTCGAGGACCGCCTCCCCCGACGACCGGAGCTCGGTACCCACGAGGGTCACCATCGAGACCTGCCGTGGCAGGTCGCTGGAGTCGTCGGTCACGGCGCCGTCGTCGGCGAGCGGGGCAAGCGCCATCGCGAAGCGCAGGGCGTGCTCGACGCTGACGCCCTCGACGCGGACGTCCTTGACGACCTGCCCGTGGCGCACGAAGTGGGCCTCGGCGGTGCCGAGGCCGCCCGAGACGTCCAGGAACGTGCGGCACATCGCGGGCAGACGACCGCGGGTGGACCCCACCCAGATCGGGAAGACCCCCACGCTGTGGGCCCGCTCGAACAGCTGCACGACGCGCGGCCGGTCGATCGGGGCGTCCTCGGTCACGAGCACGAGCACGATCGGGAGCGGGACGTCGTCGTCGTCGCTCTTGTCGTCGGCGACCCCGACGGTGCCGCCACGGGCGGTGGACTCGAGGTCGTTCGAGAGCGGTCCGAGGCGTTCGGCGGCCATGCTGGCCCGGCGGCCGAGACGCTCGTCGACGAGCTGCTCGAGCGAGGACACGAGCCCCGTCGCGGTGGTCTGGGTGTCGACCAGGTGCGAGCCGGAGAGCGGCGACTGCGGCGAGCTCGTGTGGGGCAACCACCGCATCCAGTCGATCGCCGGGGTCTCGTCGGGGCTCGCGATCGCGGTGAGCACGACCTCGGCCGGCGAGTGGAGCCCAGCGACCTGCAGGAGCGTGCCGCGCACCGCGTCGGCGGCTTGCTGGACCGGGCCGACGATGCCGAGGGCACCGGCGGTGAAGAGCGACTCGACGACCGGGACGTCAGGGACGTCGCGGTAGCGCTCCTCGACCTCCTCGAGCAGACGGGCGTACTTCGGCATGCCCTCGTCCATGTCGTGGGCCTCGGCCACGGTGTGCCGCGAGGGCAGCGTGGCGGTACCCAGACGCACGTTGAGCGCGGTCCAGTGCTCGGGGCGGCGGGTCCAGAGCAGGTCGCTGCGCTCGATGCCGGCCTGGTACACGAGCGCCACGGCGGGCACCTCGGCCTGACGGACACGGTGCTCCTCGGGCATCGCGTCGCGGAGCCGTTGCTCGAGGACGCGCAGCTGCTCGGTGAACTTCTCGGAGTCCATCGCGAGCTGGCGGTTGTTGCGGAGCTTCCGGTTGACGAAGTTGCTCGTCATCATGAGCGGCGCCATGGCCACGAACAGCAGCGACATGGGGTTGCCGGTGATCGTGAACATCGCGGTGCCCATGACGATCGGTGCGACCATCATGAGGAACGGGAAGGGTGCCGGGGTGGGCTCGACCGGCACGGCGGGACGCGGATGCTGGTGCTCGGGGTACCGCTCCTCGACGCGCGGCGACCGGTTGAAGGGGATCGCGCCGCCGCGGATGTCGGGGCTGGCCATGACCGGCTGCTGGCCGGCGACCATCGCGAACGACAGGCGCGTGTCGCCCAGCTGCACCGTCTGGCCCGGGAGCATCGCCACGCGGGAGACGACCGAGCCGTCGACCACGATGCCGTTGGCGGAGTTGAGGTCGACGACCTCGATCGTGGCGCCGACCTCGACACGGGCGTGCCGCTTGGACACGAACTGGTCGTTCAGCACGACGTCGGCGGCCGTGTCGCGACCCAGCACCGTGGACCCGGGCGGCAGGTTGACCTGCCGGCCGGCGTCGGGACCGGACTCGATGCGCATCGTGGCGGCGACGACCGTGGACCTCGACCCGCTGACGGGCTCGACGACCGACACGACGCTTCCGGAGGCCACGGGGGCCTCGCCGAGGATGCGCTCGGTCGGCAGCACGACGGGACGACCACCGCCGGGCGGAGCCACGGCGAGGGTCACCTCCGAGGCGGACCTCATGGCCTCGGTCGCGAGGGGGTCCTGCTCGACGATCTCCCGCGCGACGTCGCCCACCGCAGCGGTCGGCTCGGTGATCAGGACGACGTCGGTCGTGGGCCCCGAGGTGCGTTGGAGGGAGAGCTTGAGCTTCATCCTCCGTGCTCCGCGACGAACGCGCGGTCGCCGAACCACACGGTGTCGCCGGGCTGGATCTCGAGCGGCTGGCCGGGCTGGACCGCGGACTCGACGCCGTGGCTCAGCACGTGGGTGCCGTTCGTGGAGTGCAGGTCGTCGACGCGCAGGGCGCCCCCGGCGACCGTCAGCACCGCGTGGGTCTTGGAGACGCTGCGCTCCGGATCGGGGATCGCCGCCGGCAGCGCGCCCGTGTGGTCACCGGTCTCGGGGTCGCGACCCACGACCACGGTCGAGCGCACCGCGATGCGCCGGCCGTCCTCGCCGACCAGGATCCACGTGGGGCGGGCGCCACGGCGCTGGCCGACGCGGGTCGCCCCGTCGACGATGTCCGGCTCCGGCTGGGCCTCGAGCGGCTCCTCCTCCACCGCGGGGATGGCGCGGCGGCGGCCGACGACCGGCGCGGGCTCGGGCGTCGACTGCGGCTCGGGCTCAGGCTTCGCCTCGGGCGTCGCGGGGGCGTCACCGGCAGGACCGAAGCCGGGCACCGACGTGATCAGGCGGCCACCGGCGGCGGCTGGCGGCGGGGTGGCGGGCGCTGCCGGGCCGATGGGCGGCGGCGTGCGGTCCTGGGCGGGCGGGGTCGGAGGCGTGGCCGCCGGCGGGGCGACCGGGGCCGCGGGCACGGCCGGGTCCGGTCGCGGCTCGGGCGAGGCGGCTGGACTCGGCTCGGGGGCCGGCTCAGGTGCAGCGGGTGGGGTCGGCTCTGGGGCCGGACCCGCGGAGCCGGGCAGGTCCCGGGTGTCGGCGTCGGGGGCGACCGGCGGCGGTGGCAGGGGCAGCGGCGGAAGCTTCGCGGCGGGGGCCGGGGACGACGGCGGGGCGGACGACGGGGCCGACGGGGAGGCTGCAGGCGGCTGCGGCAGGCCGGGAGCGGGCGCCGCCTCGACGGGGCTCGGCGGGGCGACCGGCGCCGGGAAGCCCGGGGCCGCCGGGCCCTGGCCGGTCTCGAGCCCCACCGGGGGCGCGGAGCTGTCGAGCATGACCGGCGGCGCGCTCATCGGGATGGGGGCCTCGCGCGCTCGGCGGTCAGCCTCCTCGACGAGCGACTCGGGCGTCGCCTTGACCACGACGGCGCCCACGACGCTGTCGTGCCAGGCCTGGCGGCGGGGGTGCTTGGCGCTGAGGACCATCGCGACGATGACCAGCAGGGGGATCGACGAGATCAGCTGGAGCACGACGGTGCGCAGCAGCGCCTTGCCGAACCCCAGGGGCGTGCCGCCCTCGCCCCGCACGATCGAGACGCCGAGGGCGAATCCACCGATCGTGCGTCCGCGTCGGGACAGGTTGACCCACTGGACGATCAGGAGGATGAGCGTCAGGAGCGTCGGGATGCCGGCGAAGAACAGCTGCCGGCCCCCCGGGGACCCGTCCTCGAACGCGACGTAGAACAGCGCCGCGGCCGGGGCCACGAACGCCAGCAGCAGCATCCGGTCGATCACGAACGCCCCGAAACGTGCGCCGAGCGACGCGAACGGCCCGGTCACGGTGCCGACACGGCTCGCCGGACTCGACGACTCGGTCATGAGGTCCCCTTCCCTCTTCTCTGGTGCTGACGGCGCCGCAGCGCCGCAGCCCGATCCGCACCCCAGCGAGCGGGCCCGGACCGTCGTGCGAATGTTGCCAGACGTGCGCCCTGCGAGCGCGCACGGCGGCCGAGATCGCGCCACGGGATGCTGGCCGGCGACAGCGCGGCGACCCAGCGTCGCCACCACGGCACGGAGGTGCGCATCCGCGCGAGCGCGGTGCGGACGTCGTCCCAGTAGGCGTCGACCTCCTCCGGCGTGGGCTGGCCGGGCGCGAAGACGTGACGGTCGGCGACCGAGGCGAGCACCGGGGCCTCGGCCTCCGGGAACCGTCCGTCGAGCACGAGGCCGTTCTGGTACCGCGTGTTGCTGACGGGCAGACGCACGCCCAGGTCCCGGGCGCGGTCGGTGACCTCCCGCCAGCCGCCGCTGAGCTGGACGACGGGGTCGCCGGCACGTCGCCGTCGGTTGCGGCGCAGCCGCTTGGCCAGGAGCAGGCCCCAGATCGGCGAGAGCAGCAGGAGGATCTTGAGCAGGTCGAACAGGTAGCCGAGGATCGTGAGGATCAGGCCCCAGAGGTCGAAGCTCGTGTCCTGGCCCGCACCCTGCGGCGGCGCCTGCTCGGCCTCGCCGGGCTCCTGCGGCACCTCCGGCGGCTGGGGCAGGTACGGCTGCGGCACGGGGTCCGGCTCCTCCTGCTCCTCCTTGAGGATCTGGTCGTCGGGCGGGGTCGGCTGCAGCGGCACCCAGCCGAGCCCGTCGAGCGCGACCTCGACCCACGCGTGCATGTCGTCGCCGTTCACGAGCCCGCTCGCCGGGACCTCGGCCCCGATCACGACCCGCGCGGGCACGCTCAGGTTCTGGAGCGCGACGCCCAGCGCTGAGGCGTACTGCTCGTCGTTGCCGACCATCTGGCGCGGACGCTCCACGAGGTCGGTGATGCGCTTGACGCCGTGTCCGGCGGCCGACGGGTAGCCGCTCGGCTTGCCGTCGCTGTAGAAGCCGTCGTCCTTGAACCGCTGGGCCAGCAGCTGCGCCGTGGCACCGTCGCCCCCGGGGGCTGCGGCGTCGCCGATCCAGGTCTCGACGAGCTTGGTCAGGTTCTCCGGCACCCCGGCGGGCGCCTCCAGGTCGACGCCCTGCTGGCGGGCCGCGTCGGCGATCTGTTCGTCGGAGGCCTCGTCGGGCAGCACGGTCTGGAACTCGTACGAGACCCCGGGCCCCACTCCCCCGACCTGGGCCACCGTGCCGGTGGGCTCGTTGTGCAGCACGTTGGCGCTCCGCTCGGGATCCACGTCGCCGTCCTCGTCGCGCACCGTGACGGTCTGGCTGTCGCCGACCGACGGCACCCAGACACCGGTGTACTGGTCGATCGTGACCGTGACCTCGGTCGTGTCGCCCGTCGACGCGCCCTCGCGGAACCGCACGAACGTGCCCGACGCGTCGCCAGACCCGGCCCCGCCGGTGACGTTCCAGACGATCCCGTCGAAGTAGTCCATCGTCGCGACCCGCACGAGGGTGCCGCCGTCGAGGCCCTCGACCTCGAACATCGGCGTGTTCTTGAGGTTGAGCTGGTCGGTGTAGGCCCGGAACTTCGAGAGCGGGCTCGGGTAGTCGCGCGGGTCGAAGGGCGGGTCGACGTGGTCGCGCAGCACCTCGCGCTGCGGGTCGTCGGCCAGGCTCGTCGCCCCCACCGCGGCACCGCCGACGAGGGCGAGCGTGAGGCCGCCCAGGACGGCGCGACGCACCCAGGCGGCCCTCGAGCCGGTCATCGACCGCCAGCGCACCCACAGCAGCAGGAGCACGGCGAGCACGACGCCGCGGAGCGTGGTGCTGGTGGTCAGGGAGGTGCCGAAGGCCGACGACACCGCCAGCACCGCCAGGACCACCAGCGCTGCGGCGCCGGGCCAACGGCTGCGCCAGACGAGGATGCCGGCCAGCACGCCGCCGAGCAGGCCGACGACCCAGGGCACGACGAGCACGTTGCCGCTGCTGCCGAGCGGGGCGATCAGCGTTAAGGAGTCGCGCCAGGCGTCGACCACACCCGTCAGCAGCGTGCGGATCGCGTCCGGGCTCGGGGCGATGCCTCCGGTCGCCAGCTCGGGCGTCGCGAGAGCCGGCCCCGCGACGAGGTAGACCAGCACCAGGACGCCCGCGGTGGGCCACGCACCGAGGCGGACGACCCGCGACAGCAGGGCCACGAGCAGGCCGAGCAGCAGGCCCCCGCCGACGGCGAACGCCCACCGGTACCCCCCGTACGCGTCGGCGAGCGGGCTCGCCGCCACCAGCCCGAGACCCAGCAGCGCCACCAGGTCGAGCGCCACGAGGGGTGCGGTCAGGCGACGGTCACGCAGCTCGGAGGTCTGGAGGGTCCTGGCCCGACTCACCCGGTCGGCGGTGCTGGCGGCCGTCATGCGGCGAGCCTTCGCATCGTCGTGGCGAGGTCGTCGATATCGCCCAGGACGGCGACGTCGACGTCGCCCATGGGGTGGATCTGGGACTGCGCCCCCGGACGCGCCTGGACCACGATCGTGCGGACGTCGATCGGCAGGAACCGGCGCGCCCGGCGGATCTCGGTGGGGTCGACGAGCGCACCGCACACCAGCACGGCGACGCTCGCGCCCGAGACCTCGCGCACGAGCCGTCGCACGAGCTCGGACAGCCGGGGCGAGGTGGGCTCGTAGTCGACGCCCGAGAGCTGGTCGAGCCACTGCTGCACGGTGGGGGTGCGGAGTCGGCGGGTCGACGTCGAGCCGCTGAGCGTCTGGCCCTCACCGAGGCACTGCACGCCGAGCGACCCGGCGACGGACACCGCGACCTCGAACTCCTCGTCGGAGGCGTAGTCGTCGAGCCGGGTGCTGAGCGCCACCAGCAGGTGGGAGCGCCGCGTCTCCTCGAACTGGCGCACCATCAGCGTGCCGGTGCGCGCGCTCGACTTCCAGTGGATGTACCGCCGGTCGTCGCCGGGCACGTACGGTCGCAGCGCGTGGAACGCGACGTCGCTGTCGGACAGCTTGCGCACGGTCTGGCCCTCGAGGTCGCGGATCAGGCCCGTCGCCGAGCTCTCGAGCCGCACGGTGCGCGGGTGCACGTAGAGCTCGTGGTCGCGGGTCAGGGGCTGCTCGCGCCGGAACAGGGCGAACGGGTCGGACCGCACCGACAGCACCGGACCGACCGGGATGATGGCGCGGCGGTGGGTCGGGATCGCGAAGAGCTCCTCGCGCTCGTCGCCCACCCGCATCGAGGGGATGTGGAACGCCGCACTGGCCCGGCCGACGGGCAGCTCGACCGTGACGGGCAGGCTGCGACGGCGCGACCCGTTGCTCACGAAGATCGCCCCGTTGGCGCGCTCGCCCACCACGACCCGGTCGCGGCCGAGGTCGAAGCGGGCCGACAGCTGGTGACGGCCGAGCACGAACAGCGCACACACCGCGAGCAGGGCGAGACCGAGCCAGAAGCCCACGACGAGCTCGCGCCACCCCAGTCGCCAGCCGACGACCCCGGCCGCGAGCGCCACGACCGCGACCGCGACGGCCGCCGCGCTCGTGACGTCGGTGACGGGCTGCAGCCAGCGTCGCGGCGTCGCCGTGAGCCGGGCGACCCGGTCGCGGGTGGCCAGCGCGAGGTGACGGACGCGCCGACGCGCACCCGTGATCCTCTCGTCGATCCCCGCCCCCGCCGTCGTCATCCTGCCGCGCGCTCCTGCGGAGCCGGGATCGTGTCGAGCAGGCGCTGCACGACGGCCTCGGTCGTGAGGCCGCGGAACTCCTCCTCCGGGTCGAGCACCATGCGGTGTGCGAGCGTGGCGATGGCGAGGACCTTGATGTCGTCGGGCAGCACGTAGTGACGGCTCGAGGCCGCCGCCCAGACCTTCGCGACGCGGATGAGGGCGAGCCCCGCCCGGACGCTGCAGCCCAGCTGCACCTCGGGAGCACTGCGGGTCTCGGCGAGCAGCGTCGTGACGTACTCGAGCACGACGTCGTCGACGTGGACCCGCGCGGCCAGGTCGATCATGGAGGCGACGGCCTCGGTCGTGATGAGCGGCTCGAGCTCGCTCGCCGACGCCTTCGTGGCGGTGGCGGCGAGGATCTTGAGCGTGCTCGCGTGGTCGGGGTAGCCCAGCGTCGTCTTCATGAGGAAGCGGTCGAGCTGGGCCTCGGGCAACCGGTAGGTGCCGGCCTGCTCGATGGGGTTCATCGTGGCGATCACCATGAAGGGGCGACCGACCCGGTGGGTGATGCCGTCGACCGTGACCTGCCCCTCCTCCATGACCTCCAGGAGCGCCGACTGCGTCTTGGGCGAGGCACGGTTGATCTCGTCGGCCAGCAGGATGTTGGTGAAGACCGGGCCCGGGTGGAACTCGAACTTCTCGGTGCGCTGGTCGAAGATCGTGACGCCCGTGACGTCGCTCGGCAGCAGGTCGGGCGTGAACTGGATGCGGCTCTGCTCGCCCTTCAGCGTCTGGGCGATGGAGCGCGCCAGCGAGGTCTTGCCGGTTCCCGGGAAGTCCTCGAGCAGCAGGTGGCCCTCCGCCAGCAGGCAGGCCATCGCGAGCTGGATCTGGTGGGTCTTGCCCACGACGGCCTGCTCGACGTTGCCGACGAGCTGGCCGAACGTCGTGGCGAACCACTG
>CAYRZN010000010.1:16112-25223 GCA_964428825.1 uncultured Aeromicrobium sp.
CCGTCGATGCGGTACTCGAACCCGGAGATGGGTCGGCCGTTCGTGGCCGGCCGCGACCATGAGTAGTTGATCGCGGTGCGACCGTCGCGACTCGCCTGGACGTTGGTCGGCGCGTTGGGCGGGCCGTTGGGCCTGACGGGCCCGACGGTGTCGGACTGCGCGCCCGGCAGGGAGCCGTTGTCGCCGCTGAGGGGCACGATGTACACGCGGTACCCGCCCTCGCTGTTGGCGACGCCGGTGACCGTGAGGGTCGTCGCGGCGCCCTCGGCCTGGGTCGGGGCGTTGACGGTCCTCGTGCCGCCGCCCGCGCCGTACACCTGGTAGGCCCGCACGGGGTAGCCGCCGTTGTCCGACGGCGTCACGATCTGCAGGTCGAACCGGCCGTCGCCCTCCGTGAACCCGGTGATCTGCGGCGCACTGGCCGGACCAAAGGGCTTGACCACGTTCGACCGCGGGCTCGGGCTGGGTGACCAGCCGGCGCGGTTCTTGGCCTCGATCGCGAAGGAGTAGTCGATGCCGTTCTCGACCCCGTTGTAGGTGCGCGACGTCGTGCCCGCCGGCAGCTCCTCGGTGCGGAGCACCGAGCCGTTGGCGTACGTCACGAGCCGGTACCCGGCGATGGGGTCGCCGTTGTCGTCCGAGGGCTCCCAGAGCGCCCGGATCGTGCGGCCACCACCGGCGCCGTTGCTGAGCGCCTCGGCGACCGGGGCCTTCATGACCGCCGGCTTGCCGAACGGGGCGACCGCGGCCGACGACGGCGAGAACTGCTGCTGCGTCGGCGTCTTGTTGATCGCCCGGATCTGGAACTGGTAGGTCGTGCCGTTCGTGAGCCCGGCCCACGTGTACGACGTCGAGCCGCCCGGGACCGACTGCGACTGCCCGGAGCCGACCATCTTGATCTCGTAGGAGGTGACGGCGGAGCCCTCGTTGCCCGGGGGCGTCCACGAGAGCTTGAGCTGGCCGTCCATCGCGGTCGGCTCGACCGCGATCTGCGGCGGCGACATGACGTCGGGCATCTTGTCGGGCGTGACCGGCGCCGACGCCGCGCTCGGGTCGCTCTCGCCGACGCGGTTCACCGCGACGACCGTGAACGTGTAGGAGTCGCCGGGGTTGAGCCCCGCGATCGTGCACGTCGTGGACGCGCACTCCTGGCTGACGCCGCCGGACCCCGAGACCTGGTAGGTCGTGATCGGGGCGCCCCGGTCGTTGGGGGCCGACCAGCTCAGCACGACCGAGCGGGCCTCCGTCGTGGTGACCTGGGGTCGCCCGGGCGCCTCGGGTCGTCCGGCGACCGTGACGGTCGCCCGTCCGACGACGTCGCGCAGCGAGTCGCCGGAGGCGTCCGAGACCGTGAACTTGACGGTCACGACGCCGAACGTGTCGGCCTTCGGGGTGACCGTGAACTCGGTGCCCTTCTCGCCGGAGATCGTGCCCTCGCCCGACTCGACCGACACGTTCGAGACCGTGAGCGGCTCGTCGTCGTCGGCATAGGGGTTGGTCGCGAAGTCGGCGACGTCGATCGTGACGGGCTCGCCCGCGGTGCCGTCGATCCGGATCGGGGCGACGATGATGGGCGGCCGCGTCGAGCTCGAGATCGTCACGAGAACCTGGCCCGGCACCTGCACCGTGCCGTCGTCGACCACGACGTCGACCGTTGCGGTGTCACCTGTCGCGGCGCCGTCCTGGGCCGCGACCTCGATGACGGTGCTGCCGTCCATCTCGGCCTCGACCGGGCCCTCGACCCCGGTGACCTCGAAGCTGAGGTCGTCCTCGTTGAGGTCCTTCGCCGCGTTGACGAGGTCGAGGCGCGAGGTCTCGCCGTCGTCGGAGACGACCATCCGCACCGTGCGCATCGTGGGCGGCACGTTGCCGTCGGGCGTGACGTCGATCGGGATCGTCAGGAGCGCGCGCTTGCCCTCGGGGTCGTTGAGCCCGTCGCCGTCGGTGACCTCGACCGTGATCGACGCGGGGCCCACGTAGTCGGCCTGGGGCGTGAAGACGACGCGGTCGTCCTCGCCCTCGCGGACCAGGGCCGAGCCGTCGGAGCGCTGCGCGGTGATGACGTCCTCCGTGGTCAGCACGGGGGTGCGGCCGTCACGGACCAGGATGACGTCGGCCAGCTCGATCTCGATGGGCGTGTTGACCGGCGTCTCGAGCGGCACCTTCTCGGGGTTGACCGTCGGCGGGGCGCTGTCGGTGCCGGACACGAACACGAAGCCGTAGGCGATCTGGTCGTCGTCGTCGGTGACCTTGTACGCGACGACCTGGTCCTCGGCCGCGAGCGTGACCTCGAGCTGGCGGTCCTTCACCCGACTGACGTCGGTGTCGACGGCCTCGATCTCCAGGTCCTCCAACCGGCCGTCCAGGTCGCCGTCGTTCTCGAGGACGTCGACGAGGGCGGTGTCGCCCGCGGTCTTGCCGGTGACCTCGGCGAGGTCGGCGGAGTCGTCGCGCACGATCGGGGCGTGGAAGGGTGCGTCCTCGCTGCTGCTCAGCACGAAGAACGCGGTGCCGTTGCCGCCGAGCCCGTCGGTGATCGTGTAGCCGATCGAGCTCGTGGCCGTCTCGGCGCCGTCGGGCTCGGGCGCGGTGACCTCGATGAACGTGCCCGAGACCCGGGCGTCGGAGCCGGACGGGACCGTGAGCTCGGCCAGGAGGTCGACCGGGTCGCCGTCAGGATCGGCGTCGTTCAGACGCGGGTCGTACTGGATCTTCTTGCCGGGCTTGACGAGCAGCTCGTCGTTGAGCGCGACCGGCGCCTGGTTCACGGGCGCCTGCGGGATCACGCCCATGCGCACCTCGGCCGGGGCGGACGCGCCGTACTTGTCGGCGACCGTGACGCTGAAGACGTCGGTGCCGGCCTCGCCCTCGAAGGGCTCGTACTCGACCCAGTCGGCACCCGTCGCCACGATGCGGCCCTTCTGGGGCGCCTGCACGACGCTCTTGAAGCCCACCGCGTCGCCGTCGGGGTCGGCGCCCTGCACGTTGAGCGGGACCCGCACGGTGCTGCCGACGATCGCCCGGTCGACGATGGGGTTCGGGCGAGGCGCGCTGTTGCCGTCGGCGGTGTCGGGCTTGACCGTGAGCCAGACCGTGGAGGCCACGCGCACGCCCGCCGCGTCACGCACGCCGTACGTGAAGGAGTACTGACCCGGCTCCTCGGGGGCCCGCACCTTGAGGTCCTGGCCCGACACGAACACGAGCAGTCCGGCCTCGGTCGTGGCCTCGTCGACGACGAGGTCCTCCTGCACGAGGTCCAGGTCGTCGCCGTCGGGGTCGGAGTCGTTGTCGAGCACCGAGACCGTGGCCACGGCCCCCGCCCGCATCGTCTGGTAGTCGGCGTTGACCACCGGGGGGCGGTTCTCGCCGCGGGGGCCGGGACTGATCACGACGGCGCCGGTGGCGGTCTCCTCACCGTCGGACAGGACGTAGTCGATCTGTGCGGGCTCGGTCAGCTCGCCCGTGGCCTCGACGCGCAGCATGCTGTTCTCGAGCAGCACCGCCTTGAGCGGGACGCCCTCGGCGACCTCGACGCCCTGGACGACCAGGACGTCCTCGTCGGGGTCGTAGTCGTTGGCCAGCACGTCGACGAGCACCGACCCGCCCGCGGGCAGGACGCCCTGGTCCTTGACCGCGACGGGGGCGGAGTTCGCGTCGGTGGGCGCCTTGCCGTCGAGGCGCACGACCGACGAGGCCGACTTGTCGACGTTGGCGGCCGTGTACTCGAGGTAGTAGGTGCCGGGGCGCTGGGTCGTGGCCGTGAACGTGCCGGCGATCGCGTCGACGACGACCTCGACACCCTCCGGGCGACTCACGTCGGTGAGGGTCAGCGGCACGCCCGTCGGGCTGCCGTCGTTGAGCAGCGGCTCGACCAGCGCCTTCGTGCCGGCGATGCCGACCGCACGGTCGGCTACCGGCTCCGGGACGGCCGACGTGGCAGCCACGACGTTGACCGGCACGACGGCCGTGACGTCGCCGCCTCGCCCGTCGGAGACCGTGATCTCGACGCCGTTCTGCCCGACCTGCCCCAAGGTGTCGACGAACTCGATGGTGCCGTCGGGACGGAACTCCACCTGTCCCTCGCCCGTGGCCACGGCCGCCGAGATCGTGAGGTCGTCGCCGTCGGGGTCGAGCCAGTCGGACAGCACGAAGACGGAGTTGCGTTGGCCCTGCGCCACCGTGAGCGACGTGTTGCGGTCCGGGAGCTTGACCGGCACGAGGTTCTCCGCGCCGCCACGCATGGCGATCGTGGCCTCGGTCGAGGCGGTGCCGCCCCGACCGTCGGCGATGTCGTAGCGGAACACGGCGTCTCCCGCCGCGTCGGCGGCGAACGTGGCCTGCACCTGGGTGTCGTTGCCCACCACGGCGTAGCCGCTGGTCGGCTCCGGGCCGCTGACGTGCGTGACCTTCGTGATCGTGATCAGGTCGCGGTCGGGATCGGTGTCGTTCAGGACGACCGGCAGGATCGTGGCCTGGCCCGGGCGGGCACCGAGGTTGTCGGGATTGGCGACGGGCGGCCGGTTCTCGGGCTGCTCGTCAGGGTCCTCGACCTCCTCCTTCTCGAGCTCCTCGCGCTGCGTGTTGGGGTCGACGTCGTCCCAGTTGTTGACGCGGTCGAGCGAGTCCTTCTGGACCATCCAGGAGTCGCCCGACACGGTGTCGTTCAGCACCACGACGTCCCGGTTGACGCGGAACACCAGGTTCGCCGACGACGTGACGCCCGGGATGGCCTTGTGGAACGCGCGCTCGCCCTCGCAGAGCCGGGTGTACGACTTGGCCTCTCCCTCGTCGGCCCACGCCGCGTGCACGCAGCCGTCGAGCACGACGGGAGCGGCGGGGTCGCCGGCGACGGGCGGCTGCTTGAGCTGCTCGAGGTCGCCTCCGGTCGGCGAGCCACTCAGGAGGCCCTCCTGGGTGCCGACGTAGAGCGCGCCACCGGCGGCGCTGGGCGCCTGGAGCCGCACCGCGGCCGGCTTCTCGGTGTCGATCCGCACCGGCTCGGCGCCGGGACGGAACAGGCTGGCCTGCTCGGCGTCGTAGGCCACGGGGGTCGAGCCGACGACGGTGAGCTGGGCGTCCTCGCCGATCGAGTCGCCGAGCTCCCACGTGCCCTGCTGCTCGGGCGTGCCGTCCTCGGCCAGCGCGAAGCTCGTGACGACGCCCGTGCTGCGGTCGAGCACGTAGGCCACGCCACTGGGGCTGACCGCGACCGCGCCGTCGCGGGCGACCTTGATCAGCTCGGGCTCGGCCTTGGCCGAGAACGAGGCAAGGTTCTGGCTGGACTTGACCCACAGCTGACCCGACTTGGTATCGAGCAGGCCGATCGTGTGGCCGCCGAACGCGGCGTCGACGGTCTCCGGGAGCTCGACCGGGTCGGAGGCGACCGCGCTGGCGACGTCGACCTGGCGCAGCGTGCGCGTGCCCGACTGGTTGTCGATGAAGACCGTGGGGCCGTTCTGGAAGATGTCGACGTCGGCCGAGTCGGTCGAGACGCCGAGGTCGAGCTGCTTGATCTGCGGGTTGAGCCGTCCGATCAGCAGCCGCTGCGAGTTCGAGACCCACACGCTGCCGTCGTGGAGCTCGACGTCGGTGACGGGGGTGCCGTCGGCCCGGAAGGCCAGGACCACCAGGAGCGAGGAGACGAGAGCCAAGGAGGCTCCCGACGCGACCTTGCGCCAGCGACGGGTGCGGGGACCCGCCTGACCGCGGGGCGCCCTGGGCGCCGGGGCCGCGGCGCGGCGGCCCCCGGTGGTGCGCTTCACGTGCCGCCCTCGGGCTCGTCGAGGATCTGGAGGTGCTCGGGCCGCACGATCCGGGCCGCCACGGCGTACTCGACCAGGCGCGCCCGGCGATTCGTGGCGAGCTTGCCCGCGCCGCCCCGCAGCCCCTTGACCCCGGCGGCGGAGAACTTGTCGCAGACGTTGTCGAGCTTGCGGTTGAACGTGGTGATGGGCCAGCCGAGGCGCTCGGCCGCCTTCGCGTTGCTGGGGAGCTCGCTGATCCCCGTGCCGGCACGGCGCAGGGACCCCTCGGCGAGGGCCAGGATCAGGCGGAACTGCGTCGGCGTGAGCTCGACGGCGCCCAGGGTGTGGTCACCGGGCGGCTGGTCGAGCTCCTGGTGCGGGCTCACGACGAACGTGGGCGCGGCACTGTGCACGTTGACCTCGTAGGTCGTCTCGCCGGCCGTGAACAGCACGGCGAGGTCGGGCAGGACGACGGGGACCTGCGACCCCGGTCCGACGACCGACTGCAGCGTGCCGGCCTCGCCCGTGACGGTCAGCGACAGGCGGGTGCCGACGTTCGTGATCCACCAGAAGCCCCCCTCGTGGCGCAGGTCGACCAGCTGGCGGTGCAGGTAGGGGTTGTCCTCGTCGACCACGAGGTCGCCCTCGCGCCCGATCGTGAAGGACTCACCGACCGCGACGTCGTACTCCTCGCCGCAGAACTCGACCGTCAGACGCGCCCCGCCGGGGCCGAGGTCGTCGTCATGGACGTCGTCGACCTCTGACGTCACGTCGTCGTTCACGCCCCCGTGTCCCATCGCCCCGTGCCCTGTCCCTCTGCTCGCTGTCCGTGATGACTGTGCGTCCTGCTGGGCCGACGCCCCCCGACGATCCCCATGATCCTCCCTCAGCCGCTCAGCCCGCGCAGACGGGGGCTGAGTCCTCGACCGGCGAGGTCCTCCCGTCGGCCCGTTTGACCATCACGACGATGCAGGTGGCGCCGGTCTCGTTGGCCCGGATGCTGAGCGTCGGCTCGAGCACCTCGTTGGCGGTCTCGAGCTGGCCGGCGCCCGCGCGCATCCAGACGTAGGTGTCGCCGTCCTCGGGATCGGGGTTGGTCCAGGTGAAGACCGCGAGCCCCTCCTGGAGCACGCCGTCGACGTCGGTCGGCGCCTGCGGCGCGTCACCGACGACCTCGGTGGGGTCCTGGCGCTGCCCGTCGTCGAGGTCGTCGGTCTGGTCGCGGTCCGACGAGGTGCCCCCCAGCAGCGCGACGGCGACGAGTGCACCGATCACCAGCAGCACCACGAGCCCGCCGATCCAGGGCCAGGGCGAACGCCGCTTGCGCTCCGGCGCCGGAGCCGTCGTGGTGGCGGGCGAGGCGGCGACGGGGGCCAGGGCCGACGCGACGTGCCACGGGATGCCGTCGTCGGTGCGAGGCTGCGCGGCCGCGGGGCGAGGTGCCGGGGCGAGCGCACTGGGAGCGCCGACGGGGCGGGCCGGCTGCGGCGGGTGGGGCTGGCGGGCGACGTGGCCCGGGGGCGCCGGGGCCGGGGTGCTCGGTGCTGACGAGTGGGGGGCGGCCGGCACGGGCGGGCCCGCCGGTACGGGACGCACGTGGGTGCGGTCGTCGAAGTCGTTGATGACGACCGGACGCAAGCGGGTGCCCTCGGGCTGGGCCTCGGCCCTCGACTGGGGCTCGACGACCGCGACGGGGCGCACCTGCGTGCGGTCGTCACCGTTGGGCGTCGAGGGGGTGGCGGCGGCCGACGCGTCGAGCACCTCGATGCGGGTGGGCGGCTCGCCCAGCTCGAGCTGCACGTCGTACAGCGCCGAGGCCAGGGCCAGGGCCGAGGGCTGGCGCGCCTCGACGTCCTTGCTCATGGCGGTCATGAGGATGTTCATGAGCGAGACGGGGACGTCGCCGCGGTTGATGCGGGCCGGCTGCTGGCGCTCGATCCGCGTCATGAGGGTGGCGTTGTCGTTGGCCGCTCCCGGGACCTCGAACGGTGAACGTCCCGCGAGCAACGTGTAGAGCGTGGCGCCGAGCGACCACACGTCGCTGCGGACGTCGGCCGGCGGGTCGTCGCCGAAGAACTCCGGTGGCGACCAGGGCACGGACACGCCCGTGGCGCCGGTGTCGGTGTCGTGCGTCGTGGCCGCGATGCCGAAGTCGGTCAGCATCGGTGACCCGTAGGCGCTGGTGAGGATGTTGTGCGGCTTGATGTCGCGGTGCAGGATGCCGGCGCGGTGGGCCGTCTCGACCGCGCTGCAGAGCCTGACCCCGATCTCGAGGGTGTCGGGCACGGAGAACCGCTCGGCCCGGTACCGCGCAGCGAGGTTCGGTGCCGGGCAGTACTCCATGACCAGGTACGGCCGACCGTCGTCGCTGACGCCGGCCTGGAAGATCGAGACGATCGACGGGTGGTCGGAGAGCTGGGCCATGAGGTTGGCCTCGGCGTGGAACACGTCGCGCTCGGCCGCCTCGACCGCCGACTCCAGCAGGACCTTGACCGCGACCTGGCGGTTGAGGCCGTCGCGGTAGAGGAAGACGTCGGCGAAGCCTCCCTCACCGATGTGGTCGACGAAGGTGAAGCCCGCGAGGCGGGGCGGGTTGCTGCGCAGGCGGGTCATGACGCACCGCCTGCGATCGCGAGCGTGATCGTCAGGTCGTCGGAGAGGCGCAGCACGGAGCCGTCAGGCGCGTCGGTGGGGACGTCCCTCACCAGTACCCCCTCCGTGCCCCCGGGCGGAGTCAGCGTCGTGCCGTTGGTCGACACGTCGGTCACGAGAACGGTAGCCGCGGCCACCGCGATCTCCAAGTGCGTGCTCGAGACGTAGGGATCGTCGACCACGACCAGCTGGGGCAGGGCGGCACCCGTGACGGCGGTGGAGCGCGGACTGCGGCCCACGAGGGCTCGCCCGGTGACGTCGTAGGTCTCCCCCGTGCTGAGCGTCAGGGTGACCGACGGGCCGGTGCGCTGCTGCGGCGCGGAGGCGGGTCCGGCCCGGCGGGGCAGGCTGCTGCGGGCCACCGTGCGACCGTCGTGGTCGCCGGTGTCGGGGGTCATGGGAGCGGGCTCGGCGACGGGGGACGGCGCGGCGTCCGACGGGGCGGGGTTCGACGGGGCGGGGTTCGACGGCGTGGGGTCCGACGGAGTGGGACCTGCGGAGATCGGGGCCTCCGGCTCCGGGGCGTCCTCGTCGGCGTCGGCCTCGATCGGACGCACGGCGGCGTCCTCGGGCCGACGTCCGGGCACCGTGACCCCGAACATCGCGTCGAACTCGTGCTCGTCGGGCTCGATGATCGTGGCCGGCGAGTCGGGCGCTTGCGCCGCCCGCGCCGGCTCCGGGGCGGGGGCGCGGGCGACCTCGGGTGCGGGGGCGG
>CAYRZN010000010.1:25323-29224 GCA_964428825.1 uncultured Aeromicrobium sp.
CGGGCTCGGGCTCGGCGGCAGCGACCGGCTCCTGCACGGTCGCGGGAGCCCGCGGGTCCTCCGCGGCGATGGCGCCGACCACACGGTCGGTGACGAGCCACTGGACCTGCGAGGCGCGGACCAGTCCGGCCTCGATCGGCAGGCGGACGGCGGCGGAGGCGTCGCCGCCGGTCTCGTCGTCACCCGTGCGGAGCACGACGGAGTCGACCTGCGACCGCGGCCACGAGCGCTCCGACCAGGTCGTGACGCCGTGCCCCTCCAGCACCTCGCCGGCGATCTCGACACGGTGGCGGCCCCGCACCAGCACGCGGACCTCGTCGCCCTCGACGACGGTGCAGGCGAAGTCGGGAACGGCCGACCACCCGCGGGCCGTGAGGGCCTCGACGACGGCAGGAACCTTGAGCGGCGCCTCGAAGAGCGCGGCGAGCGTGTCCTCCTGACCGGGATCGGTCACGACGACGCCCACGCCCGTGACCAGGGCGAGGGCGTCTCCGGGGCGGTACCAGCGGCCGGTCACGACGGGACGCTCATCGATCGGACCTCATGCGTGGCTCCGGGCCTGCGGCACCGTGTCGACCTCCGGGTCGCTGCGGTGGCCGAGGGTGTCGGCCTGGGACAGGACGTCGCTGCCGATCACGTCGATCACGATCGCGGTGACGTTGTCGTGACCGCCGGCCTCGACCGCCGCCGCGACGAGACGGGCGGACGTGACCGCCGCGGAGGCGCCGCCGCGCAGGATGCGCTCGATGCGGGCGTCGTCGAGCTCGCCGGTGAGTCCGTCGGAGCAGAGCAGCAGGCGCGTGCCGCCCCGGGCGGGCATCAGCGTGAAGTCGGCGGCCGCGTCGTCAACGGCACCGATCGCCCGGGTGATGACGTGCCGGTCCGGGTGCACGCGGGCCTGGCGCTCGTCGATCTCGCCGGCGTCGATCATCTCCTGCACGAGCGAGTGGTCGTGGCTCACCTGCTCGAGACGTTCGGGGGTCAGGAGGTAGGCGCGGGAGTCGCCGATGTTGACGAGCAGCCAGTAGCCGCGTCCGCGTTCGACGACGTAGACGGCGGCCACGACCGTGGAACCCGGCGCCGTGACCGGTGACGTGGCCAGGGCGGCCACGGCGGTGCGCGACGACTCCAGCACGCGCTCGATGTCGGGCGCGGTGACGTCGTCGCGTCCGGCGAGCTCGGTGAACGCCTCGATCACGAGTCGGCTCGCGACGTCGCCCGCGGCGTGACCGCCCATGCCGTCGGCGACGACGTAGACGGGCGGGCTCACGAGCCAGGCGTCCTCGTTGTGGCTGCGGACCGCACCCTCGTGGGTCGAGCCGGACGCGACCAGCGTGACTCCCGCCGACACGATGTCCGGCGTCCACGTCACTGCGGTTGTCTGCGTCACCCGATCCGTCCTCCCGGTCTGTTCCCGCCCAGAGTCCTGGGTCCGACCACCCTCGGACCGGCCGGACGGATGCGCCGCCCGTGGGCCGCAGGATACGACGCCGCCAACCTAGGAGCGAATCGAGTCAGGGCGCGATGGGGACCGCTCCCCGCCCGGTCCGCGTGTCGCGCGTTCCCCGGCGTCAGAGTGCGAGCTGGGCACGGACGACACCGGCGAGGTCGTCGGCGACGCGCGCGGCCTCGTCGGCCGTGGGCGCCTCCACCATGACCCGGACGAGGGGCTCGGTGCCGGACGGGCGCAGCAGCACGCGGCCACGGCCGGCCAGCGCTCCCGTGGCCGCGGCGACGGCACCCTGCAGGACCGGGTCGGTGTCGCTGCGGCTGCGGTCGACGTCCGGCACGTTGACGAGCACCTGCGGCAGGCGGGTCATCGCCGTGCCCAGGTCGGCCAGGGAGCGTCCCGTGGCCCGCATGCGAGCGGCGAGCTGGATCGCGGCCAGCACGCCGTCGCCCGTCGTGGCGTGCTCGGCGATGATGACGTGGCCCGACTGCTCCCCGCCCAGCGCGAAGCTACCGGCGCGCATCGCCTCGAGGACGTACCGGTCGCCGACCGCCGTGCGCACGCACACGATGCCGGCCCGCTCCATGGCCTGCACGAAGCCGAGGTTGCTCATCTGGGTCACCACGACGGTATCGCCCGTGAGCGTGCCGGCCTCCTGCGTCGCGAGGGCGAGGATCGCGAGGATCTGGTCGCCGTCGACGAGCTCGCCGTCGGCGTCGACGGCCAGGCAGCGGTCGGCGTCGCCGTCGAAGGCGAAGCCGGCGTCGGCGCGGTGCGCGACGACGGCGGCCTGGAGGCCCTCGGGGTGCGTGGACCCGGCGTCGTCGTTGATGTTCGTGCCGTCGGGCGTGGCGTTGATCGCGACGACCTCGGCACCCAGTGCCGTGAACGCCTCGGGGCCGACCTCGTAGGCGGCACCGTGCGCGCAGTCGAGCACGACCCGCAGACCGTCGAGACGCACCGGTGAGGTGCGGACGAGGTGACGGACGTACTCCCCGAGGCCGGCGTGGCTGTCACCGACGCGGCCCACGGCGGAACCGGTCGGGCGGTCCCACGGCTCCTCGAGGCGGTCCTCGATCTGCCGCTCGATCGCGTCGTCGAGCTTGTGGCCGCCGCGGCCCAGGAACTTGATGCCGTTGTCGGGCATGGGGTTGTGGCTCGCGGAGATCATGACGCCCATGTCGGCGTCGAGGTGCTGCGTCAGGAAGGCGGCGCCCGGCGTCGGGACGACACCGAGACGGTGCACGTCGACGCCGGCCGAGGCCAGGCCCGCCACGACCGCGGCCTCGAGGAACTGCCCCGAGACCCGCGTGTCGCGGGCGACCACCGCGGTGGGTCGGCTGTCGGCGAAGGCTCCGCGCTCACCCAGGACGTGGGCGGCCGCGACCGCCAGGTCGACGGCCAGCTCGGCCGTCAGGTCGCGGTTGGCGAGCCCCCGAACACCGTCGGTTCCGAAGATCCGACCCACGCGCGGATCAGCGCTTGCTGTACTGCGGAGCCTTGCGGGCCTTCTTGAGACCAGCCTTCTTGCGCTCCTTGATGCGCGAATCGCGCGTGAGGAGACCGGCCTTCTTCAGGACCGGACGGTTGGCCTCCTCGTCGATGCCGTTGAGCGAGCGGGCGACGCCCAGGCGCAGCGCGCCGGCCTGACCCGTCATGCCGCCGCCGGTGACCCGGGCGACGACGTCGAAGCTGTCGGCGAGACCGACGGCCGTGAGGGCCTCCTTGGCGATCTGCTGGTGCAGCTTGTTCGGGAGGTACTCCTCGAGCGGCTTGCCGTTGACGGTCCACACACCCGTGCCGGGCACGATGCGCACGCGGGCGACGGCCTCCTTGCGGCGGCCGGTGGCGGCACCGGGGGCCACGACGGCCGGACGGTCGGTCGCCGAGGCGGAGATGCCGCTGGACTCGGAGGTGTAGACGCCGGAGGCGGGAACCTCGAGCTCGGTGTCGGTGGTGCTGTCAGCCACGGTGGTCTGCTCTCTCGTGCTCACTGGGAGATCTGCGTGATCTCGAACGGCTGGGGCTTCTGGGCGGCGTGCGGGTGGCTCGGGCCGGAGTAGACCTTGAGCTTGCTGATCTGCGCACGGCCGAGACGGTTCTTCGGCAGCATGCCGGTGACCGACTTCTCGATCGCCTTGCGGGCGTCCTTCTCGAGCAGGTCGCCGTAGGAGATCTGCTTCAGGCCGCCCGGGTAGCCGCTGTGGCGGTAGACCTGCTTGTCGGTGCGCTTGGCACCGGTCAGGGCCACCTTCTCGGCGTTGATGATGATGACGAAGTCACCACCGTCGACGTGCGGGGCAAAGGTCGGCTTGTGCTTGCCACGCAGCAGCGTGGCGGCCTCGACGGCCAGACGGCCCAGGACGACGTCCTGGGCATCGATGACGTGCCACTGACGGGTGATGTCAGCGGGCTTCGGGCTGAACGTGCGCACGGCGTGACCTTCTCGTT
>CAYRZN010000011.1:0-17442 GCA_964428825.1 uncultured Aeromicrobium sp.
CCAGTGACCTCTTCGGTGTGAACGAAGCGCGCTACCACTGCGCCAATCGCCCGCTGTGCGACAGTCACCTTAGCCCAACCTCGGGGGCCGCCACGAATCCGGGGTCGGCACACGCCACCGCCCAGGGCGGGTCAGCCGTCGAGTCCCCACAGGCCCGGGGTCTGCTCGCTGCCGCGCGCCCAGATCTGCTGAAGCTCTCGGGTCAACGGGCCCGGCGCCGCGAGCTCGCGGTCGTCGACCCGGTCGATCGCCTGGACGTCGCGCGTGGTGCCCACGAGCATGACCTCCTCGGCCGCGCCGAGCACCTCGATCGGGTGGTCCTCCTCGTGGATCTCGACCTCGCCGGCGGCCCACTCGAGCAGCAGCGCCCGGGTGACGCCAGCCAGCGGCCCAGCCTCCAGCGTCGGCGTGACCACCCGGCCGTCGAGGACGTAGACGAGGTTCGACCCCGTGCCCTCGCAGACGTTGCCCCGGGTGTTGGGCATGACGGCCTCGGAGGCGCCGCGTGCGCGGGCGGCCTCGACCATCAGGGCGTTCTCGCCGTAGGAGGTCGTCTTCAGCCCCGACAGGGCACCTCGCTCGTTGCGTGGCCACGGCACGGTGACGATCTGGCTCACCGACGGCGGCCGGTCGCACGGCTCCGTGACCACGACCGAGGTCTGCCGGCCGTCGCCGCGGGGTGACCCCAGCGGACCCGGCCCGGAGGTCACGGTGATCCGGATGCGTCCGAAGGGTAGGTCCTGTCCCTCGAGGGTCGCGGCCACGCCGGAGCGGATCGCCTCGACGTCCGGTCGGCCGATGCCCAGGCCCGTCGCCGACCGCACGAGCCTGTCCAGGTGTGGTGCCAGGGCGAAGGGGCGTCCGTGCTTGACCTTGACCGTCTCGAACACGCCGTCGCCCACGACGAGACCGTGGTCGAGCACGCTCACAGCGCGTTCGTCCGGCGATTCCAGCACGCGTCCGTCGATCCACACCCGCATGCCGCAACGGTACGTGACCCCGGTTTGGGGTCGGAGGGGCGCGTGGGCTAATGTTTCTTCTCGGCCTCGCAAGAGGCCAGTGCGGACATAGCTCAGTGGTAGAGCATCACCTTGCCAAGGTGAGGGTCGCGAGTTCGAATCTCGTTGTCCGCTCGGAGGGTCTCCATACCCATCCAGCGGTGGGTTGGCCGAGAGGCGAGGCAACGGACTGCAAATCCGTGTACACGGGTTCAAATCCCGTACCCACCTCGATGACACAAATGAACACCCACGGGCGATTGGCGCAGCGGTAGCGCGCTTCCCTGACACGGAAGAGGTCACTGGTTCAAACCCAGTATCGCCCACAGCAAGACCCCCGGATTCCTCGCCGATTCCGGGGGTCTTGTCTATCTCCAGGAGGTCCTGCGTGAGCTCACGGTGCCCGTGCACGAGCGGACTCCCCCTCGAGGCCTGCTGCGGTCGCGTGCTCGCCGACCACGCCGCGGCCTCGACCCCCGAGCAGCTCATGCGCTCGCGGTTCAGCGCCTTCGCGCTCGGCGACACGGCACACCTGCTGCGCACGTGGCACGCCTCCACCCGGCCCACGACACTGACCCTCGACGACACGATCCGCTGGACGCGTCTCGACGTCGAGCGCACCGACACCGCGCTCGTCGAGTTCGTCGCCCACTACCGCGGACCGAACGGCCGCGGCCGGCAGCACGAGGTCAGCCGTTTCGTGCGCGAGGACGACCTCTGGTTCTACCTCGATGGTGTGAGCCTGGCCTAGCATCGCCGCATGTCGCTCGCGTCGGTCCGTGCCCACCTGGCCACCTTCGGGCGCGACAGGGACGTGATCGTGCCGGAGGTGTCGAGCGCGACCGTCGAGCTGGCGGCAGCGGCCCTCGGTGTCGAACCGGCGCGCATCGCCAAGACGATCGCCCTGCGCACCGAGGACCCCGAGACCTGCGTCCTGGTGGTGGCGGCCGGCGATGCCCGCATCGACAACGTGGCCTACAAGGCGACGTTCGGCCGCAAGGCCCAGATGGTGCGGGCCGAGGACGTCGAACGCCTGACGGGGCACCCAGTGGGCGGGGTCTGCCCGTTCGCCAACCCACCCGGAACCGCAGTGCACCTCGACGAGTCGCTGCGGCGGTTCGCCACGGTGTTCCCCGCGTGCGGCACCCCGAGCTCGGCGATCGAGCTGACCCCTGACGAGATCGAGACGGTCAGCGGTGCGGTCGGCTGGGTGGCCGTCACCCGCTGAGGCTCACGGTGCCGGCGACGGGCCCGCCGCGCTCGTCCCGGGACCGGACTTCGGAGCGACCACGGGATCGTCGCCGGGCTGCTCCTCCGGATGACGGATCTCGTCGTACGCGGCATTGATCGCGGCACCGATCAACACCGCGATCGACAGGACGTACAGCAGCAGCAGCACCGCGATGGGGGCGGCGAGCGGACCGTAGATCGACGACCCGCCGCTGCTGAACCCCAGGAGCCAGCGCACGAAGTAGGCGCCGAGGATCCACATGCCCAACGTGAAGAACGCCCCTGGGAGCCCCGAGCGCCATGTCTTCCGGATCGGCACCGCCAGGTGGTACAGCGTGCACAGGAAGCCCACCGAAAGCAGCAGGACGGTGGGCCAGTACAGCTGGGTCAGGAAGTTGACCCGATCCGGGGTCACGGCCTGCACGACGTCGGGCCCGGCGAGCAGGAGCGGCACGAGCACGATGCCCAGGACCAGGGCGACGACGTAGAGGCCGAAGGACAGGGCCCGCGTCTTGACGATGCCGCGGTGGCCCCCGAGCCCGTACATGATCGTGATCGTGTCGATGAACACGTTGAGTGCCCGCGAGCCGGACCAGAGCGCCAGCAGGAAGCCGATCGAGACGACGTCGAACCGCCCGCCCCGCAGGACCTCGTCGAGCGTGGGCGTGATGACGGCCTCGACCGTGCTGTCGGTCAGGGCGCGGGAGGCCAGGTCGATGACCCGGTCCTTGAGGACGTCGACCTGAGCGACCTGGTAGCGCTCGGCGATGAACCCGATCGCGCCCGCGAGCCCGAACACCAGGGGTGGCAGCGACAGGATCGCGAAGAACGCCGCCTCGGCCGCGAGACCGGTGACGCGGTTGCGGAAGCAGTTGCTGAAGGCATGGGCCGAGACGCGAGGCACCTGCCTCACGGAGTCCGGCCAGCCTGTGCGGGAGGCCGACATGCGCTCCACCGTATCGGCACGGAGCCGCGCTGACGGGGACCTCCGAGCCGTCGCGTCCGACGACGACCCGAGGGGTGACTTCGGTACGCTCCCCCGAGGCCCGACCGGGCGACGATCGTCGTCCGGCCACTCCCGACAGGAGCCTGACGTGCGCACTCTCACCTCTGCTGCCCTCCACGGCGCGATCGTCACGCTCGCGGCCGTCGCAGCACTGCGAGCGACCGACCCGGTCCTCACGGTCGCTGTCGTGGCCCTGGTCGTGGTCCTGCTGACGTGGTTCGCCGCACTGGCCGGTGACGACGGCACCAGCAGGATCGACGCGACCGGGACCCTCGCCGGCCTGACCCTGGGGATCGTCGGCCGGTCTCCCTGGGGCAACCTCCTGCCCGTCCTGGCCGTCCAGGCCGTCGTGGCCGTGGCGATCGGGGCCGCGGCGAACGCGCTCGCGGACCAGCTGGGCCCGACCCTTGTGATCGGCGAGCCCTCCCTGGCCGCGGCGGCGATCGCGGCCGCTCTCGCCGGCCTCACCGTGGCGTGGGTCGTCCTGGCCATTGACGGCACCGCACCCGCGGCCCTCGCCGGGGTGCCGGCCGTCGTCGCCGGCGGCGTCGGCCCGATCGCCCTCGTCGTGGTCTTCCATCCTGCCGCGACGCTCGGACTCGCCACGGCAGGCCTCCTGCCCTGGGACGTCGCCGCGATCGCGCTCGCGGCGTCGGCCGTCGGAGCGGTCATCGGCGCCTACGCCGTCAGCACGCTGCTGCCCGCGTCCGACTGAGCCATCGCGTGGCCCACGCCACACGTGGGCCCGCCATTGCAGGACTCGCTCGAGCAACGTCTCGCGATGTGGATGCACTGTTCGAATCGTGAGACGATTGTTTGGCGGATCGGTCGCGCCCCGACAAACTCGACCCATGAAGTCCGCACATCCCGTCTGGCTCGTGGAGCGTCTCCACGTCGACCTGGGCCGTGCGCGCTCCTCGATGTGTCGCTGAACCAGCGCCCCCGTTGACCACTTGATCGTCCGGGCGCGCGGCGACCGCCGTGTTCCGAGGCCCCGCCGTGCGCTCCTCCCGTGAGGAAGTCCATGGCTCAGTCCGACACCACCGCACCCCGCCGTCCCCGCCCGAAGCGCGGCGAGGGCCAGTGGGCGCTGGGGTACCGCGAGCCGCTCAACGCCAACGAGCAGTCCAAGAAGGACGACAACCCCCTCAACGTGCGGGCCCGCATCGAGAACATCTACGCGCACCGGGGATTCGAGAGCATCGACCCGGGCGACCTGCGGGGCCGGTTCCGCTGGTGGGGGCTCTACACCCAGCGCAAGGCCGGGATCGACGGCGGCAAGACCGCGACCCTGGAGCCGGAGGAGCTCGACGCCGAGCACTTCATGCTCCGAGTCCGCATCGACGGCGGCCAGCTGAACCTCGAGCAGCTGCGCACGATCGGCGAGATCTCCACGACGTACGCCCGCGACACGGCCGACCTCACCGACCGCCAGAACGTGCAGTACCACTGGATCGACGTCCGGGACGTCCCCACGATCTGGGAGAAGCTGGAGTCGGTCGGCCTCTCCACGCAGGAGGCCTGCGGCGACTGCCCGCGCGTCATCCTCGGCAGCCCCGTCGCCGGAGTGTCGGAGGCCGAGATCATCGACGCCCGACCCGCGATCGACGCGATCGAGAGCCGCTACATCGGCGACCGGGAGTTCTCGAACCTCCCCCGCAAGTTCAAGTCCGCGATCAGCGGTCACCCCGGCCACGACGTCGTGCCGCAGATCAACGACATCGCCTTCATCGGCGCGGTTCACCCCGAGCACGGTCCAGGCTTCGACGTCTGGGTCGGCGGCGGCCTCTCGACCAACCCGATGCTGGCCCAGCGGCTGGGGGCCTGGGTGCCGATCGACGAGGTCCCCGAGGTCTGGGAGGGCATCGTCAGCATCTTCCGCGACTACGGGTACCGCCGCCTGCGCGCCCGCGCGCGTCTGAAGTTCCTGGTGGCCGACTGGGGCATCGAGAAGTTCCGGGAGGTGCTCCAGACCGAGTACCTCGAGCGTGAGCTGATCGACCTCGACGCGCCCGAGGTCCCGGCCACGCCTGTCGACCACGTCGGCGTGCACCGCCAGAACGACGGCCGCTACTACGTCGGCGTCGCCTCCGCGGTGGGCCGCATCTCCGGCACCCTGCTGACCCAGGTCGCCGACATCGTCGAGGCCCACGGATCGCAGCGGGTCGCCACGACGCCGATGCAGAAGCTCGTCGTGCTGGACGTCGAGGAGGACCGCGTCGAGTCGCTCGTGAGCGCGCTCGCCGAGATCGGTCTCCAGGCCCGTCCGTCCGCGTGGCGCCAGAACACGATGGCCTGCACCGGCATCGAGTACTGCAAGCTCGCGATCGTCGAGACCAAGCAGCGCGGCATCGACCTGGTCGACGAGCTCGAGCAGCGGGTCCCGGACCTCGACACGCCGATCACGGTGAACATCAACGGCTGTCCCAACTCCTGCGCCCGGATCCAGACCGCCGACATCGGCCTCAAGGGCCAGCTCGTCCTCGACGAGAACGGTGACCAGGTCGAGGGCTTCCAGGTCCACCTCGGCGGCGCCCTCGGGCTCCAGGCCGGCTTCGGTCGCAAGATCCGGGCCCACAAGGTCACCGGCGCCCAGCTGCCCGACTACGTCGAGCGGCTGACCCGCGGCTACCTGCAGGAGCGCGACCAGGACGAGTCCTTCGCGCAGTGGGTCGCCCGGGCTGATGAAGAGGCCCTCCGATGATCAGGAAGGCGGAGCGATGAGCGCGCGCGCAGTCCCGTTCCACTGCCCCTACTGCGCCGACGAGGACCTGCGTCCGCACGGCGAGAAGCACGGGGCCTGGGAGTGTCGCAGCTGTCTGCGTGCCTTCCAGCTCTCGTTCATCGGCCAGCTCGACCCGACCACCATCACCACCCACGCCCAGCCCGAGTCACTGACTGGGGCCGAGCACCACGAAAGGAGGACATCATGAGCGCACCTGCACTCATTGCCCTGGCGCACGGCAGCCGCGACCCGCGGTCGGCCCGCACCACCACAGCCCTGACGGAGATGGTCGCGTGCATGCGTCCCGACCTCCGGGTGGCTCCCGCCTTCCTCGACCACAGCGAACCGGACCTCGACAGCGTCGTCGACCGGCTCGTGGCCGAGGGGCACTCCGAGATCGTCGTCGTGCCGCTGCTGCTGACGGAGGCGTACCACGCCAAGTACGACGTCCCTGCCGTCGTTGCGGCCGCTGCCAAGCGTCACGATGGGCTGCGGATCGAGACGACCGACGTGCTCGGCATCGAGGGCGCCCTCTTCCGCGTGCTCGACCTGCGACTGCGCGAGGCGCTGAAGGACCGGCGTGTCCGTGAGCTCGACGCCCTCGTGCTGGCCGGCGCGGGTTCCACCGACCCGGTCGCCAACGCGGCGATCGCCCGGGCCGCCCGGGCGTGGGGCGCCCACCACAAGCTGCCCACGATCGCGGCGTTCGCGTCGAGCGTCCCGCCGGCCGCGGGCGAGGCCGTGCGGGCCCACCGGGCCGACGGTCGCCGCCACATCGCCGTGGGCATGCTGTTCCTCGCGCCCGGGCGGCTGCCCGACCGCGTGCGCGAGCTGTCCTACGAGGCCGGTGCCGTCGCCGTGGCCGAGCCGCTCGGCGTGAACGATGAGATCGCCTCGATCATCCTCGCGCGCTACGCGGTCGGCGCAGTGGGCCTGGTGTCGTTCGACAACCTGTTCGCGGGCGTCTGAGCGCCTGACTCACGACCCGGTCGCCGACTCCTCGCCGTCCAGGCGGGCGAGCTCGGCGGCCGGGTCGAAGTCTGCCCGGGGCCAGTCCAGGTCCAGGGAGCGCAGCGTCTCCAGCAACAGCGTCGCGACGGCCCAGTTCCGGTACCACTTGCGGCCGGCCGGGACCACGAACCAGGGCGCCGACGGGACGGACGTGCGGTCGATGGCGATCTCGTAGGCCGCCTGGTACTCGTCCCACAGAGCGCGCTCATCCAGGTCGGACGGGTCGTACTTCCAGTGCTTCGTCGGGTCGCCCAGACGGGCCCGGAGCCGCTCGCCCTGGACGTCGCGTTCGATGTGCAGGAGGCACTTGAGCAGCACGCCACCGCCGTCGACGAAACGTCGCTCGAGGTCGACGATGGCCTCGTAGCGTCGCTCGATCTCGGCGGGCGGGGCGAGACCACGGACCCGACCGATCAGCACGTCCTCGTAGTGCGAGCGGTCGAACACCCCGATCTGCCCGGGGCGGGGCAGGCGCGGCTCGATCCGCCAGAGGAAGTCGTGCGCGAGCTCTTCGGGCGTCGGCTTCCCGAACGACGAGAGCTGCAGGCCCTGCGGGTCCACCAGGCCGGCCACGGAACGGACCGTGCCGCCCTTGCCGGACGTGTCCATACCCTGCAGCACCAGCAGGACCTTGTGCTGCGTCGACCCCGCACGCCCGCCGGCGTACAGCTTCTCCTGCAGGTCGGCGAGGTCCGGTCCGAGCTCGGCGAGCGCGGCCTTGCCGGCCGTCGCGTCGCCGTCGAAGCCGGGGGTCGACCGGGCGTCGACCGCCGTCAGGTCGATCGGTCCCGGGAGGGAGAGCACGTCGCGCAGCTCGGTCGCCATGACGGCAGTATGGCAACGTGACCATCATCCGGCCCGCCCGTCCGAGCGTCGACGAGCTCGCGGGGCTCTACGCCCATCCCGTCGGCACCGACGACGCCGGGGCAGCGCGCCCGTGGGTGCGCCTGAACTTCGTCAGCACCGTCGACGGCTCCGTCACCGGCGCCGAAGGCGTCTCGGGTGATCTCGGCGGAGCCGCCGACCACGACGCCTACACGGCGATGCGGAACGCCTGCGACGTCGTGCTCGTGGGGGCCGGCACGGCCCGTGACGAGGGGTACGGCCGCATCACGGCGGAGTCCGTGGACGCGGACAGACGCGTCGCCGCGGGCCTGGCCCCCGTCCCCGCGCTCGCGGTCGTCTCGGCCCGGCTCGACGTCCCGGGCTCCCTGCTGGGGGCGGGCACGGTCGTCGTCACCACGACCCGCGCGGCGGCCGACCCCGGTCTCGACGCCGACCTGCTCGCTGCCGGGGACGAGGACGTCGACTGGCCCGCCGTCCTGGCCGGGTTCGCCGAGCGGGGATGGCATCGCGTCCTGTGCGAAGGCGGGCCTCGCCTCGCGGGCACGTTGGCCGCCGCCGACCTCGTCGACGAGGTCTGCCTCACCGTCGCCCCGGACCTGGCGGGCGGCGACGGACCCCGCTTGACGCACGGGGCTCCCCCGCTGGGCCACGCCCTGCGTCTGGCCCACGTCGTGGTGGCCGGGGACGTGGTCCTGACGCGGTGGCTGCGGGACCACCCGGAACTGGGATCACGGTCGTAGGCTGGGGCCATGTACTCCGTGGCCGTCCTCGTGGAACGCGCGCTCAACGACCTCGACGCCGACCAGCTGGTCGCGCTGCACGAGGCGTTGGACGACACCGTCACCTATCACCTGATCCTCCCGGTCGAGAGCTCCTCCGCTGCACTGGCGTCGTCGCTCAGCTCGCTCGGCACCGCTGAGATCACGCCGCCCGTCGCGCCGGAGGTCGTTCTCGACGCGGCCGACGAGGTCCGCCGACAGGGCGCCGAGGAGCTCGAGACCAGCGCGGCCCTGCTGCGCGCCCGCGGTCAGGAGGTCGTCGCCCTGCTGACCGAGACCGACCCGGTCGACGAGCTGGTCCGCGTCGTGCGCGACCAGTCGGCCGACGAGGCGATCATCCTCACCGAGCCCCACTTCGTGAAGGAGTTCTTCGGGCTCGACTGGTCGGCGCGCGCCAAGCGTGCGCTCGACGTCCCGACCCTCCACCTGATCGAGCACGTTCCCTTCGACGGACAGGCACGCTGACATGAGCAAGCAGGACACCGACCGCACGTACGACGTCGCCAAGACCGACGAGGAGTGGCGCCAGGAGCTCAGCTCCGCGGAGTACCACGTGCTCCGCCAGGCCGGCACCGAGCGGCCCGGCTCCAGCTCCTACGAGACCGACCCGACCGTCGGCGTCTACGCGTGTCGCGCGTGCGGCGCCGAGCTGTTCCGCAGCGAGACGAAGTTCGACGCCCACTGCGGCTGGCCGGCCTTCTACAGCCCGCTGGCCGGCGACAGCGTCGAGTACATCGAGGACACGTCGATGTTCCGCACCCGCACCGAGGTGCGCTGCGCGAGCTGCGGCTCCCACCTCGGCCACGTGTTCGAGGGCGAGGGCTTCGACACCCCCACCGACCAGCGCTACTGCATCAACGGCATCGCGCTGCAGCTGCGCCCCGACGACGCCTGAACCTCGACGCGACAGCGCCCCGGGACCGTGAGTGACGGTCGCGGGGCGCTGTCGTTCGCGGCTCAGGTGCTCATGGCCAGAGGTCGGTCAGCTCGCTCCACGACCGCTTGCGTCCCGTGTAGAACGGGACCTCCTCGCGCACGTGCCGCCGGGCGCGGCTTGCGCGCAGCTCGCGCATGAGGTCGACGATGCGGTGCAGCTCGTCGGCCTCGAAGGCCAGCATCCACTCGTAGTCGCCCAGGGCGAAGGACGCTACCGTGTTGGCCCGGACGTCCGGGTACGGGCGCGCCTGCATGCCGTGCTCCTTGAGCATGTCGCGACGCTCGTCCTCGGGCAGCAGGTACCACTCGTAGGAGCGCACGAAGGGGTAGACGCAGACCCAGTCGCGCACCTCCTCGTCGGCCATGAAGGCCGGGATGTGCGACCGGTTGAACTCGGCCGGACGGTGCAGCGCGGTCTGCGACCAGACCGGCGCCATGCGGCTGCCCAGGGCGGTGCGCCGGAAGGCGTTGTAGGCCGCCTGGAGGGCCTCGGCGGTGGACGCGTGCCACCACACCATGAGGTCGGCGTCGGCCCGGATGCCACTGACGTCGTAGCTGCCGCGAACGACGACGTCCTCGTCGGCCAGGCGCGCCACGAGGGCGTCGACCTCGGCAGCCTCGGCACCACGGTCGGCGTCGCCCAGGACACGGTCGAGCTTGAACACCGACCACATCGCGTAGCGGATCGTGTCGTTGATCTCCTTGGCCAGCTTGCCCTGGTTCGGCACGCGCTCAGTGCGTTCGGTCATGGGGTCAGTCTCCCAACTCGTCCAACAGTCTCGACACGGCGGCCTGGGCGCCGGCGACGACCGCCGCGATCCCGACCCCGTCGTAGGCCGCGCCGCACACCTCGAGGCCACGGACGCCCGCGACCGAGGAACGCACCGTGGCCACGCGGTCGAGGTGACCGACCTCGTACTGCGGCAGGGCACCGCCCCACCGCTGGACGTGGGTGTCGGCTGCGTCCGGCAACGGGCCGAGCGCTTCGGTCAGGTCGGCCAGGACTCGCTCGACCAGCTCGGCGTCGCCCATCTGCAGGGCGACCGACTCCCCCGCCCGGCCGACCGAGGCGCGCAGCACCGTGCGGCCGGAGTCGGCGACCCAGGCCCACTTGTTCGAGCTGAACGTCGCCGCCTTGACGAACCGACCGTCGACGGGAGGCACGAGGAAGCCCGATCCGGCCAGCTCGACCTGCTCCTCCAGCACGACCGTGACGAGCGCGACGCTCGCGTAGTCGATGCCTGCGAGCGCGAAGGCGGCGCCGGGCGCCACCTCGGCCAGCAGCCGCGCCGTGGCCGGCGCGGGGGTCGCGACGACGACGGCGTCGGCGAGCACCTCCTCGACCGACCCCACCGGCCCCACCATGAGCCGCCAGCCGTCACCGGACCGCTCGACGAGGCGCACCGTGCTCCCGGTGCGCACCTCGGCACCCGAACGCTCCGCCAGGGCTTGCGGCAGGGTGCCGACTCCCCCGACGATGCCGGCGAACACGGGCGTGACGGGAGTCCCGGACGCCGCCGCGCGGGCCGAGACGGCCGACGTGACCGGGTCGTCGCCGAGCGCGAAGAGCTGCGGCGCCGCGGCGCGCAGGGAGATCACGTCGGCATGGCCGGCGTACACCCCACCGAGCAACGGCTCGACGAGGCGCTGGAGCACCTCTCGTCCCGCTCGGGCCGTGACGAAGTCGCCCACCGAGACGTCGTGGGACGGCACGGGGACGGCCTGCACCTGGACCTCCTCGACGATGCCGCTCGCCGCCAGGGCGTCGAGGTCGGCGGGGACGCCGAGCACGGTCGGCGGGAGGGGGCGGACCTCGCCGCGAGTCCAGACGCCGGCCGTGGTGGTGACGGGGTTCTGCACCCGGTCGGCCAGACCCACGGCCTCGATCAGGCCCACGGCCTCCGGGCGCCGGGCCAGGACCGACTCGGCACCGAGGTCGAGCTGCACGCCACCGACGTCGCCCGTCAGCAGCTTGCCCCCGACGCGGTCGGCGCCGTCGAGCACGACGACGTCGTGCCCACGCCGGGTCAGCTCCCAGGCCGCGGTGAGACCCGCGATGCCGGCACCGACGACCGCGACGCGCATCAGTCGAGCTCGTAGGCGTGCACGACGTCGACCAGCCGCGTGAGCGCGTCGGGGTCGGTCTCGGGCAGCACGCCGTGCCCGAGGTTGAAGACGTGGCCCCGTGCCGCACGGCCCTCGTCGAGCACGCGGCGGGCCTCGCGCTCCACGACCTCGGGCGGCGCGAACAGCAGCGTCGGATCGAGGTTGCCCTGGACCGAGTAGCCGGGGCCGATGCGACGCACGGCGTCGTCGAGCGGGATGCGCCAGTCGACGCCCACGACGTCGGCGCCTGCGTCGCCCATCGCGCCCAGCAGCTCGCCCGTGCCGACCCCGAAGTGGATCCGCGGCACGTCCAGGTCGGCCACGGACGCCAGGACGGCGGCCGAGTGCGGCTGCGAGAACGTGCGGTAGTCGGCCAGGCTCAGGGCACCCGCCCAGGAGTCGAAGACCTGCACCGCCGAGGCGCCCGCCTGCACCTGCAGGCGCAGGAACTGTCCGGCGACCGCCGCGATCCGGCCCATGAGGTCGTGCCACAGGTCGGGGTCGGTGTGCATCATGGCCTTCGTGTGGCGGTAGTCGCGCGACGGACGCCCCTCGACCAGATAGGACGCGAGCGTGAACGGCGCGCCGGCAAAGCCGATGAGCGGTGTCGACCCGAGCTCCCCGGTGAGAGCCGTGACCGCGGCTAGGACGGGGGCGACGTCGTCGGGCTCGAGGTCGCGCAGCTGCGCGAGCTGGGCGCGGGAGCGGATCGGCTCGGCGATCACGGGCCCCACGCCGGGGACGATGTCGAGGTCGACCCCGATGGCCTTGAGCGGCACGACGATGTCCGAGAAGAAGACCGCCGCGTCGACGCCGTGGCGTCGCACGGGCTGCATCGTGATCTCCACGACGAGGTCGGTCGTGAAGCACGAGTCGAGCATCGCTACGCCCTCGCGCAGCTTGCGGTACTCCGGCAGCGAGCGGCCGGCCTGGCGCATGAACCAGACGGGCACGTGGTCGGGCGTCTCGCCGCGGCAGGCACGCAGGAAGGGGCTCTCCGAGAGCGGTGTCGTCACCCCGCCAGTCTCTCAGGCGAGTCCGCGCGCCGTGCTGCGGAGTGTCGACCGGTGTGCACGGGCCGGGCGCCCTACCATCGCGATGTGGCTGCCCACAGCGAGCTTGGCGGGACGCCGAGCCAGTTCACCGCCGCCGTCGACCAGCTCAGGTCGGCCGCCGTGCGGCCCGAGGTCGTGGTCGACGAGATGCCCGCGCCCACCCGCATCGCCCCGTTCGCGCACGCGCTGAGCGGCGAGATCGTCGTGGCCGACGAGGAGTTGGCGGGCGGTCGCTTCATCCTGCTGCACGACCCGGCCGGGCACGACGCCTGGAACGGTACGTTCCGCTGCGTCACGTTCGCGCGCGCCGACATCGAGGGCGACATGGCCGCCGACCCGGTCCTGCCGGCCGTCGGGTGGAGCTGGCTGGAGGACGCCCTGGCGGCCCGGGGCGCGGAGGCCACCGCGATCGGCGGCAGCGTCACGGTCGTGCACACCGAGGGCTTCGGCTCCATGGTCGAGGACGCACCCCAGTCGCAGGTCGAGGTCCGCGCGTCGTGGACGCCTCTCACCGGAGTGGGCGACCACCTGGGCGCCTGGGGCGACCTGCTCGCCGCCGTGGCGGGTCTGCCACCGCTCACTCCCGACGTCGCGTACCTGCCGCGTCGTGGCCAGCGTGGCCCGAGCCTCGGTGGCCGCTCGTGACGTCCTTCGAACCCGAGTTCCTCGTGCCCCGCTCGCCCGATCCCAGCGAGCCTGCGGCGCGGCGGGAGCCGCCGGCCACCACGTCCGGGGCCGACGAGACCCCCGCCGAACCCGCAGACCCGACACCACCGGCCGACACCGCGGGCGACGCACCCGGTCCAGAGCCGGCGACCCCCGATCCCGGCCTGCCGCCGCTGACGCTGCGCGACCCGCTGCCGCCGGTCGTCGACACCGACGCTGCCTACGCCGAGACGTGCCGCGCGATCGCGCAGGGCACCGGCCCCGTCGCGATCGACGCCGAGCGCGCCTCCGGCTACCGCTACTCGCAGCGCGCGTACCTCGTGCAGCTGCGTCGCGTCGGGTCCGGCACGCACCTGGTCGACCCGATCCCGTTCGACGACCTCTCGGCCCTCGACGACGCGATCGGCGACAGCGAGTGGATCCTCCACGCGGCCACGCAGGACCTCCCGTGCCTGACCGAGGCAGGCATGCGACCGCGCGCCCTGTTCGACACCGAGCTCGCGGGTCGGCTCCTCAACCTGCCCCGGGTGGGTCTGGCGACGCTCGTCGAGCAGTTCCTCGGCCACAGCCTGGCCAAGGAGCACTCCGCCGCGGACTGGTCCACCCGTCCGCTCCCGGACCCTTGGCTGCTCTACGCGGCCCTCGACGTCGAGGTGCTGGTGGAGCTGCGCGACCTGCTGGAGGCCGAGCTCGAGAAGGCTGGCAAGCTCGAGTGGGCCCGCGAGGAGTTCGAGGCGCTGCTGACGTTCACCGGCCCGGCGCCCAAGACCGATCGTTGGCGACGCACCTCCGGGATGCACCGCCTCCGCGGGCGTCGCAACCTCGCGCTCGTGCGCGGGCTGTGGGAGATGCGCGACGAGATCGCGCAGCGCCGCGACACGACCCCCGGCCGGGTGCTCCCGGACGCCGCGATCGTGGAGATGGCCACGGCCGCCCCCACCGACGTCGACGAGCTCAAGGGCCTGCGCACGATGCGCGGCCGGGGCGCGCGTCGGCACCTCAACGACTGGCAACGGGCCATCGACACCGCCCTCGCACTGCCCGAGGACGAGCTCCCGCGCTCCAGCGTGCGGGGCGACGGTCCGCCGCCCCCGCGGGCCTGGGCCGAGAAGCACCCGGAGGCGGCAGACCGGCTCGCCCGGTGCCGCGACGTCGTGACGACCCTGGCCGACCGGCACGACCTCCCGGCCGAGAACCTCATCTCCCCCGGCCTCGTGCGCGAGCTCGCGTGGGAGCCCCCGGCCGACCTGTCCCCGGGCTCCGTGGGCGAGGCACTCGCTGCCCGGGGCGCCCGCCCGTGGCAGATCGGGCTCGTGGCCACCCTGCTCAGCGAGGCGCTCGCCGGCTGATCGGCGTGGTGCTCACCGGCTGACGCGTATCGTCGATCGGCATGGGTGACTTCCACCGGCCGGCCCTGCCCGGGCCCAAGGCGTTCCGCGACGTCGTCGGCACGCCCGATCATGCGGAGGCGACGGCGGCGGGCCACCGGATCGCGCACCTGTTGGTGCGCGGCACCGACAGTGCGGCCGACGAGGCCCTCGTGGAGCGGGTCGTGCACCTGGTCGACACCGAGGGGCTCGGCACGCTCGCCGACCTCTGGGCCGCCTGTCCGTCCGACACGGTCGCCGGGTGCCTGTGGCGGCTCTACCTGGTCCACACGTGGGTCCACCGCCAACCCGACCAGGCGGCGCGGGAGTACGCCGCCGGGGTCGCGCACGCCCCCGTCCAGAACGCCCTCGCGGGGGTCGTCGAACCGCCCACGCCGGACGACGTCCTCCGCCTCGTCGACGCCGTGCTGCGCGGCGTCGTGCGCTCGGACTTCGACGTCACGCTCGACCGTGCCGCAGCGTTCGCGCACGTGGCCGCCGTAGGTCGCGGACAGCTCGAGCACGCCGACCCACTGAGCGCCGCGCGCCTGTTCGACCTCGCCCGGCAGCTGCGTCATGCCGCGGCGATCGAGCGTTCCGGGCATCTGTCCTGACCTGCTCGCGACCGGTTGAGCCGGTCGTTAGACTGAGCGGGCGCCGGGCTGAGGTAGCCCCGGGTCTCAACATCAGCCGCTACGAGCGGCCACGCGCCGTGAGGCGCTCCCAGCCCGGCGCACCCCCACCTCGGAGCACGGCGGCGACGGCCCTTCGGCGGGTGTAGCGTCGCCTCGTGCACATCGTTATCATGGGGTGCGGCCGCGTCGGTTCGTCCCTGGCGCGCAGCCTCGAGGAGCGCGACCACACGACCGCCGTGATCGACTCCAACGCCGAGGCGTTCCGCCGGCTCGGGCCCACCTACGGGGGCCTCACGGTCACCGGCATGGGCTTCGACCGCGAGGTGCTGCGACAGGCGGGCATCGAGCGGGCCGACGCCTTCGCCGCGGTGTCCAGCGGTGACAACTCCAACATCATCTCCGCCCGCGTCGCCCGCGAGCTGTTCGGCGTCACGAACGTCGTCGCTCGCATCTACGACGCCGGCCGCGCCGAGGTCTACGAGCGACTCGGCATCCCGACGGTCGCCACCGTGCCGTGGGCCGCCGACCAGGTCCTGCGTCGCCTCCTGCCCGCGGGCTCGGAGCCTCAGTGGCGCGATCCCTCCGGCGAGCTGCGGCTCGACAGCGTCTACGCACCCTTCGGCTGGATCGGTCGACCGATCGCCGAGCTCGAGGAGGCCGCCGGCGTGCGGGTCGCGTTCGTCACGCGGCTCGGCAGCGGTGTCGTCCCCAAGGCCACGATGGCGATCCAGGAGGGCGACTACCTGAGCGTCTTCATGCGCGACGACCGCGCCGAGGCCGCGCACGCCGTGCTGACCTCCGGACCCGACGCAGGAACCGAGGACCACTGATGCGCGTCGCCATCGCCGGAGCCGGAGCCGTCGGCCGCTCTGTGGCCACCGAGCTCGTCGAGAACGGCCACCACGTCCTGCTGATCGACAAGTCCCCTGCGTCGATCCGCTCCGAGGCCGTGCCGGGAGCGCAGTGGCTGCTGGCCGACGCCTGCGAGCTGTCCTCGCTGGAGGAGGCACGGCTGGAGACGTGCGACGTCATGATCTCCGCCACCGGCGACGACAAGGCCAACCTCGTGATCTCCCTGCTCGCCAAGACCGAGTTCGCGGTGCCGCGCACTGTGGGCCGCGTCAACCACCCGTCGAACGAGTGGCTGTTCGGCGAGTCGTGGGGCGTCGACGTCGCGGTCTCGACTCCGCGGCTCATGGCGGCGCTGGTCGAGGAGGCCGTGGCGGTCGGCGACCTCGTGCGTCTGTTCACGTTCCGCCAGAGCAACACCAACCTCGTCGAGCTGACGATGCCCGAGGACTCGCCGCTCGTGGGCACCCGGGTGGCCGACGTCCCGTGGCCCGGCGACGTGCTGCTCGTGGCGATCCTGCGCGACACGTCGATCCTGAGTCCGGACCGCGACCGTGCGCTCGAGGCCGGTGACGAGCTGCTGTTCGTCACGCAGACCGACGCGGAGGCCGAGCTCGCGGCCCTGCTCGCCCCGAAGAAGGGCTAGCCCGGCAGGGGTCCCGCGCCTGGGCGGGCAGAGGGAACACCCTCAGAGGAAGGGATCCGGCTGTCCGACCGGGCCGAGGAGCTCCTTGGCCTGAGCCAGGTGCCGGTGCTCGACGAGCACCTCGTACCGCGTGGCGACGACCGTGCGCACGCTGCTGAAGTCGCGGCGACCACGCGTCGCGGCATAGCCCAGCAGTCCCCACACCGCACCGAAGCCGGCGCCGACGAGCGCGCTCGTGGCGAGGATCTGCAGAAGGCTGGTCTCGGACGCGAACAGACCGATCAGCAGACCGACCAGGACACCCAGCCACAGACCGGACAGGGCCCCGGCCAGGGCGACACGTCCGGTCGTGAGCCTCCCGGTGACCCGCTCGACCTGCTTGAGGTCGGTGCCGACGATCAGGAGGTTCTGCACGGGGAACTCGGCGTCGGAGAGGGCGTCGACCGCCTTCTGCGCCGCGTCGTAGTCGTCGAACGTCGCGAGGCTCTGCGGGAACTCGAGGGAGAAGATCTGGCTCACGCTGCCGAGCGTAGCCCCGACCCCGCGATCAAGCGCTCGCGCGCAGCACGACTCAAGCGCTCGCGCGC
>CAYRZN010000011.1:17542-28147 GCA_964428825.1 uncultured Aeromicrobium sp.
TCAAGCGCTCGCGCGCAGCACGACTCAAGCGCTCGCGCGCGGGGACTCCGGGTCGTCGGCGCCCAGGGCCGGCCGGGTCAGGGCCGAGGCGGGCGTCGAGTTGCGACTCAGCAGCCACGCCATCGCAAGCAGCGCGGCGACCTGCAGGGGCCAGCCCATGACGATCTTCGAGGTGCCGAGCAGGCCCACCTCGTCGGCGGCGTACAGCGGGTACTGGACGACGACGCGCAGGATGCAGGGCACCGCGAGCAGCCAGGTCAGACGCGAGCAGAGCCTCACCAGGGCCCGATCGCGGTGCCAGGACGTCGCGTCGCCGCTCAGGCTGCCGACGAGGAAGCCGACGACGGGCCACCCCACCAGGATCGTGCCGATCAGGACGACCGCGTAGGCGCCGTTGTAGAGGATGCCGGGCAGGAAGACGTCGCGCGCCTCCCCCGACCTCGACGCGAAGAGGGCGCCGATCCCGATCACGAGCAACGAGTTGATGACGAACTGCGGCGTGCTGCGCTGCACGAGCCGGACGACGAGCAGCACGACCGACACGGCCACGGCGATGATGATGGACCGGCGCAGCTCGTCGGTGGTCAGGTAGGCGACCAGGAACGCCAGGCTCGGCACGGAGCTCTCGATGACGCCCCGGAAGCCACCGAAGGCGGCGGACAGCTGGCGCCGGACGAGCTCCTCGACGGTCTCGAGGGTGGGCTCAGGCATCGAGCTCGTACGCGGGGTTGTGGACGACCTTGCGTCCCCCGCGGGTGCCCAGACGGCCCCGCGCCGTGAGCGAGCGCCCCGTGGCGATGCCGGTGATGCGTCGACGTCCGAGCCACACCAGGGTGACGCTGTCGGACCCGTCGTACAGCTCGGCCTCGAGCGTGGAGATGCCGTCGACCGACCGCTGCGTCACGGCGCGCACGACACCGTGGATCGCGACCCGCTCACGCTCGACGGTGTCGGCCATGTGGCAGCAGCCCGACCGCTCGGCGTCGTTGCGGAGGTCGGCGGCGTCGCGCTGCTCGGTCGCGAACCGGTCGAACGCACGGCTGAGGATTCCGGGCATGTCCCGATCCTACGTCGCGTCCGTGTCAGCGACCGACGTCTCGCCCGCGCCGCTCGCGGCCGCCGCGGAGTCGGCGTCCCGAGCCCCGGGCGGGAGCGTCAGCGGCAGGACCTCGCCGGCGCGTCGCGCCTCCGGACCCCGCACCACGACGACCCCGCGGAACACGTCCATGAGGTCCCCGTCGTCACGGGGGTCCTTGGCGACCGGACCGAGGAACGTGCCGCGGAGGGTCCACCGGGGGCCGTCGACGCCGATGACCCGGCTGGGCTGGACCGCCGGTGCACCGTCAGGCGTCTTCACCGGGAGCACGCACCGGACCTCTGGGCCGAACGGACCCTCGACCTCCTCGGCCGTGCCCTCACGCTCCTGGACCTCGCGCACCACGTCCGCGCGGAGCTCGTCCCACAGACCACCGTCGCGCGGCGCCGCGAACACCCGGAGACGCAGCGCGCCCTCCGGTCCTCGCAGCAGCACGACGGGAACCTGACCGTCGGCGTCGTTGGCCGGCCGCTGCACCACGTACCCGGCCGGGACGCTGAACCGCAAGGCCCCGAAGTCGACCCGCTGGCCCAGCTCGGGCTGGTCCGCGGCGTCCCAAGGACCGCCGCTGCGCTCGGAGTCCTGCTGGGCCACCTGCGCCTCGTGGACCCGCTGGTCCTCGGTCTCGGTGCTCGTGTCGGGGTCGGCGCGGCGTCGGCGCGGCGTGAAGATTCCCATCAGACGTCCTTCCGGTGCAAGCTCTCGTGTCCCCCGGTCGACCCGTAGCCGCCGGAGCCCCGCTCGGTCTGGTCGAGCGTGTCGACCTCCACGAACTGGGCCGCCTCGACCCGCTGCACGACGAGCTGGGCGATGCGGTCGCCGCGCCTGACCGTGAAGGGCTCACGGGGGTCGTGGTTGACCAGGACGACCTTGATCTCACCACGGTAACCGGCGTCGATCGTGCCCGGGGTGTTGACGATCGAGACGCCGTGTCGCCAGGCCAGCCCCGACCGCGGGTGGACGAAGGCGGCATGACCCTCGGGCAGCGCGATGGCGAGGCCCGTGGGCACCAGCGCGCGCTCCCCCGGCGCGATCGTCACGTCGACGGTGCTGACCAGGTCGGCTCCGGCGTCGCCCGGGCGGGCGTACGTCGGCAGCGGGACCTCCGGATCGAGACGGGTCAGGGGGATGGAGACCATGGCGCCGACCCTAGACTGGCGGGGTGAAGCACCGCGAACGACTGACCGCTCCCGTCGGGTGGTGGCTCGGTGCCACGGGCTTCGGGCTCACGTGCGGATGGCTGGTGTTCGTCGCCACGACGCCGCTCTTCGCCACCGTCGCAACCGTTCTCGCGGTCGCGGTCGGCTACGGGTTCGTCGGCGCCTACGGCGCCCTGCGGGTCGCCGTCGACGACGAGCTGCACGCCGGTCGCGCCCACGTCTCGCCGGAGTTCCTGGGCGAGGTGGAGGTCCTGGACCGCACGGCGTACCGCGAGGTCATGGGCCCACGCGCCGACGTCCGCGCCTGGCTCGCGACGCGCCCGTGGATCGACACCGGCGTGCGCGTCACCATCGTCGATCCCGCCGACCCCCACCCGTACTGGCTGCTCGGCAGCCGCCGCCCCGATCGTCTGGCTGCCGCGATCGAGGACCTGCGGCAGACTGGGCGCCGCACCGCCGCCGGCGGTGCACCGCAGAAGGGATCCTGACCGTGGCCAAGAAGCGTCGTCAGCGCACGAAGAACGCGAACCCGGCGACCACCCCGTCGCCCACGCCGAAGCAGGGACGACGGTCGAAGACCGCGTGGAAGCTCATGGACCGCTCCACCACGCTGGCCGCCACGGTCGCCGCGCCGGTTCTCGCGGGTGGGGCGTGGCGGCTGGTCACCGGCCGCAAGCCTCCGACCGCTGGCGACAACCCCGAGGTCGAGCTCCGTGAGGCCATCGGGTGGGCCGTCGTCGGTGGTGCCCTCGTGCAGGTCGTCAAGGTCGCCGTGCGCCGCCAGACCGCCCAGTACTGGGTCCGCTCGACCGGCCAGCTTCCTCCCGGCATGAAGGGCGTCAAGGGCGACCTCATGGCCAAGGAGGTCGCCGAGGCCAAGGCCGAGCACACGGCGAGCACGCGGAGGAAGAAGCGCAAGAAGCGCTAGTACAGGGCCCACCGAGCGCTGCAGCGAGATGTGCTGGCCCATCCACCGTTGCCGATGGTGGAAATGGTGGATCGGGCAGCACATCGTGCGGAAGCGGGTCGGCCGCACGGCGGTGTCTCCACGCCGGGCCGACCGCGCCCCCCCTCGAGATGACTCAGGACGGCGTCAGTAGGCGCAGTCGCGGCAGATGAGCTGCCCGTTCTTCTTCTCCTCGGCGAGCTGGCTGCGGTGATGCACCAGGAAGCACGAGCTGCAGGTGAACTCGTCGAGCTGCTTGGGGACGACCTGGACCGCGAGCTCCTCGTGGGAGAGGTCGGCACCGGGCAGCTCGAAGGACTCGGCCGCCTCGACCTCGTCCTCGTCGACCTTGCCGGAGTTCTTCTCGTGGCGGCGGGCCTTGAGCTCCTCGATGGAGTCCTCGGACTGCTCCTCCTCGGTCTTGCGGGGAGCGTCGTAATCGGTGGCCATGCGTGTGTTCCTCCAGCGTCAGGCGTACCCGGGTGTGTGGGCTGTCATGTGACGTCGCGGCCCCCGACCTCGGGTGTGGGTCGAGCGTCCGGCCGGGTGATTGTTGCACACCGACCCCAGCACGGCGTCCGGTGCGGCGTCAGAAGCCACAAGCGCGCACGAGGGCGAAATATTCCGGCGCGACGTCGGGGTGCGCGCCCATGACCAGGCGGCGATCGGGAGGTCCGTCCAGACCGGAGAGCACGGCGCCCGCCTCCGTCGCCACCAGGCCGCCCGCGGCGAGGTCCCACGGGTGCAGACCCTGCTCGACGTAGGCGTCGACGGTGCCCTCCGCGAGCGCACACAGGTCGAGGGCGGCCGCCCCGATGCGGCGGACGTCCCGCACCTGCGGCAGCAGTCGGGCGACCGACTCGCCCTGGGCCGCGCGGACCTGCGGGTCGTACCCGAACCCGGTCGCGACGAGCAGGTGCGTCAGGGGCGGCGGAGCCGGCGTCGTGATGCGGCGCGCCGTGCCGTCCAGGCGGAACGCTCCCCCGCCGCGGGTGGCGCCCCACTCCCGGCCGTCGGCCACGTTGACCACGAACCCGGCCAGGACCTCGTCACCCCGCCGGGCCGCGATCGAGACCGCGTAGGCAGGCACCCCGTACATGAAGTTGACGGTGCCGTCGATCGGGTCGACCACCCACTCGACGCCGCTCGTACCGACGAGCGTGTCGCCCTCCTCGCCGAGGAACCCGTCGTCCGGCCGTGCCGCGGCGACGCGGGCGCGGATGAGCTCCTCGCTCGCCCGGTCGATCGCGGTGACGGGGTCGGTCGCGCTCGACTTGGTGTCGGCGACGGGCACCCGACCCTCGGGCCGAAGGTGCCGCACGAGAGCCGCGGCCTCGCGGCCGACCTCGACGGCGAGGTCGAGCAGTCCGTGCGGCTCCGTCACACCAGGGCCGTGCGGGTGGACCGCGGGTTCAGGCAGCAGGTCGCGGCACAGTGGTCGGTCCACGGCGCGAGCTCGCCCACCGTGACGCGCTCCGGGGACTCCCCGCGTTCGGCTGCCGCACGCTCCACGACGAGCTCGCGCACCATCTCGATGAAGGCGGGGGCCGTGTCGGGCGTGTCGACGCGGACGTACGTCAGGCCCAGGCGCTCGGCGGTGGCCGACGCCTCCGTGTCAAGGTCGTACACGACCTCCATGTGGTCGGAGATGAAGCCGATCGGCACCACGGCGACCGAGGTGACGCCTCGCTCCGCCAGCTCCTCGAGGTGGTCGTTGACGTCGGGCTCGAGCCACGGCACCTGGGGCGGACCGGAGCGCGAGCAGTAGACGAGGTCGTGCTCGGCGTGACCGACCGCCTCACTCACCAGACGGGCGACCTCGCGATGCTGGCGCTCGTACGCGAACGCACCAGGACCGCCCGAGGCCTCGTTCATCGAGGTCGGGATCGAGTGGGTCACGAAGACCAGCCGGGTGTCGGCCGGCGAGGTGTCGAGGGCGGCCCGGACAGCGTCGGTGATCGGGCCGACGAACCCGGGGTGGTTGAAGTAGTGGCGTACGCGGTGCAGGCGGACGTCGAGGCCCTCGGACGCCTCGAAGAGGTCCTCGCGGTACTGGCGGCACCCGGAGTAGGAGGAGTAGGCGCTCGTGACGAAGCAGGCGATCTCGCGGTGGCCGTCGGCCGCCATCTGCTCCACGGTCTTGCGCAGGTAGGGGTCCCAGTTGCGGTTGCCCCAGTAGACGGGCAGGTCGATGCCGTGCGCCCGCAGGTCGGCCTCGATGCCGGCCAGCAGGGCCCGGTTCGCGTCGTTGATCGGCGACCGGCCGCCGAACCCGAAGTAGTGCTCACCGACCTCGACGAGCCGTTCACGGGGAATGCCCTTGCCGCGGGTCACGTTCTCGAGGAACGGGACCACCTCGTCGGCGTGCTCGGGGCCCCCGAACGAGACCAGCAGGATCGCGTCGAGCGGTGCGGTGTCACCCATGGCCCCATCGTGTCACCCCCCTCCCCACGCCGCTCTAGAGTGGCCCCCGACCGACAGGAGGACGACCCGTGGCTTCGCCGTACCGCGTCGTGCTCGCGCGCCCCGGCGCCCTCGCGTTCAGCGCGACCGGGCTGGTCTCGCGCCTGCCGCTCTCGATGCTGGGACTGTCGATCGTCGTGGTCGTCGCCGCACGCACCGACTCCTACGCCTTCGCCGGCACCGTCTCGGCGGCGTACGTCCTGGCCGCGGCGGCGACGGCGCCGCTGCAGGGTCGTCTGATCGACACGTGGGGCCAGTCGCGGGTGCTGACCCTGTGGGCCCTGGGCTTCGGCACGGGGGTCGCCCTGCTCGTCGCCGCGATCGCGGGTGACGCCGCGACCCCGCTGCCCCACCTGGCGGCGATCGTCGCGGGAGCTGCGACGCCCCAGACCGGCAACATGGTCCGCGCGCGGTGGTCGCACCTGCTCGGCGACCCGCGCAGGACCGACCCGAAGGAGCTCAACACCGCCTTCGCCCTGGAGGCCGTGCTCGACGAGGTCGTCTTCATCGTGGGACCGGTGCTCGCGACGTGGGTCACGCTGCAGGTCCACGAGTTCGCGGGGATCGCCCTGGCGGGAGTCGCCGGCACCCTCGGCAGCCTCGCCCTCGGCGTGCAGCACGCCACGGCGCCCCCGGTCGTGCGGCGGGCGCCCGGGCCCCGGGTGCCGCTGGACGGCCGCGTCCTCGTGCCGGTCGTCGTCGCCAGCATCGGGATCGGCATCATCTTCGGCGCCGCCGAGGTGGTCGTCGTGGCGCTGACGGAGGAGCAGGGCCGCCCCGGACTCGCCGGCGTCATGCTCGCGGTGTGGGCCGCGGGCAGCCGCGGGGCCGGCCTCGTCGTCGGGCTGCTGCCAGCACCGCCCGACGTCGTCCGGCGCCTCCGCACGGCCCTGGTCGCCCTGACGCTCTCGTTCGTGCCGCTCGCGCTCCTGCCCCGGCTCGAGTGGGCCGCCGTGTGTCTGTTCGTCGGCGGTGCCGCGATCTCCCCCACCCTCGTGGCGGCCGTCCACCTCGTCCGCGCGAACGTGCCCGAGGCCCGTCTCACCGAGGCGCTGTCGTGGACGACGTTGGGCCTCTCGGTCGGCGTCGCGCCCGGCGCGGCACTGTCCGGCTGGGTCGTCGACCACGCCTGGAACGCCTCTGCCGGCTTCCTCGTCCCCCTGGTCGCGGGGGTCGTCGCGACCGGTGTGGCACTCGGCTTCCGCCTGCCGGAGCGGAGCGACGCGGTCCGGCACTAGGCTGGGGGCGCCATGACCGACGCCCAGCACCTGCCCGCGCGCGCCGTAGCCCTGGCGCGCACCTGGGTCGACTCCTCGCCGCGCCGCGGCCGTGTCGATCCGGCTGCCCGACGCCTGGCCGAGCTCTTGGCCGACGCCGACGGCCTGCAGTTCACGATCGACTTCGTCGATCGGGTCGTCCGCCCCGAGGATCCCGAGGTCTCCGCGGCCAACCTGCGCCGTCTGGCCCGCCGGGCACCGGCCTTCCTGCCTTGGCACCAGCGCTCGGCGCTGCGATGGGGGGCGCGGGTCTCGCGTGTGGCTCCGGGGTTCGTCGTCCGCACGGCCACGACGGTGCTGCGACGGCTCGTGGGGCACTTGGTCGTCGACGCCCGGCCCGAGCCGCTCGGCGCCACCATCACCCGTCTCACCAAGGACGGCCACCGGCTCAACCTGAACCTCCTCGGCGAGGCGGTGCTGGGCGAGGGCGAGGCCGAGCGACGTCGCGACGCGGTCGTCACGCTGCTCGGACGGCCCGACGTCGACTACGTGTCGGTCAAGGTCTCCTCGGTGGCCAGCCGCCTCTCGCTCTGGGGCTTCGACGCCACGGTCGAGCGCGTCGTCGACCATCTCCGGCCCATCTACGCGGCGGCCGCCGCGGGCGACCAGCCGAAGTTCGTCAACCTCGACATGGAGGAGTACCGCGACCTCGACCTCACGATCGCGGTCTTCACGAAGGCCCTCGAGGCGTTCCCCGACCTCACGGCCGGCATCGTCCTGCAGGCCTACCTCCCCGACGCGCACGACGCCTACGAACGCCTTCACCGCTGGGCCTACGAGCGTCGCCTGCGAGGCGGTGCGCCCGTCAAGGTCCGGGTCGTCAAGGGTGCCAACCTCGCCATGGAGCGGGTCGACGCCGAGCTCCACGGCTGGCCCTTGGCCACGTGGGGCTCGAAGGTCGAGACCGATGCGTCCTACAAGCAACTCCTCGAGACCGCGCTTCGCCCCGACCGCGTCGACGCGGTCCGCATCGGCGTCGCCGGTCAGAACCTGTTCGACATCGCCTGGGCCTGGCTGCTCGCGGAGGAGCGCGGCGTCACCGACGCGATCGACGTCGAGATGCTGCTCGGTATGGACGCCGGTCCGGTCCGCGCCGTCCGCGAGACGGTCGGACGGGTCCTGCTCTACACGCCGGTCGTGCACCCCGACGAGTTCGACGTGGCCATCGCCTACCTGGTGCGGCGCCTCGAGGAGAACGCGAGCAGCGACAACTTCCTGTCGTCGGTGTTCCGCCTGGACGACGCCGCGACGTTCACCCGCGAGGCCGAGCGCTTCCTCGCCTCGGTCGACCTCATGCAGCGCGACACGCCGGCCAGCCATCGCGTGCAGGACCGGCGGCAGGAGACCTTCTCGACCGACGTCGCGACCTTCGGCAACACGCCCGACACCGATCCGGCCGTGGTCGGCAACCGCGCGTGGGCGCACGAGCAGCTCGAGCGCAGCGTCTACACGACGATGGGCGAGGGCACGATCGAGGACGCCCGCATCCATGGTCCGGCCGGGCTCGAGACCTTGGTGCGCCAGACCCGTTCAGCGGCCCGCAAGTGGCAGGAGCGCGACGTCCAGGTCCGCAGCTGGCTGCTGCACCAGGCCGGTCACGCCCTCGCGCACCGACGCGGCGACCTCGTGGCCGTCATGGCGGCCGAGGCCGGCAAGACCGTGGCCCAGGCCGACGTCGAGGTCAGCGAGGCGATCGACTTCGCGCACTACTACGCCGAGGCGCTCGTGCGCCTCGACGCCGTCGACGGTGCGAAGTTCGAGCCGTCGTCCCTGACCGTCGTGGCCCCGCCGTGGAACTTCCCGGTCGCGATCCCGGCCGGCTCGATGCTCGCGGCGCTGGCCGCCGGCAGCGCCGTCATCATCAAGCCCGCACCCCAGACGCCGCGGAGCTCGGCCGTCGTGGTCGAGTCGCTGTGGCAGGCCGGGATCCCGCGCGACGTCCTCCGCATCGTCACGATCCCCGAGGGCCCGCTCAGCAAGGCCCTCGTCGCGCACTCCGACGTCGACCGCGTGATCCTCACGGGCGGCTGGGAGACCGCACGCCTGTTCCGGTCGTGGCGTCCCGACCTGCAGCTGCACGCCGAGACCAGCGGCAAGAACGCGCTCGTCGTCACCCCGAGCGCCGACCTCGACCTGGCCGTCGCCGACCTGGTCCAGAGCGCGTTCGGGCACGCCGGCCAGAAGTGCTCCGCCGCCAGCCTCGCGATCCTCGTCGGATCGGTCGGCGACTCGGAGCGCTTCCGCCGCCAGCTCGTCGACGCCGTCAGCTCGCTCCACGTCGGACACCCGACCGATCCGTCCGCCGAGATGGGTCCGCTGGTGGAACCGCCCGGCGACAAGCTGCGTGCCGGTCTCACCGAGCTGGGCCAGGGCGAGACCTGGCTCGTGGAACCCCGACAGCTCGACGACACGGGTCGTCTGTGGTCCCCGGGCGTGCGCGACGGCGTCCAGGCCGGCAGCGAGTTCCACCGCACCGAGTACTTCGGCCCGGTGCTCGGGCTGATGCACGCCCCCGACCTCGCCACGGCGATCACGTGGCAGAACGCCACCGACTACGGACTCACTGCGGGCCTGCACTCGCTCGACCCCGACGAGATCTCGACGTGGGTCGACGGCGTGGAGGCGGGCAACCTGTACGTCAACCGCGGCACCACGGGGGCCATCGTCCAGCGCCAGCCGTTCGGTGGCTGGAAGCGCTCGACCGTGGGTCCCACGACCAAGACCGGCGGACCGAACCACCTGGTGCGTCTCGGCGGGTGGACGCCCCGGCCGGTCCGCCGGGTGCCGGACGTCGAGCTCTCCGACGGCGTCCTGCAGCTCCTGCAGGTGCACGGGTTCACCGACCTGCCCCGCGAGGACCTCGCCTGGCTCGACGTCGCGGCCCGGTCCGACGAGCTCGCCTGGCGCCGTGAGTTCGGTCTGACCAAGGACGTCTCGCGGCTCACGGCGGAGCGCAACCTCCTGCGGTACCGGCCCGTGCCGGTCGTGGCGCGGGTGGAGGGATCCCGCCGCGACGTCATGCGGCTCGTGCTCGCGGCCGTCCGCACCGGAGCGCCGCTCGTGGTCAGCACCGACGTGCGGATGACGGCCACCGGCGCCGAGATCCACGTCGAGGACCACGACGCGTGGCTGGAGCGCCTCGACCGCACGCGTCCCGAGCGCGTCCGGCTGGTCCGTTCCTCCCGGGTCGAGGCTGCCCGCGTCGTCGAGGGCGACCCGGACGTCGCGTTCGTCGAAGGACCCGTGACCCAGTCCGGTCGCGTCGAGCTGCTGACCTTCCTGCACGAGCAGTCGATCTCGATCACCCACCACCGGTTCGGCAACCCCGTGCCCTCGCTGGCGGGACTCCTGCCGCGCGGGCCCCGGGCGTGAGAGCCCCCGATGACCGCGCCGGCAACGGCACCCGCGACGGCGCGTCATCCCCGAATCCACCGCGGTCGGGGCGACAATGGCCGGACAGCAAGGAGGCGACATGCGTGAGCTCGGACCGGACCGCCTGAGTGACGACGGCCGTGGCATCGTCGCTCGCGACCCGGCCTCCGGCGAGGAGTTCCGCGTGCCGATCGACGACCGGCTGAACCGTCTGGTCGCCCTCGCCGAGCAACGCCGCCCGTCGGGCCAGGCCGCCCGTGAGACCACCAGGCCCAGGTATACCACCATTTC
>CAYRZN010000012.1:0-7135 GCA_964428825.1 uncultured Aeromicrobium sp.
CGCCGGACAGACCCGCCTTCTGCGGCGTGCGGAACTTCTCGCCCGCCGGACGGATGGCCTCGTGGGCCTCCTGGGCGTTCTTCGACGTGCCGGCGTAGACGCGCGGCTTGTCGGGCAGGTAGGCCGAGCCGTACAGCTCGCCGACCTGCGACCGGGCGGCGTTGAGGGCCGTCTGGCTCAGCGTGGAGGAGTCGGTACGCATGTAGGTGATGTAGCCGCCCTCGTACAGGCGCTGCGCGACCTGCATCGTGCGAGCGGCGCCCCAGCCGAACTTGCGCGACGCCTCCTGCTGCATCGTCGTGGTGCGGAACGGCGCGTACGGCTTGCGCGAGTAAGGCTTGGCCTCGACCGACGCGACCCGCAGCGGGCGACCGCGCAGGCCCTCGGCGAGCGTCGTGACGGAGGCCTCGTCGAGCTGGACGACCTCGGGGTTCTTGAGCTGGCCGTCGGCGCCGAACGCCGAGCCGGTGGCGATGCGCTTGCCCTCGACCGTCATGAGCCGGGCGGGGAAGAACTGCGGGTCGTGCTGCTCGTTCGCGTCGAACGTGGCGTCGAGGTCCCAGTAGGAGGCGGAGCGGAACGCGATGCGCTCCCGCTCCCGCTCGACCACCAGGCGGGTCGCGACGGACTGGACACGACCGGCCGACAGGCCGCTCATGACCTTCTTCCACAGGACCGGGCTGACCTCGTAGCCGTAGAGGCGGTCGAGGATGCGTCGGGTCTCCTGCGCGTCGACGAGGTCCATGTCGACGTCACGCGGGTTGGCGATCGCGCGCTGGATCGCCTCCTTGGTGATCTCGTTGAAGACGATGCGCTTGACCGGCACGTTGGGCTTGAGCTCGTCGAGCAGGTGCCACGCGATGGCCTCGCCCTCGCGGTCCTCATCGGTCGCGAGCACGAGCTCGTCGGCGTCCTTGAGGAGCTTCTTGAGCTTGGTGATCTGCGCCTTCTTGCCGGCCGAGACGACGTAGACCGGCTCGAAGTCGTTGTCGATGTCGACCCCGAGGCGCGCCCACGGCAGCCCCTTGTACTTGGCCGGGACCTCGTCGGCGCCCTGGGGCAGGTCACGGATGTGACCCACCGAGGCGTCCACGACGTAGCCGTCGCCGAGGTAGCCCGCAATGCTGCGGACCTTGTTCGGCGACTCGACGATCACGAGGCTGGTCACGGGGGAATCCTCTCTACGGCCGGGAACGACGGCAACCCGGCGGGCACACCGTAGCGCGTGGCGTCAACAGATCAGGACACTCGGCCCGAAGCGCCGTCGTCACGCACGCCGGGCGTGCCACAGTGTTCGGCGTGAGCTCCCTGCCTCCCCCACCTTCGCACCAGCACCCGCCAGCGTCGTCGGTGCCACCTCCCGAGGGCCCCGTCGGCATCCCGCCGGCCCGAGGCCCACGCGACCTGCCGGGGGTGGGGCTCGCGGTCGCCGGTGTCGGCGTGCTGCTGCTCCTGCTGGGTCATCTGGTGCTGCCCTGGACCGACGGCGCGACCTTCTGGGAGGTCCGCAGCACCGCGCTCGACAACACGTCCTTCTTCAACGACTTCGTGCTCCTGTACGTCCAGCTCTTCTGGATCCCGTTCGTCCTCGTCCCGACGCTGGTCGGGCCGGCGATGTGCCTGGGCCGGGGTGCGGCCCGCATCACGGGGGTCGTGACGGCGTCGATCGGAGCGCTGCTGCTCGGTGGGGCCGCCGTCGTCATCCTCAGCGGCAACGTGGGCACGGACGAGAGCAGGTCGGACTTCGCCCCGCTCATCATCGGCATGGCCATGGGTGCCGTGCTGCTGGTCGCCCTCGCGGTCGGGTCGGGACTGGACCGGACGAGCTGGGTCGGTCGCGTGACGCTGCTGGTCGGCACCATCACCTTGGCGAGCATCCACGTCGCGCTGCTGGACGAGCTGTTCGACGAGACGTCGTTCGGCGCATGGTTGCCGCTCGTGGGGTACCTGCTGATCGGGATCGGCGCGATCGTGCCGTTCCGGCGTCGCGCGGTCGCTGCCGGCTGACGCGACCCGAGCGGCAGGCTCAGGGCGTCAGGAAACCCTCGGCGACGAGCTCGGCCACCTCGGCGCGACGCTCGTCCCGGAGCGTGTCTGGATCGAGGTCGAGCAGCGTGCCGATCGCCCCCAGGACCTGTCCCGACGTGAGGTCGCCGTCGCTCGCAGAGAGCAGTCCGGCGGTCACCGTGTCGACGCGGCGCTCGCGGCGAAGACCGTCCTGGAGGCGGACCGTGATGACGGCGGGGTCCTCGGCGCCCGGCTCGCCCCACGTGTGCTGGACGAGGTCGGGGGCGGTGACCCACCGGTGGTCGAGCACGTCGCCCTCGACGTCGGCGGACTCGAGCCAGCGCAGGACGACCGGACCGACCGGGCCCGCGACCTGGCCGTCCCACGACTCGATGCGCACCGAGGGCGTGGTGCGGCCGGCACGGCGCAGCGTGATCCAGCCGAAGCCCATGGCGCCGATGCCCTGCTCGGCGAACCACGTGAGCCACCGGTCGTAGGCCGCGGTGTAGTCGGGGCGTCCCCGGTGGCCGGAGTCGGCGAGCCACATCTCGGTGTAGCTCTCGAGGTCGACCTCCTCGCGCTCGAGGACCCAGGCGTCGAGACCGGTGGGCTCGATCCAGCCGGCGAGGCGGTCCTGCCACGACCCGTCAGCGGGGTGGACCCACGACGCGAGCAGGTGGCACGTGCCGTCGTCCGTGAGGTGGTCGGCGGCACCGGCCACGAGGCGGCGCACCACGTCGTCGCCGTCGAAGCCGGTCTCGCGGTAGACCAGCCGGTCGCCGTCGGGCGGGGACACGACGAACGGTGGGTTGGAGGCGACCAGGTCGAAGCGCTCCCCCACGACGGGCTCGTACAGGCTGCCGTCGCGGACGTCGATCTCGATGCCGTTGAGGCGGGCCGTGAGGCGGGCCATGTCCAGCGCCCGCGGGTTGACGTCGGTGGCGACGACCTCGCGGGCGTGCTGCGCCAGGTGCAGCGCCTGCACCCCGCACCCCGTGCCGAGGTCGAGCGCTCGGCCGACGGGTCGGCGCGCCACGAGGCGGGCCAGCGACGACGACGCCTCACTGATGCCGAGCACGTGCTCGGGACCGACCTCCACAGGCGTGGCGTCGAGCCCCGGGGTCAGGTCGCACACGACCCACCAGTCGTGGTCCTCGTCGCCGTAGGGCCGCACGTCGACCAGCGCCCGCACCTCGTCGCCCGAGAGCGCGAGGAGGCCGGCCGCGGTCAACGGCTCGACGAGCCCCGGGAGCGCCCGGTCGGCCGACGCCCGGTCGACGGGACGCTGGAGCGTGAAGAGGTGCACGAGGACGGCGAGCGGCGAGCCGTCGGACGCCGCACGGGCAGCCGGGGTCGACTCGTTGCGGCCCAGGGCCGCGTGGGCGCTCGTGCCCAGGAGGGCGTGCACGCCTCCGGCCGTGAACGTGGCAGCGCGGAGGGCGTCCGCGAGCCGGTCGGTGACGTCGAGCGGGAGCGAGAGCCGGCTCACGCGTGGGCGGCGACGGCGGCCTCGACGCTGTCGTGCAGGCCGAACACCTTGTCGAGTCCCGTGATCTGGAAGATCTTGAGCAGCCGCTCGTGCGTGCAGACGATGTCGAGGGTGCCGTCGTCGGCGCGGACCCGCTTGAGGGCACCCACCAGGACGCCCAGCCCCGTCGAGTCCAGGAAGTCGACCCGTTGGACGTCAACGATCAACCGCAGCTTGCCGGCCTCGATCGCCTCCACGACGGCCTCCCGCAGACGCGGGGCCGTGTACACGTCGATCTCGCCACCGATCTCGAGCACCTCGAACGGCGGTACCGAACGCGTCTCCACCGTGAGCTCCATCTGATCTCCCCTCCAGGTTCGCGTCATTCTGGCACGCCTCGCGCCGATGCGATCGTCGAAGCTGGTCGGCTCGACGGCTCGGGGGCGACCGGACGTCTGGGAGACTCGGGGCGTGCGACCGGCCGATCTCGCCCTGCGCCACGGAGAGCGCGTCACGCACGTCGAGCTTCAGCCGGCGCGCGAGGCGGTCGTGGAGCCGTGGCCCGACTGGGTGCCGGGTCCGGTGCGCGCCGCCTTCGCCCGCCAGGGCGTGACGCATCTTTGGGCGCACCAGCGCGAGGCGATCGACCACGTCCGCGCCGGCCGGAACGTCGTCGTGACGACCGGCACCGCGTCGGGCAAGTCCCTGACCTTCCAGGTGCCGGCGCTGAGCGCCCTCACCGGAGGTCGAGAGGGCGAGGCGCTGCAGGGCTCCCGACTGCCCTCGGTGCTCTACCTCGCCCCGACCAAGGCCCTGGCCGCCGACCAGCTCCGGCGGCTGCGCGAGCTGGACCCCCAGGTGCGTGCCGCGACGGTGGACGGCGACAACAGCCGCGAGGAGCGTCAGTGGGCCCGCGACCACGCGGCATGGGTGCTGACCAATCCCGACACCCTGCACCACGTGATCCTGCCCGGGCACCAGCGCTGGACCAGGCTGCTGCGCGGACTGCGGATCATCGTCGTCGACGAGTGCCACCACTACCGCGGCGTCTTCGGCGCCCACGTGGCGCTCGTGCTCCGCCGGCTGCTGCGCCTGTGCGAGCACGTGGGCGCGACCCCCGTCGTGGTGTGCTCGTCGGCGACCGTGGCCGACCCCGAGGCCTTCGCCCGTCGACTCACCGGTCTCGACGCGACGGCCGTGACCGAGGACGCGTCGCCGCACGGCGAGCGGACCATCGCGCTGTGGGAGCCACCGCTGCTCGACGTCGACGACGTCACCTCGGGAGCGCGACGGCCGGCGTCCCACGAGGCCGCCGACCTGCTGGCCGACCTGACGTCGGCCGAGGTGCAGAGCGTGTGCTTCGTGCGCTCCCGACGCGGCGCCGAGCACGTGACGGCGCGGGCCCGCGACCTGCTGGCCGACGTCGACCCGTCGCTCCCGGAGCGGGTGGCCACCTATCGCGGCGGCTACCTCCCGGAGGAGCGGCGGCTGCTCGAGCAGCGCCTGAGGTCGGGCGACCTGCTCGGCCTGACCTCGACGTCGGCACTCGAGCTCGGCATCGACATCTCGGGTCTCGACGCCGTGGTGACGGTGGGCTACCCCGGCACCCGGGCCTCGTTGTTCCAGCAGTGGGGTCGGGCCGGACGCGGAGGGCAGGAGTCGCTCGGGGTGCTGATCGCCCGGCCCGACCCGATCGACACCTACCTCGTGCACCACCCGGAGTCGATCTTCGCGGCACCGCTGGAGGCCACGGTGTTCGACATCGACAACCCGCACGTGCTTGGCCCCCATCTCGCCGCGGCCGCCCACGAGCTGCCGTTGACCGAGCAGGAGCTCGGCCGCTTCGGACCCCGGGCCCGCGAGGGGGTCGACGCACTGACCGACGCCGGCTGGCTGCGGCGACGCAGCACGGGGTGGTTCTGGACCCGTCGGGAGCGGGCCAGCGACCTTGCCGACCTGCGCGGCGGGAGCGGTCGGCCCGTGCAGATCGTGGACGCCTCGACCGGGCGCCTCGTGGGCACGGTCGACGCCGGCACCGCCGACGGGACCGTGCACGAGGGAGCGGTGTACGTGCACCAGGGCGACACGTACGTCGTCGAGGAGTACTCCCCCGAGGACGGTGCGGCGGTCGTGCGGCGCGACGACCCCGGATGGACGACCCAGGCGCGGTCCTCGACCCGCGTCGACGTGGTCGACACGGCGCACACGACCGACTGGGGCAACGCCACGATCGCCACCGGGACCGTGGACGTGACGACGCAGGTGACGTCGTACCTGCGCAGGTCGTCGAGTGGCGGCGGCACGCTCGGCGAGGAGCTGCTGGACCTGCCGGAGCGGAGCCTGCGCACCACCGCGGTCTGGTGGACGCTCGAGCCGGAGCAGGTCGCCGCCTGCCTCGAGTCGGTGGACGTGCCGGGCGCGGCCCACGCCGCCGAGCACGCCTCGATCGGGTTGCTCCCCCTGCTCGCGACGTGTGACCGGTGGGACCTGGGTGGGCTCTCGACGGCCCTGCACCCCGACACCGGTCGGCTCACGGTGTTCGTGCACGACGGCCATCCCGGTGGGGCGGGGTTCGCCGAGCGGGGCTACGACACGGCGGCCACCTGGCTGCGGTTCACCCGCGACACGATCGCGGCCTGCCGGTGCCCCACGGGGTGCCCCGCCTGCGTGCAGTCGCCGAAGTGCGGGAACGGCAACGACCCGCTCGACAAGGCCGGGGCGGTGCGTCTGCTCGACGCCGTGCTCCGTGATGCTCACGACCCGTCGAGGTAGCTGGCCGGCGCGGCACGGGAGGTCTGGCGCGAGGCCCAGCCCCGCCCCCACCATCGGGGAGTCCGCACCTCGGTCGTGACCGTGGCGACCGCGGCGTCGAGTCGACACGTCACGATCTCGGCACCATTCCGACGGGCGACGTCCTCGGCTGCCGCGCAGCCGTTGCGACCTGCCTCGACGGCCCTGGAGGCCGCGAGCGCCGCCAGGTCGGCCGCTGCTGCTGCGGCGTGCTTCGCCCGGACGGCCGACCCGAGCTCGAGCACTCCCCCCGCGACCACCAGCAGCACGACGGCGACGCCGACTGCGGCGGCGGACACGGCGCCACGGTCGCGGCGACGAGCCTGGTGCGCCCGCGTCACGAGGACTCCAGCGCAGCGACCGCCGTCGACGACAGGTCGCGACCGATCGGGTCGTCGAACCAGGTGCCGGGCAACGTCGACCGCACCGAGACCACGACCTCGACGACGTCGCCGCGCTCGGTGATCTCGACCTCCGACCCCTCGGGCGCCTGGTCGCGTGCGACCTGCTCGGCCTCGGCGACCGCGTCACCGCGCGCCACCATGCGGGCCGCCTCGCGTGCGGCGTCGGTGAGCCGCACCTGCGTGTAGCCGAGGGAGGCCGTCCAGAGCAGCAGGACGACCACGACCACCGCCAACGGGGTGATGACGGCGAGCTCGGCCGTGGCCATGCCGCGCTCACCGCGGAGGGGCGCTCGGCCCGAGGTCATCGCTGGATTCCTCGGAACGGCCGCACGAACGGCCACCCGTCGGACCACGGGAGGTCACGCAGGCCGATCTCGAGGAACGGCCGCACGAGCTCCAGCAGCGTGCCGTCGCCGGCGAGCCGGACGAGGACGGCGCCGACCGTGCACGCACCGACGGTGCCGAC
>CAYRZN010000012.1:7235-26923 GCA_964428825.1 uncultured Aeromicrobium sp.
CCGACGGTGCCGACCGCGTACTCCGAGGTGGTCATGCCGCGCTCGTCCCGGCGGGCGGTGCCCGAGCGATCCCGGCGGGCGGGGCGGCGGATGGGAAGTCGACTCATGAGGAGTCCTTTCATCGATGGTTGGACGTCGAGAAGATGGGGATCGCGAGCGGCGACCTGCGGAGCTTCCGTCTCCCTGTGGACCCGTGGCCCCTGGGGACGGTCAGCCGAGGACCGAACCGACCAGGCCGAGCAGCGTGGGCACGATGCCGACCAGGAAGAACGCGGGGAGGAAGCACAGCCCGAGCGGCAGCGCGGTGGCGACACCGCCCGCCCGCGTGCGCCGTGTCATCTCGGCCTGCCGACGGCGCCGGAGGTCGTCGGCGGCGTGCGTGACCACGAGGGCCGGCGCCGCGCCCGACCGCTCGGCCCGCACCACGGCCCGGGCCAGCGGCGCCAGCCCCGGCTGGCGCGTCGCGTCGCGCCAGACTCGCGTCGGGTCGGCCACCGTGGCCAGTCGCGACGCCAGGTCCGCGAGCTCCGCGCCGACCTCGCCCCGAAGTGCACGGGCCGCGGCGGACACGGCCGCCCCGGGTGGTCGTCCCGCGTCGAGCGCGGCCGCCACGAGGTCGAGAGTCAGCGGCACCTCCGCAGGGACGATCGGGGAGGGACGGCGAGCCCGGCCCACTCGCTCCCGCACGAAGGGGGCCGCCAGGCAACCGGCCACCGTGCCCCACGGCCACCCGACGACCACGGTGCCGGCCAGCACGACGCCCGCGGCGACCAGGATCCCGCGATCGACCTCGCGTGGAGCCGCCGTGACGCCCAGGACCCGCCGGGCCCGGCGATGCGGCGAGGGACCGGTCAGCACCAGCACGGTCACGCCCGTGAGCACCGCCGCGAGCACCGTCATGCGTCGCGCCTCATCCGCGCTCCGCCCGATCGGCCGTGGTCTCGATCCAGCGGACGCCCACGCAGGCCAGCGCCGTGCCTGCGGCCACGCTGGCAGCACCGGGCAGGGTCGAGGTGACGACGTGCACGGGGTCGGCCCCCAGCCCCGCGCCGAGGAACAGACCAAGGAGCGGCAGCACCGCGAGCAGGCGTCCCGTGGCCCGGGCGGGCTCGACGGTGGACCGCACGTCGTCGCCCAGCTCGGTCTCGAAGCGCAACCCCCGTGCGACCCGGTCCAGCACCTCGGCCAGGGGAGCGCCACAGGTCTCGCTCACGTGCCACGCGCCAGCCAGGGCGTCGAGCCCGGACCGCCCGGGGGTCTCGGCCGCGGCGCGCAGGGCGTCGGCCGTGTCACCACCGAGCTCGGCGACCTGGGCCGCGGGGGCCAGGAGCGGGTGGTCGACGGCGACGGTCGCCAAGGCACGGTGCGGCAGCACGCCGGCACGCAGCTCGGCCGCCAGCTCGTCGACGAGCTCGGTGACCTCCCGGACGGCGACGCGCGCCTGTTCACGCTGCCGGCCGCGACGCAGCTCGCGCCTGGTGAACGCAGCGACCCCGACCACCGTCACGAGCACGACCAGCACCGCAGCGCCCTCGAGCAGCGGCAGGAGGCTGACCAGCCCGGGGACCGCCACCAGCAGCAGCAGGCGTGGAGGCCATCGCGCGCGTGCCGGGTCCGGGAGCCGGTGCGTCGCGACCCACCGCGGATCCGGACGGGCGAGGAGCACGGCGCACCCCACCGCGACCGCGGCCCAGGAGGAGAACGGGAGGGTGATCACCGCGCGCCGCCGCGCCCGAGCACGGCTCGGAGCTCCTCGTGGGCCGGGCCCTCCCGGACCGCGTCGGCGCCCAGGAGCAGCGCCGGGACGCAGTCGACGATGCGGTCAGGTCCGGCCCGCACGACCCCGACGTGGTCGACCAGCCGGCGTCCCCCGTGGTCGCGTCGCACGTGGACGACCAGGTCGAGACCGGCCGCGAGCTGGGCGTGGAGCGCCTCGCGGGGCAGCCCGGCCGTGAGCGCGAGGGCCTCGAACCGTGCCGGGACGTCGGATGCGGAGTTGGCGTGGATAGTGCCGCAGCCCCCTTCGTGGCCCGTGTTGAGCGCCGCCAGGAGGTCGACCACCTCGGCGCCGCGCACCTCGCCCACGACGAGCCGGTCGGGGCGCATCCGGAGGGCTTGGCGGACGAGGTCGCGCAGGTCGACGGCCCCCCGGCCCTCGACGTTCGGCGGGCGCGCCTCGAGGGCGACGACGTGCGGGTGGCGCGGCCGGAGCTCGGCGGCGTCCTCGACCACGACCAGCCGCTCGTGTGCCGGTACCTCCGCGAGCAGGGCGGCGAGCAAGGTGGTCTTGCCCGAGCCCGTGCCGCCCGAGACCATGAAGGCCGCCCGCGAGGCGACGACGCCGCGGAGCACGTCGGCACCGGCCGACGTGAGCGAGCCCGCGGCCACCAGGTCGTCGAGGCCGAGGAAGCGGCGCGACGGGACACGCAGGCTCAGGACCGTGCCGGGCTGCGCGATGGGTGCCAGGACGGCGTGCAGACGGGTGCCGTCGGGCAGTCGGGCGTCGACCCACGGACTCGCGTCGTCGAGCCGCCGACCCGCGAGGGCCGCGAGCCGCTGGGCGAGCCGGCGCACCTCGGCCTCGTCGGCGAAGCGCACGTCGACCGGTTCGAGTCCGTCGCCCCGGTCGACGTGCACCGCATCGGTGCCGTTGACGAGGACGTCGGTGACGCCGGGCAGGGCCAGCAACGGTTCCAGGACGCCGGCGCCGCCGGTGTCGCGGCGGACCTGGTCGACGATGGCCAGGACGGTGTCGGGGCCGAGGACGCCCGGCTCGGCCCGCAGCGCCCGTGCGACGTTCTCCGGTGAGGGGGACGCGGCGTCGGCCGCCAGACGACGTCGGACCCGCTCGACGAGCGCCTCCGTCACGGCCGTCACCGGGATGCCCCCATCCCGAGCAGGCCCAGCACGGTCACCGTGAGGCTGTCGAGCGACCGGGAGCGGGCCGGGCCGCGGCCGGAGGCGACCGACCGGGACGTCGCGCGGCGGTGGGCCGTGCGGGCGACGACCGGGACCGGCAGGTGCGCGCCGAGCGCTGCGCGACCCAGACCGCCGGGGACACCACGGCCCACCGCGACGACCGTGCCGGCGCTGGCGCGCACCGCGGTGAGCAGGTGTCGCGCGGCCGCGATGCCGTGGACGGACTCGGGCACCACGACGACCGTGAGCTCCGCGGCCCCGAGGACCGGCAGCGCGGTCGGGTGCCGGGGCACGTCGAGCACGACGAGGTCGGACGCCCTCCGCGCGGCCGTCACGACGGTGCGGGGCTCCGGCTCGACCGCGGCGCCGTCGCGGGCCCGGGTCAGGAACGCGACGTCGCGGTGGCGGGGCAGGACGTCCACGAGAGCGCCCGCCGGCAGACGCCCGCCGCCGAGGTCGAGGGTGTCCCACCGGGCACCGTCCTCGGCCTCCGCTCCCAGCACGAGGTCGATGCCGCCACAGGGATCCAGGTCGCACAGCACGGTGCGCCAGGACCGCCGCGCCGACGCCAGGGCGATCCCGGCGGCGACCGTGGAGGCACCCGACCCACCGACGGCTCCGACGACCGCGAGCACGCAGGCCTCGGCCCGACCCTCCAGCGCCGCGGCGAGGAGCTCGAGCGCCTCGTGCTGGGCGTCCGCGTCCGGCCGACAGACGAGGGCGGCGCCGAGGCGGACCGCGGTCCGCCAGATCTCGTCCTGGTCCCCGACCCCCGGGTCCACCAGCACGACGTGGGACCGGCGGGCGACCTCGGCCTCGACGAGCGCCCGGGCCATGGGTGCGTCGACGACCACGGCCGGCGCGTCGGCCCAGTGGCGTCGCGCCTCCGCGACGCTCGCGGCCGGCTCGGCGATCGCGCCCAGTGCGGCCGCCCACCGGGCGGCCGCCTCACGGGTCGCGACATCGGTGGCCGCGACGACGACTGCAGCATCCATGCCCCGACCCTGTCCGCCCGACCAGGCCCCCGCGAGGCCCGGCTCGGCGCCTGTGGACGGCCGGCGCGGCCCCGCGACCTGGGGACGACCGTCGGACCGGCCCCTATGCTGGGGTCATGGAACAGCCGGCCGACGGGCGAGGGGCCGCGTTCTTCGACCTCGACAAGACGATCATCGCCAAGTCGAGCACGCTCGCGTTCAGTCGCCCGTTCTTCGCCGAGGGCCTGCTCAGTCGCCGTCTGGTGCTGCGCAGCGCCTACGCCCAGTTCATGTTCGCCGTCAGTGGTGCCGACCACGACCAGCTCGAGAAGATGCGCGCCTACCTCACCCAGATGGTGACCGGCTGGGAGGTCGCCACGGTCCGCCAGGCCGTCGCCGAGACGCTGCACTCGATCATCGAGCCGCTCGTCTACGACGAGGCCGTCGCGCTGATCGCCGAGCACCGCGCCGCCGGGCGCGACATCGTCATCGTCTCCGCCTCGGGCTCCGAGGTCGTCGAGCCGATCGGCGCGCTGCTCGGTGCCGACGTCGTGGTCGCCACCACGCTCGTCGTGGAGGACGGCCGCTACACCGGCGAGATCGACCGGTACGCGTACGGACCGCACAAGGCCGAGGCCATGATCGAGCTGGCCGCCGAGCGTGGGTACGACCTGGCGGCGAGCTTCGCGTACTCCGACTCCGCCACCGACGTGCCGATGCTGGAGGCGGTCGGGCACGCGTTCGCCGTGAACCCCGACAAGGCCCTGCGCCGTGCTGCCGAGGAGAACGGTTGGCCCGTGCTGGAGTTCCGCCGGCCCGTGGCGCTCACGTCGCCCCTGCGCCTCGACACCCCGGTCGGCAAGATCCTCGTCACGGCAGCGGGCGTCGGCGCCGTCGCCGGTGCCGTGGTCGCTGCGGCGCTGGTCTCCGGCCGGCGGTCGCGCTCGGCGTCGTAGTCCCGCCTCGAGCGCCGAAAAAGCCGCGCGTCAGGGGTTGTGTGATCCAGGTCACATGAGGCATGGTGGGGACACGAGAACTTCACAGCCGGCCCAGCAAAACTCGGCACCCACGCGGCGATCACCCGTCTCACAGGGCAGTCGCTCCCGGATGATCTGCGGACCTCACGGTCGTGGACCGGGACGACCTTGACGCGACAGCACGCTTGGTAACCAGATGAGCTGGACCCCGACGGCGTCACCGCTTCCGAGCGGTGGCGCCGTCCTCTTTCTGCGCCCGGCCGGGCGCCGTCACCTCACCCGAGGTCGTCGCGCGAGAACCACGCCAGTCCGAGGTCGGGACCCAGCTCGACCTCGCGCACCTGCTTGAGGCCCGCGGCCTCGACGTGCGCGCGGAGCTCGGCGAAGTCGTGGTTCGGCGACGGGTGGAACTCCAGCACGAAGCGGCGGACCGACGCCAGCAGCGACGGATCCGTGCCGAGCAGGATGTCGTACTCGGCCCCCTCGGCATCGAGCTTGATGACGTCGACGCGGTCACCGGCCGTGGCCATCGCCTCCGCGAAGCTGCGGCACTGGACCTCGATCGTCGTGCTGCCCTCCTGGCCGAGGTAGAGGACGCCGTTGTGCGCGCGACCCGGACCGTTGTCGGCCATCGTGAAGGTGCCGTCCTGCGACGCGACGGCGAGCCGGTGGACCGTGATCTGCCCGCCGAGCCCGTTCGCCGCGACGTTGCGCTCGGTGTAGGCACCCGTGGAGGGCGTGGGCTCGTAGGAGTGCACCGTGGCGGCGGGGAACCGGCGGACCAGCTCGAGCGCGAAGCACCCCACGTGCGCGCCGATGTCGACCGCGACGACGTCGTCCGGCAGGTCGGCCAGGAACCAGTCGAGCGCGTACTCGTCCTCGACGAAGACCTCCAGGACCGGGCCCCAGGCGGCCGGCGAGTTGAGCGTGGCGACGCGGAGCTGGTCGACCTGGAACACGACGTCACGACGACGCGTGGCGATCGCGAACAGGATGGACCACGGGTTGGCGAACACCCGGAACACCTGGCGCAGTCGGCGGGCGGTCTGGCGGACGAGGAACGAGATCTTCATCGGGGCTCCGATTGAGGCGGGCATGACGGGCCGATGCTGGATCGGCGCCGAAGTCCACCCTAGGCCAACGGAGCAGCCCGCTCCACGGCCGCCACGTCCGCGGCGGGTGCACCGTCGAGGGCCTCCGGATCGAGGTCGTCACCCTCCTGCCGGAGCAGCGGGAGCAGGAACGGCAGCGCCAGGACGCACCAGACGAAGCGGTCCCAGATGATCGTGGTGAGCGCGCCGACCATGACGTAGCCGGCAGCCGGAAGGATCAGCAGACGGAACCGGCGATCGATGCCCAGGCAGCGCACGAGCACGGCAGCGAGCATCGCGGCAAAGAACGCCACCCCGACGACGCCGACCGCCGCGCTGATCTGCAGGTAGATGTTGTGGGCCGCGTAGACGTCGGCCATGCCCACGCCGATGATCGGGTGCGCCTCGAACTGGCCCCGAGCGATGTCGGCGAGCATCTCGCGCTCGATGTCCGAGCCCTGGGCGGACCCGCCACCGAGCAGACGACCGAACGCGTTGTCCGACGCGTTCTCCCCCGCCAGGATCGCCTGCGCCGCGATGAAGATGACCGGCAACGACGCCCCGAACAGCGCCACCGCGGTCACGATCGACCGACTCACGATGGGGTAGAGGGCGATCATCGCGACGGCGGCGACCAGCGCAGCGCGACTGCCGCTGAACCACACGCCACCGGCGCAGAGCGCGGCCGCGGCGAGCGCCATGACCCCCCAGAAGCGCGGCAGCACCTCCCACAGCACGATCGCGACACCGATCGCGAGCATCGCGCACAGGCCCATGATGTTGGGGTGGGTCGAGAACCCGATGCGACGGCCGCCGTCACCGACTCCCTGCGTGAACGAGGCGGCGAAGTTGGCCGCGTTGCCCAGGACGTAGGCCCAGGCCAGGGTGATCGCGATCGTGGCCCCGGGTCGCCAGATCATGAACACGATCGGCAGGAGCATCGCCCCGATGACGAGTCGCACCACGCTGAGGAGGCTGGCCACGGGCTCGGCGGCGAAGAACGAGGAGATCAGCGCGACCCCGCTCAGACCTGCGACCGCGGCCATGAACCAGGGATCGAGCGACCATCGACGGCCCATGATCACCGGGATCAGGCAACCGACCCCCACGAGCAGGAAGACGTCGGAGATCGAGACGAAGGCAATCGCGGACACGGGTCGCAGGTTGTCCATCGGGGACAGCGCCACGCCGAGGGCCAGCGCCCCGATCGCGGTGCCCTCGAAGCCCACGACACCGATCGACGTGACCCCCACGACCAGCCCGATCGCGAAGAGGCCGCCGAGCACCGATCCGGTGGCGACGGGCACCAGCACGACGAGGCAGACCGCCATGACCAGCACCGGCAGGAACCACGCGCCCCACCGCTTGAGCATCTCGCGCCGGGACTCGCCCTCGACGAGGATCATCGGACGACCTCAGCGGGAGGCACGACGACCGGTGCTCTCGCGCTTGTTCTCCTTCGCCAGTGCTCGGGCAGCCTTGCGGTCGCTCTTGGCGTCGTCGGTGGAGCCGTATCCGTACCCGTAGCCGTACCCGTAGCCGTACGTGTCGCCGGACCGGCGCGGCGTGCGGTTGAGGACCGTGCCGATGAGCCGGCCGCCGACGCCCTGGAGGCGCGTGATCGCCAGCCGCAGCTGCTCGCGCGAGGTGCTCCCGTAGCGCGTGAGCAGCAGCGCGCCGTCGACCTCGGTGACGAGGATCGAGGCGTCGGCGACGGGTAGCATGGGCGGAGCGTCGATGATCACGAGGTCGAACATCGCCGTGGCGTCGCGGATCAGCTGGCGCATCGCGTGCGTGCCGAGGAGCTCGGCGGGGTTCGGGGGACGCGGTCCCGTGCCGAGGAAGCTGATGCCGTTGGAGTGCGGCTGGATGGCACCCTCGAGCGTCGTGCGACCCAGCAGCACCGACACGACGCCGACGGAGTTCTCCAGGCCGAGCCGCGAGGCGACGTTCGGGTTGCGCATGTCGGCGTCGATCAGCAGCACCGACTTGCCGACCTGCACCATCGAGAGCGCGAGGTTGGTGGCGACGAGCGTCTTGCCCTCGTTCGGGACGGCGCTGGAGACCAGGATCGACCGCACGGTGTCGTCGAGGCTGGCGAACTGCAGGTTGGTGCGCAGCACGCGGAAGGCCTCGGCCAACGAGACGTCGGAGTCGCTCGCCATGGGGTTCTTCTTGACGTTCGGCTCGAACGGCAGCGTGGCGAGCGCCGGGGTGCCCGTGATCTTCTCGATGTCGTCGCGGGACTTGACCGTGCGGTCGAGCAGGTGGCGCAGCAGCGCGCCCGCGATCGCGAGGAACAGGCTGACGAGCACGCCGAGCGCAATGCTCAGCGGCACGTTCGGGGCCACGGGCTCGTCGCTGAAGCTGGGATCGGTCGCGACGCGCGCCGTGATCGCGGCAGCCTCGTCGCCCGCGGCGGGCTTCTCGAGCCGCTGCACCAGCGCCACGAGCTGGGCCGCCTCCTCCGCCGCGATCTCCTGCGCGAGCTCGGGGGTGTCGGCCGTGACGTTGATCTGGATCGTCTGCGTCGACGTGACGACCTCGGCGGAGATCTTGCCGCCGAGGTCCTCGAACGTCATGTCGAGGTCGAGCTCGTCGATGACGTTCTGCAACAGCGAGGGGTCCTTGGCGAGGTCGGCGTAGGACGCGACGCGCTGCGTCACCAGGAACGACGCGGCGTACTCGGCCTGACCACCGGTCGGGGTCGAGACGAACATCTTGACGCTCGACCCGTACTGGGGCGTCATCGTGAAGACGATCGCCAGGGTGGCGATGGTGCCGGCCAGGAACGTCAGCAACGAGAAGCGCCAACGCGTCCGCAATGCGGTGAGGAACTGCCGCAGATCCACCTGTACACCCTTCGTCGTCCCGCCGAGTCGGTCGGGCAGGGACGAGTGTATGCGAGCCCCTGGACCAGACGATGCACGCGACTCCGTCGATCACGCCACGTCAGCGTCCCACGCGCGACTACACTCACGCTGTTCACGCATCCCGTCGGAAGGTCCCCTCACCCATGACCATCGTCGTCACCGGAGCCGGTGGTTTCATCGGCGGACACCTCGTCGCCGATCTCCTCGGCCAGGGCAAGACGGTCCGCGCCGTCGACGTCAAGCCGCAGGAGGAGTGGTACCAGGTCCACGACGCCGCCGAGAACGTCGTCGGCGACTGCTCCGACGCCCGGGCGGCCCACACCTTCGCCGAGGGCAGCGAGGAGATCTACAACCTCGCCGCCGACATGGGCGGCATGGGCTTCATCGAGAACAACAAGGCCGAGTGCATGCTCTCGGTCCTGACGAGCACCAACATGCTCGTCGCCGCCCGCGACGCCGGCACCCGCCGCTTCTTCTACAGCAGCTCCGCCTGCGTGTACGCCGGCGACAAGCAGACCGACCCCAACGTCACGGCCCTCAAGGAGGAGGACGCCTACCCCGGCGACCCCGAGGACGGCTACGGCTGGGAGAAGCTCTTCAGCGAGCGCATGGCGCGCCACTTCCGCGAGGACTACGGCCTCGAGACCCGCGTGGCTCGTTACCACAACGTCTACGGCCCGGAGGGCACGTTCGAGGGCGGTCGCGAGAAGGCCCCGGCGGCACTCTCGCGCAAGCTCGCGTGGGCCAAGCTCACGGGCGACCACTCGATCGAGATCTGGGGCGACGGCGAGCAGAGCCGCAGCTTCATGTACATCGACGACTGCGTCCGCGGATCGCAGGAGATCCTGGCCGGCGACAACGTCGAGCCCGTCAACCTCGGCTCGGCCGAGCTCGTGACGATCAACCAGATGGTCGACATCCTCGAGGACATCGCGGGCATCAAGCTCGACCGCACCTACAAGCTCGACGCGCCGCAGGGCGTGCGGGGCCGCAACAGCGACAACACGATGTTCCACAGCATCTACGGCTGGGAGCCCTCGATCACGCTGCGTGACGGACTCGAGAAGACGTACGGCTGGATCCACGACATCCTCGCCCAGCGCGTCTGACCCACCTGCTCCACGCCCTGCGCCCGTCCGGACCTCCGGACGGGCGCAGTGTCGTTGGTGGGTCGTCACATCGACGGGGACCTGACGCCCGGCCGCGGTGATCGACAAGCGGCCACGGACCACGAGCCGGCGGTGAGCTACGCGCCTGTCGTCGGGTCTGGCGGTGAGTCTCGCGCCACATGACAGCCGAGTTCGGCGCACAGCTCACCGCCCGTCGCACGTTCGGCGCACAGCTCACCGCCCGTCGCACGTTCGGCGCACAGCTCACCGCCCGGTCGGCGAAACGCTCAGCGGCGGCCGGGGGCGACCGGCGAGGCCTCGACGGCCCGCGTGAACGACTGGGCCGAGTACTGCAGCCACTGCTGCGTGCCGGCGGCCGAGGCGGAGGCGTACGCCTCGAGGGCGCTGCGGTACCCGCCGGGCTCGGCCGCGTGGCCCGCCTCCGGGACCGTGACCGAGGCCGGGTCGACGCCCGTCACGACCATGACGAGGCGCTCGGCGGCCCGGGCCACGACGCCGTTGTGCGTGCCGAACGCGCCCGCGGTGACGATCTCCGCGTGCACGAGGGCGGCGATCACGAGCCCCGGCGCCGCCGTCGGGCGGCCCAGGACCTGCGCGAGGTTGCTGAGCCGGGCGACGCCGGCCGGGTTCACGGGACGACCGGCGTCGCCCGCGCCCAGCGTCGCCAGGGAGTGCATGCGTGCGAGCGCCTGCACGGGCGCACGGGTCCAGGTGGGCACCAGGGAGAGCAGCTCGCCCGACAGGCGCAGCGCACCGCGCGCCGTGGCGTCACCCTCGCCCGCCGCGAGCTCATCGGCCGTGACCGGGGAGCCCTCGAGCGTCGAGCTGGCCGCGGCGCCGAGCAGCAGGGAGCCGGCGGTGTCCTCCGGCGCCGTGCGTCGCAGGCCCCGGTCACGCAGGACCGTGTCGATCCCGTCACGGGTGCTGGCGTACAGCGAGGGCAGGCCCTCGAGGGCGGCGGCGGACCCGAAGGGGTCGACGCGCGAAGACTCAGGTCCTGACACGCCCCGCAGCGTACCCCTGCGCGACAGGTCGACCTGTACCGTCCGGAGGGTGGGTGAGGCACCGGTCAACCGTCGCAGCGCCGTCGGCCACGACGACGCGTCGGCCCGCATGGCCAAGTGGCTGGCGGGCGACCGTCTGGCGTGCGTCCTGCACCTGGGCGACAGCACGATCGCCTACCACCTGGCCGACCAGGGCCACGAGGTCGTCGTCGCCGGCGACGACGTCCGGGGCCGCCGCCACCCCGAGGTCCAGTACGTCCGGGCCTCGGGTGACCGTCTCCCGTTCGCGGCGAGCTCCTTCGACGCCGTCGTGGCCCCGCACCTGCGCGAGTCCCCCACCGCCCTGGCCGATGTCGCCCGGGTCCTGCGTCCTGGAGGGGTCGTGTCGACGGTCGAACGCGCCCACGACGAGTCCCTGCCGTGGGTCCGGCGCCTGCGCGACATCGTGGGACAGCGCACCCGGTCGGACCGACCCGTCGTCGACACCCTCGGCGCCACGGGCCTCTTCGAGGACGTCGAGTCCACCGACCTCGCCCAGTGGCAGACGCTCGACCTCGCCGGCCTGCTGAGGTTCGCCTCCGAGATCGGCACGCAGCCGGTCGGCGAGAACACGCTGGCACGGGTGCGCGAGGCCTTCAGCGAGGTCACGCCGCACACCGGGCACCTGCGGCTGCGCCACATGACCCGGTGCCTGCGTGCCACGGTGGTCAAGGCCGACGAGCCCGACGAGGCGACGCCGCCGGCCGAGACCCTGCTGTTCGACCTGCGCTGACTCAGGCCCCGTGGCGCTCGGCGAGCAGCCGGTCGACCGTGCGGACGACGCGGGCGGGATCGACCTCGATGTCGGCGAGGATCGCGTTCATCGGGGAGCCGGGTCCGTGGCGGGTGACGTCACCGTCGACGAGGTACTCGTAGTGCGCATCGGGGATCGACCTGCTGATCGACCAGTAGCACTGGTTGACGTACGAGGCCGTGAACAGCTCCAGCACCGTCACGCCCGCGGGGGCGAAGAGCAGGTTGGTCAGCGCCGCGCCGTGCGGGCCGACGATCATCTCGGCCGTCGAGAAGACGTCGATCTGCTCCTGCGGTGACAGTCCGCCGGGCTCGACCTTCTCGAATCCCCGCTCCTCGAGCAGCGCCCAGAGCTCGTCCTCACGCACCACCCGCCGGCTGTTGGGTTGGGTGCCCCGAGTGACGTACAGGCGTCGAGGTCGCGGATCGGCGTCGGGCCGCGGCCGGAGGTGCTCGCGGACCCAGGCGACGGTGGACTCGGGGGCGATCTCGAGCACGTTGGGGATCGACGGCACGAAGAGGCGGTCGGCCCGGACGGCGACATCAGGTGCGTCCTCGACGACCGGCAGGTGGCCGTACCCCGCGATCTCCAGGAGCGTGCGCTGCCAGCCGCGACCCTGCGGCACCAGGACCGTCGGGGTCGGGTCCGGGTCGGGCACGGCGTCGGCGTACACGCCCAACCTCGGCAGCACGTCGGTCAGGAAGTGGTAGTAGTTCGCGCTCCCCCGGGTGGCGAGCACGAGCAGGTCGCCCTCGACGCGCCGGACCTCGGGGAGGCGACCCTTGAGGTACAGCGGGTGCTCGCGCCACGTGGGGGTGCCGAAGTACGGGCTCGACGCGGCGTCGAGCAGGCCCGTGCGGCTGATGACCGCACCCGTGTCGCCCACGACCGTGCCGCCGGGCACCTCGAGGCAGAACGAGGGCGGCACGACGGCGCGATCGGACCGCGCGAACACCCAGTGACCGGGGGGCTCGCCGGCCGGAGCGTCCCGGACGAGCGGGACCTCGGGCCGCAGCCCGTGCACCACGACGCCGTCGGCGGGGTGGTCGGCCCAGTCGGAGACCGATCGCACGGCCCCGCGGGGAACGGCGCGCTCACCCAGCAGCGGCCGGGCCCGACGCGCCACCAGGCCCACCAGGAACGTCAGGAGGCGGTGGACCCGCTTGGCGTACGGCCACAGCGGCTGCAGGCGCGGCGGCAGCTTGCTCACGGAAGGACGACGACCGCCGGGCCGTCAGCGAGGCGCCGGGCCGGCGGTCTCGCCGCGCGCGAGCCAGGCCAGGCCGAGGTTCTCGGCGTAGGGCTTGCGGTCGGCGACGGTCAGGCCGGCGCGGCCGAAGAACTCCTCGAGCTGGGCCCAGGAGTGGCCGGGCAGGTTGTGGTACTCCATCACGACCTTGCTCACGTCGGCCCAGTCGGCCGGGTCAGAGCCGAGCACCATGTCGTACTCGCCGCCCTCGGTGTCGATCTTCACGACGTCGGCGGAACGGCCACTGACCGTGAGAGCCTCGCGCATCGAGACCGCGGGCACCGTGACGCGCGGGACGTCCGCCTCGTCGAGGTGGAGCACGCCGTTGTGACCGCTCGCGGCGCCGTAGTCGGCGATCTCCAACGAGCCCGCCTCGGCGCGGACCGCGAGGTTGTTGCCGTGCACGCGGCCGGTCTGGCCGTTGAGCTCGATGTTGCGGGTGAGGTAGCCCGAGGTCGTGGGCGAGGCCTCGTACGAGTCGACGCGCGCCTGGGGCATGAGGTGCGCGGCGAGGACCGAGAAGCAGCCGACGTGTGCGCCGATGTCGAGGAAGTTGGCATCGGGTCGCAGGCCCTCGGTGAGCCAGTCGAGGCGGTACTCGTCCTCGACGAGGATCTCGTAGACCGGAACGCGGGCGCCGGGCTCGTTCGGGATGACGACGTTGACGCCGCCCTTGATCTTGTACTCGATCTCGGCCGGGCGACCCGTCACCGCGTGACGCGCGATGGCGCTGAGCACGCCCACGCCGTTGGAGAAGCTCCCCACGGTCTGTCGCACTCGACGTGCGACCAGCTGCGTGCCTCTGGCCATGTCCCACACCTCACAGATCGGTCGCGGCACACGCCGCGAGAAGGGCGACACGAGGGCCCGCACGCCAGGACGAAGTATATCGACGCGGGACGCCGTCGGGGGCGACACGCAGAAGTCGTGGGGCCCGTCACAGCGAACCGGGTCAGAGGTAGTCGGACGACTCCTCGACACCCGTCGCGAGGCGGCGCAGATCGGTCTCGACCATGTCCTTCACGAGGGTGTCGAAGTCGACCAGCGGCTGCCACCCGAGTCGTTCCCGGGCCCGCGACGAGTCGCCGAGCAGGCTGGACGCCTGGATCGTGCTCCACATCGACGGTTGCAGGTCGACGTGGTCGAGCGCGTCGTCGCGACCGACCGCCGCGAAGGCGACGTGCAGCATGTCGCGCAGTGTGTGGCTCTCGCCCGTGGCCACGACGTAGTCGGCCGGCGCGTCGTGGTCGAGGGCCGCGACCAGGGCCGCGGCGACGTCGCTCGCCGCCCCCCAGTCGCGCTCGACGTCGAGGGCACCGAGCGTGATGCGGGAGGGGCGCCCCTGGGACACCTCGGCCGCGAGGCGCGCGATGCGGCCCGCCACGAACTGCCGGCCGCGGAAGGGACTCTCGTGGTTGAACATGATGACGCCGCAGCCGAAGACCTCGTGCCGGTCGCGGTAGGCGTTGACGGCGTAGTGCGCGGCACTCTTGGAGACCGCGTAGGGCGTGCGCGGGTCGTGCGCGACGCCCTCGGTCAGCATCCCGGAGGTCTCGGGGCCGAACATCTCGGCGCTCGAGGCCTGGATGAACCGGGGCGCGAAGCCGACCTCGTCGCGGAAGCGCACGACGGCCTCGAGCATCTCGACCACCGCGACGCTGTTGGTCAGCATGACCTCGGTCGCCGCCAACCAGCTGGCCTGCACGGCGCTGAAACCCGCCAGGTTGTAGATCGACTGCGGCCGGTACCGACGCAGGAGCGCCGCGAAGCCCTCGACGTCGCGCTGGTCGTGCTCGACGAGCTCGACGCCCGCCAGGTAGGGGCGCATCCGGTCGACGCTGCGCGACCCGGGTCGGGTGGTGCCCACGACCCGCCACCCCCGCTGCTGCAGGAGGCGCGAGACGTACATGCCGTCCTGGCCACCGACGCCCGTGACGAGGGCGACCGGCACGTCGCCGGGGGCCGCGGGGTCGATGGACGTCACAGGAGGCATGGTCTCAAGAACGAGTCGGACCCGGGGAAGTGCCGCGCGATCGTCATCGACTCTTCACGAACGCGGCCGCCGCCCCGCCGGTCAGGCGTCGAGCGCACGGGTGCGACCCACGACGGTCGCGCCAGGTGCGACGTCGTGCAGCACCAGCGTGTGGGCGCCCACGACCGCACCTGCGCCCACGTGGACCCCACCCAGCACGGTCGACCTCGCGCCGAGGAACGCGCCGTCGCCCACGGTCGGGAAGTCGCCGGGCGCATCGCCGAGGGACTGCCGCACGCCCAGGGTCACGCCCTGCGCGACCGTGACGCCCGAGCCCAGCACGACGCCGTTGCCGATCACGACGCCCACGGGGTGCTCGAACCACACCCCCGGGCCGATGCGCGCACCTGCGGCGACGTCGATGCCGACCCACCACACGCCGATCCCCCGCAGCAGCTCGGCCGCCCGGGTGCGACCCCGGGCGTGCAGCCGCTGCTGGGCACGCACGACGAGCGTGGCCCACAGGCCCGGGCGTCCGAGCCCACGCGGGATCGCCGTCCACCAGGCGCCGGGGCGACCGGTGTAGCGCTCGAGGTCGGAGGAGACCAGGGCGCCGAAGGTGAGGTCGTCCGCGTCAGCCATGTCGGCATCGTAGTCCGCCGCGCGCCGCCCGCGCCCGATCCCGAGCGCGCGCGATACTGGTCCGGCCGACCCCTCACCGAGACCGAGAGCAGGCCCACCGGTGTCCTTGCCACCCCTGCCCGTCCCGCTGCGCGTCCTGGTCAAGGGCGCCTCGACCGTGACGTGGACCTCGACGCGCACCCCGGCCCGCTCGGACCTCGTCTATGCCCGGGTCGTCGAGGAGCAGCTGCTCGCCACGGGCCGGCCCACCGAGGTCCACATCGACGCGATGTCGGCGGTCCGGGTGTGGCCGATCCTGCGCACGTGGGAGCGCGAGGTCTCCAACCTGACGCCCGACGTCATCGTGCTGCACTACGGCCACATGGAGTGCATCCACGCAGTCATCCCCAAGTGGGTCGAGCGGCACGCCCGCGCCCAGGTCGAGCGACCGGGGCCGATCCGCGAGCGCTACCGGCACCTCGTCGTGCGTCCGGCGTGGAAGATCCTGGCGCGGGGTCAGCAGCAGATCGACCGTGTCCTGCCCCTGTCGGCCTTCCGCCGGCGGCCACGACGCGTCACGGCCCTGCTCGAGCGGTACATCGGTCACGTCAGCCGGTTCCGACGACCGCTCGTCCTGGTCATGGGACTCACGGCACCCGCTGACGTCTGGAAGCCGTGGTTCCCTGGCCTCGAGTCGCGGATCGAGGTCATGGACGCGGCCCTGAAGGACATGGTCGCGCGCCTGGACGACCCCGACGTGCAGTTCGTCGAGGTCTGGGACGAGGCCGAGCAGTGGCGTGCCCGCGGCGAGGAGCCGTGCGCCGACGGCGGGCACTACACCCCCGCGTTCCACCGCCACATCGGCACGAAGGTCACCGCGGCCGTCGAGCGGTGGCTGGCCGGACCGGCCGGCGACGTCAGCGCTTGAGGACCTTCGCGGGGATGCCCGCGACGGTGGCGCCGGGCTCGACGTCCTTGAACACGACGCTGTACGCGCCGACGAGCGCGCCGTCGCCCACCGTGACGGCACCGTAGACGGCCGAGCGGGAGCCGATCACGACGTCGTCGCCGATCACGGGGTACGGCATGTCGCCCCGGGCGCGCGGGTCCTTGACGCCGATGTCAACGCCCTGGTGGATCGTGACGTTGGAGCCGACGACGACCAGCGGACCGATCGTGACGCCGCCGGGGTGCTCGATCATCAGGCCGGGCCCGAACTTGGCACCGGCCGAGATGTCGATGCCCAGCAGGACGATCCCGATGCCGCGCATCATGCCGCCGAGGTGCCAGAAGCCGCGTTCGACCAGGCGCTGCTGCGCGCGGATGAACAGGGAGGCCCACAGGCCGGGTCGCTGGAAGCCCCGGTGGAAGGCCTTCCACCACGGGTCCATCGAGTTCGTGAATCGCTCCATGTCGGACGAGACGAGGTACGCGAACGTGTACGTGTCCGTCGTCGGGGTCACCGTCATGCGCACATGCTAGGTCAAGCGTCGTCGCGACCTGCCGGGACCGGCACGCCGCGCGTGTGGCGTCCGCCACCGCGCTGCGGGGACGTGCGGAGCACGGCGACGCCGAGGGCCGCGACGGCGCACACCGCGACGGCGAACATCGCGATGCCCGCTCCGACCGGCTCCCCCATCTGCGCGGCCGCGACGATGCCGAGCACCACGACGGGCGTGAGCGCCAGCTCGATCCACGACGCCGACCCGCCCCGCTGGCGTCCCTGCAGGACGGCGATCAGGATGCGCCGGTAGCCGAGCAGGGCCGACGCCGCGATGAGCCAGTACGCGATCGGCACCGCGGGGGCGAACTCCTGGCCGAAGGCGATCTCGATGACCGGTCGCGCGACCGCCGCGACCAACAGCCCCACGACGCCCAGCACCGCGGCGCTGGCGAGGAGCCACTTCACCACGAGTCGCCGCTCGGCGGCGGGATCACGCTGGCTGCCGGCGACGCGGGGCAGCAGGACCGCGGCCATGCCCGACGCCAGCGTCGAGGTGAGTGCCGCCAGGGCGATGGCCGCCGCGTAGAGGCCGAGGGCGGCCGTGCCGAGCATCGCCCCGATCAGGGCACGGTCGAGGGAGAGTCCGTCGATCGGGCCGATGCTGCTGACGTAGGTCGACCGGGTCATGCGCCACAGGTCGCGACCCTCGACCTGGTCGGTCGGGTCGTCCTTGGCCCGCCTCGCGGGCTGCAGGAGCATGACCGAGACGACCAGGCCGATGGCCAGCGAGCTCGCCATGATGACCGTGACGACCAGGGCGGTGGACTCGCGCACGGCGACGAACAGGACCACGAGGGCCGTCGTCGAGAGCGCCTGCGGCAACAGCGTCGCGACGGCCACACGGTTCATGGGCGCGCTCTCGCCCAGGAGCGCGTTGGTCACGAGTCGGAAGCCCATCCCCTGGAGGGCCATCATCAGCACCATGAACCCGAGCCACCAGACGTACGTGGCTCCCGGGTCGCCGTGCAGGAAGACGAAGAGCACGGCGAACGGCACCGAGCCTGCGACGCCGAGCAGCACCCAGGTCGGCACGAGGTGCCGCACGCCGTCGCGCGCCGTGACGCCCTGGTCGGCCAGTCGCACCGCGACCGAGTTGGCCAGGCTCCCGCCGAGCGTGAGCTGCGTGGCCATGCCCCCGAGGGCGATGACCAGGGCGACCTCGCCACGACCCTCGACACCCAGGAGCCGGGCCGAGACGATGCCGCTGATCGTGACGAGGCCCTGGATGATGAACCCGCCCCCGATCACGAACAGGGCGGCGATCTTCTGGCCCACGGGTCAGTCCCGTTCGGCCGGCAGGGCGAGAGCCGCGCGAGGCAGGCCGCCGGCCCGGACGTCGAGCAGCCGGCGGCAGTACTCGTCGACCGCGGCCCACTGCTCGTTGCGCCCCGTGCGGATCTCGACCTCACCCTCGAGCACCGACCGCATGGCCTCGCCGAGTGCGGGCACCGTGAAGTCGCACGCCACCCCTCCGCCGGTGTACCGCACCTCGCGCGCCCGGACCTTCGAGCCGGCCGTCACGACCGCGACGCCGGCGGCCTCCGCCTTGCCCATGATGCCGCTGGGACCGTTGTTCGTGAGGGCCAGCGGCACGACGTCGACCGCGGCGACCAGCCGGTCCAGCACCTCGTTGGTCAGGTACTCGTCGCGCACGATGACGCGGGCGCGACGCTCGGGGCTGAGCGACTCGACCCAGTCACGCACCCCCTCGGACAACGCTCCGGCGAGCAGGAGGTCGGCGTCGACCCCCGCGTGCTCGAGCGCCTCCAGCAGCATGGGCGCGTTCTTGCGCTCGTAGATGACGCCGAAGATGCCGGCGATGCGGCGGTCGGCGGGCAGGTCGTACTCGGCACGCCACCCGTTGCGGTCCCGCGAGTGCGCCGTGCAGAACTCGGGGTCCTGCACGCGCTTGACGATCCATCCGCGCGCGGTGTCGTCGCGACCGACGTACCCGACGACGCGGTGCAGCGTGCCGGTGAGGCGGCCGGCGACCGAGAGGATCGCCTTCGGGATCTTGAGCCGCCAGCCCGTGAGGTCGGTGAGCGGCACGCGCGCCGGGTAGCGCGTCAGCATGAAGTGGACGCGCGGGCGCAGGGCCAGCGATCGCAACGGCTTGCGGGCGACGAGCCACCACCGCTTGAGCGCCTGGTCACCGTCCATGTGCAGCACGAGCCCGACGGGGGTCGACGGGTCCGCCCCGCGACACGCCACGACGACCTGCTCGACCAGCGCGGTCGTGGGCGGGTTGTTGCTGTCGAAGACCTCGCGCACCTCGACCCGACCCGCGGCCACGTCGTCGCCGAGGTACTCGCGGAAGGCCGGGTCGGCGTCCGTGCCGTGGCTCGTCAGGAGCACGACGGGACCCCACGTCACGGCCTCCTGCGTGATCCAGGAGACCGACTGCATGTGGTGGCCCGCGTGATCGGGCTCGACCACGAGCGTCGTGAGGGACGCAGACTTCATGAACGCTCCCGGAGGCTCGGCGAATCGGGCGACAGCGTACGCGAGATGTGGCGCCTGCCGGGCGCTAGGCTGCCGCCGTGAGCTCGCTCAACAACTTCGTCATGGACCGGCTCGCGCG
>CAYRZN010000013.1:0-25895 GCA_964428825.1 uncultured Aeromicrobium sp.
CCGAGACTCCTCGTTCCTCGTCGCACCTCAAGGGGCGGGGCTCCGCCCGCTTCAGCGGCAGACGCCCTGACCGAGGGCCTCGAGGCCGGCGAGGTCGCCCGGGCCCCACTCCGGTCCGCCGCTGCTGGGATGCATGAGCTCGTCGGTGCTGTCGACGTGCGCCAGGCCCACCAGGTGGCCGAGCTCGTGCAGCAGCACCATCGTGGTGACGTCACGGCCGAGCCGTTCGAGGTCCTCGGCGTCGAGCACGACATCACCCGTGACGAACCGGCGCTGACCGTCCTCCTCGACCCAGGTGCTGCCGCCGAGCCCCGCCACGTCGCCTGCGAGGTCGGGCACGCCGGCGGCGTCGCTCCAGGAGATCTGCACGGGGCGCCAGCCCTCACCGCGGCGGATGTCGTCCGAGAGCGGGTCGTCGTCCGTGCGGCCAGCGACCTCGAACGAGAGTCCGGTGAGCTCTTCCATCTCGTCGAGGGCGTCCCGGAGGATGTCGTCGGCGTCGTCCGGCGCCCGCTGCTCGTTGACGACGACCCGGATCGTCTCGCAGGGGTCGTACGTGACGGGCACGTCGTCGGTCTCGGGCTGCGTGGCCATGAACGCGTACACCCCGCCGTCGGGAGCCTCCAGCGGTGGCGACTGGTACTCCGAGACCGGATCGGTCGACAGCACCGTGCCGGTCGGCAGATCGGTCACGAGCGAGTAGATGCCCACACCGCCGAGGAGCACGGTGAGGATCCCGACCGCGAGGATCGCCCGCAGGCGCGAGCTCATGGCCTCGCTCCGCGCACCTCGACGCAGCGGCTCGCCGCGCCGACGCCTCCGGCGAGAGCCGCCTTCGGGTCCTGGTCGTCGATCCACGCGGCGAGGAACCCGGCGGTGAACGCGTCGCCGGCCCCGGTCGTGTCGACCACCGAGAGGCGGGGGGCGACGACCTGCTCGCGCCGGCCCCCGCTGGCAGCACCGCCGACGTAGACGGCTCCGGTCGCCCCCATCGTGACGACGACGTGCGGGTAGGCCTGCGCGAGCACGTCGTGGTCGATGAAGGGCCCGGTCGAGCCGGCGAGCAGCCGCGCCTCCTCGGCGTTGGGGAGGACCAGCTCGACCCCCTCGGTCCAGCGCAGGAACTCGCCCGGTCCGACCTCGCGCAGGAACGCGACGGAGCCCGGATCGACGCTGGCGGGCACGCCGCGACGGCGGGCCTCCGCGAGCAGGTCGCGGGCGACACCGAGCGTGGCGGGGTCGAAGAACGTGTACCCGCTGACGTGCAGCCACGTGACGCCGTCCCACACCGCGTCCGGCACGTCCTCGGTCGCCAAGGTGCCGTTGGCCGCGCGGTCGACGTACATCGTGCGGTCCGCGTCGTCGTCGAGCGTCAGCACGATCGTCGCGGTGGGGGTGACCGGGTCGGCGGCGATGCTGGCGTCGACCCCGAAGTCGGCAAGTGCCATCGAGTGCCGGACCGCCCCGTCCGCGCCGGCCTTGCCGACGAACCGCACGTCGGCGCCGAGGAACCCGAGCCAGGCCGCGGTGTTGGCGGCCGAGCCGCCCGGCGACATGCGGATCTGCGCGCGGGTGTCGGTGCGGGGTGTGACCGGTTCGAGCGGGAGCACGCTGATGTCGTCGACGACGTCACCGACGACGAGGATGGTCACGGTCGGCCGTTCAGGCGTCCGGGCCGGCGGACAGCTCGACCCAGGCCTTCGCGATGCGGGTGGCGACCTCGATGTTGTTGCGGGCGATGTCGAGGTTGACCCGCAGGCTCTCGCCGCCCGTGATCTCGACGATGCGTTGCAGCAGGAACGGCGTGACGTCCTTGCCGCTGAGGCCCTGCTGCTCGGCCTCGCCCAGCGCCTGCGCGAGGGCGGCGTCGTGGACCGTGGGGTCGAGCTGCTTCTCGATCGGGAGCGGGTTGGCCACGACGATGCCGGCGGGCTGGCCGAGCGCGTCGCGGCTGGACATCACGGCCGCGACGGCGAAGGCGTCCTCGACCCGCCAGTCGAGGCGGTGGCCCGAGCTCGTGAGCCAGAAGCTGGGGAACTCCTCGGTCCGGAAGCCGAGGACGACGACGCCGAGGGTCTCGAGCCGCTCGAGCGTGGCGCCGATGTCGAGGATCGACTTCACGCCGGCCGAGACGACCGTGATGGGGACGTCGCCGAGCACCGTGAGGTCGGCCGACTCGTCGAAGCTGGCCGACGCGCCGCGGTGCACCCCGCCCAGACCGCCGGTGGCGAACACGCGGATGCCGGCCTTGTCGGCGATGTACGAGGTGGCGGCCACCGTGGTGGCGCCGCTCGCGCCCTGGGCGAGCACGACCGGAAGGTCGCGGACGCTGAGCTTGGGGATGTCCTCGCCCGCGATGCGCTCGAGCTCAGCACCGGTCAGCCCCGCCTTGAGCTCGCCGTCGAGCACCGCGATCGTGGCGGGCACGGCACCGGCGTCACGCACGATCGCCTCGAACTCCTGCGCCGCTACGAGGTTGTCGGGCCGCGGCAGGCCGTGGGAGATGATGGTCGACTCGAGCGCGACGACGGGCTGGCCGCTGGCCAGCGCCTCGGCGACCTCGGGCGACGTGCTCAGCGGCAGGCGCTGGGCCACGACTCAGATCTCCGTGCGGTGGTGACCGGACGCGCTCGTTCCTCGCGCTGATCCGTGCGGCTCGCTAGAGCTCGCCGCACCCCGGCCAGCCTCGCTCCGCTCGGCCAAGGAGGCGACAGGCACGGCGGGGTGACGGGCGATCACGTCAGATCTCCGTCCGGTGGAAGTTGGCGTGGGACCTGGACGCCGTGGGGCCGCGCTGGCCCTGGTAGCGCGAGCCGTACTTCGCGGAGCCATACGGGTTGTCGGCCGGCGAGGTGAGCCGGAAGAAGCAGAGCTGGCCGATCTTCATGCCCGGGTAGAGCACGATCGGCAGCGTCGCCACGTTGGCGAGCTCGAGCGTGACGTGGCCGCTGAATCCGGGGTCGATGAAGCCCGCGGTGGAGTGCGTCAGCAGGCCCAGGCGGCCGAGCGAGCTCTTCCCCTCGAGGCGAGCCGCGACGTCGTCGGGCAGCGTGACGAGCTCGTACGTCGAGCCCAGCACGAACTCGCCCGGGTGGAGCACGAAGGTCTCGTCGGAGGCGACCTCGACCGCACGGGTCAGGTCGGACTGGTCGGCGGCCGGGTCGATGTGCGGGTACTTGTGGTTGTCGAAGACCCGGAAGAACCGGTCGAGCCGGACGTCGATGCTCGAGGGCTGGATCATGTCACGGTCGAGGGGGTCGAGCTGGACCCGTTCGGCGTCGATCTCGGCGAGGATGTCGCGGTCGGAGAGAAGCACGTGCACAGGCTAGCCTGCGAGGTGGCTAGACTCAGTTCCACATTCGCCGATGTAGCTCAGTGGTAGAGCGCTTGCTTCCCAAGCAAGATATGCGGGTTCGATTCCCGTCATCGGCTCCACCGCGGCGAAGCCGCCACTCTGAGCCGATCTCCGGAATCGCGTGGGCCCCACCCCCACGAGCGCAGCGAGCGCTTCAAGGGATCCCGTCATCGACTTCGTCTGGGTCAGGGCTCGACGATGGCCCGACGGACGAAGGGCAGCGCAGCCGGTGGCTAACCCGCGTAGTGGTAGCGACAGGCGGCGATGCGGATCTCGTCGCCGGCCAGCTTGTACACGAGGCGGTGCTCATCGTTGATCCGGCGCGACCAGAAGCCGTGGAACCCGTGCTTGAGCGACTCTGGCTTGCCGATGCCTTCGTTGCCGTTGCGCTCGATGTCGCGGATCAGCAGGTTGATCCGCTTGAGCAGCTTGCGGTCCTGCTGCTGCCACCACAGGTAGTCGTCCCAGGCCGCCGCGCTGAAGACGATGGTCAATCGAGCAGCTCCCGCTGGCCACCGCGACCCGCCTCGAGCTCGTCGATCGAGGCCAGGAGCCGGCGAGCGTTGGCCGGGCTGCGAAGCAGGTAGGCGGCCTCCTTCAGCGACTCGTAGTCGTCCAAGGAGACGATGACGGCAGGCTCGTGACCGGCGCGCGTGATCACGACCTCCTCACGGTCGTCGACGACCGAGTCGAGCACCTCGGCGTAGCGCTTGCGCGACTCGCTGTACGACATGGTCTTCATGACGGACCTCCTCAGGTACGTAAAAGTGTACGTCCCCTCGACAACCCTGCTCAACCAGTTCTGGCTCGCTCGGCTCGGCCACCCGGATGGCCGTGTCGGCTCCGGGCGGAGTCCTCGTCAGTCGTCGCGCACCCAGGTGACCTCGCCCACCGTGCGTCGTTCCCGGCTCGTTCCGGCTCCGGCGAGGCCCGCCGCATCGACGTGCGGCACTCCGACGGCTGCCAGGGTCATCACTTCCCAGTGACGCGGCACCGCGAACTCGGCCGTCACGGCCTCCCGGTCGAATGCCCTGAACTGGTGCACGAAGAGTCCGAGGCCGTGGGCCTGGAAGGTCAGGTGGGCAACGGCCTGGCCGAGGTCGTAGTGGCTGAACTCGGAGTACTCGAGGTCGGAGTCCTCGACGAGCCGGTGCGACAGGTTCGCGATGATGACGCTCGCATCGGGCGCCCACCGCGAAGAGCTGCGGGCCAGGTGAGGGACCAGCCGACGATGGACGGCATCACCGCGGCGCCCCACGATGAAGGCCCACGGCTGGGAGTTCCCGGCCGACGGCGATCTCCGCGCAGCATCGAGCAGGGTGTCCACAGCGGGCTGGGACATCACGTGGTGGGGGTCGAACCTGATCGGGCTGTACCGCTCGAACGCGAACGGGTGCGTTCGTTCAGTCACGCTCGTGTTGACGTCGTCGCTCACGAGCGCACCCTAGACCGCCGCGTCGATCCGGTCAGGTCGTCAGCAGGGCGACGGCGACCTGGACGTAGAAGAGGTTGACCGCCAGGAGGAAGACCCGCTCGGAGATGCCGAACGCGTACCGACGTGCCGGGCGGATCACCAGCGCGGCCACCAAGGCGATCAACGAGACGAGGGCGACCCACGACAGCACCACGAGGGCCGTGCCGAGCGGATCGGCCACGGCGGGCTCGAGCACGTCGACCAGATCACCCATGCCGGCGTAGGCCAGCGCGAACCACGCCACCGCGGCCACCAGGTGCAGGCGCCCGATCAGCGTGACCTCCTCGCCCTCGACGTCCGTGGGCAGGAACGGCAGGACGACGAAGATCGCCGCCAGCACGAACAGGAAGATCCGCACGGTCGCGAGGTCGTCTGCGTCAGGGAAAGCCGCACCCACCGCCAGCGCGAGGGCCAGCCACATGCCTGCCGTGGTCCAGGTCATGACGGAGGAGAGGGCCCGCGTGCGACCCACGGCGTAGTCGCTGACGGCGTGCTCGACGACGTTGTAGTCGCTCTCGACCCGGTGCAGGGCGATGAACATGACGAGTCGCGCGAGTCCGAGGACCAGGGCGATGGTGGCGAACAGGGTGGTCACGGCGATGCCTCCGAGGTGAGTCGACGGGGAGAGGTGAGGGACAACCAGACGACCAGCGCCGATCCCCAGACGAGGAAGAGCGGGTCCCACAGGAACGCGTGACCCACCATGGCGGCCGTGTCGTAGCCGCCGTCGGGGTCGAGGACGCCGGACAGCACCGCGATGCTGACGACGACGTTGAGCAACCCGTACACGACGAGCATCGGCCCACCGATCCAGCAGAGCCCGCGCCAGAACCGAGCCCACGGCATCCGACCGCGGTCGACGAGGACCGGGACGATCGCCGCCGTGGCCTTCAGCAGGGCGATGAGACCCAGGAGGAGCCCGGCCTCCAGCGGCGACTCGTCGACCAGGTCGACGGCCCACTGACCCACAGTGTCGAGCAGCCACGGCCCGCCCAGGGCCCAGTACAGGCTCGCGATCGCGTGGAGCAGTCCTGCGCCGCACGCGACGGTCACGGCCGCGCGCGCGACCGAGTCGCGGTGCCCCATCTCCGTCCCCTCCGTCGGATGCGTGGACCCGTACGTTTGTACAGGAAGGTGAACAACAGGTTCATCGTCGTCCCGCAGGGCGCCGGCGACTCGTCGGCGCTCCGCAGTCCCCCGAGAGGCCGTGGGCCGGGCATCCCGTCACGGACGTCCCCGCGATCCTGCTGCGACTCGCGCCGACCTCACGCCACAGGCACGACGCCGTTCAGCTCGTCGTCCCGTCCCAGGCGTCGGCGAGGGTGCGGAGCGCGACCTTCCACGCCTCGACGACCCGGTCAGTGCCGAGTCGGGGCTCGAGGACGCCCGCCAGGTGCGACCCGGTGAGCAGGTCGATCGTGAACTGGACGAGCATCGGCGCCTGAGGGTGGTCGTCGCCGACCAGGATCGTGATGCTGCGGTGCACGGCGCTGAAGATGCGCTGCTGCAACGGCACGAGGGCGTCGCGCAGCTCGGGATCGGTGCGAGCGGCGACCCACAGCTCGAGGGCCGCGGTGTACGCGGGACTCCGCAGCTCGCGCCAGACCAGGTCGACGACCTCGTCCCACGACGCCGCCAGAGGGCCCTCGGCGGCCGGGTTCTCGTCGAGCACCACGAGCCGACGCTCGATGATGTCCTCGACGACGCCGGCCATCAGCGCGCTGCGGGTCGGGAAGTGGTGGAGCAGGGTGCCGCGCGCGACGCCGGCACGCGCCTGGACGGCCCCGACCGTGGTGGCCGCGTAGCCGCCGGCGAGCAGGCAGTCGAACGCCGCCTCGACGAGCCTCGCCCGGGTCGTCACCGACCGCTGCTGCTGCGCGCGCTGCGTCGCCACCATGGCGGCACCCTAGTCGACCAGTCACGCACCGCGCGGGTTGCGAACGCGGGTTCCGGTCGTTCATGATGGCTAAACAGTCCGATCAGACCGAAAGGCGTCACCGATGCCCGCCTCCTCCCGAGACCGCCTCGTCCGCCGTGCGCAGAGCGCCCGCGTCGTCGCGCGCGCCCTGAGCCGCACCGCCGTCGACACGATCGGGTCAGCGATCGGCGGATCTCGTCAGACGATCGAGCCCGGAGCCGTCACCGTCGACCTCCCCGCGCCGGCGGGGGTCGACGCCTACGCGCGCACCGTGAGCAGCCAGCGGTTCGTCGCCGCACCTCCCACCCTGGTGGCCGAGCTGGTGCGCGACCTCGACCGCACCGCCGACTGGCTGACGCTCCACGTCGCGTGGCGCGGCGAGCGCCCGGAGCGCATCGAGCCCGGGAGCGAGTTCGTCCAGCAGATCTCGCTGATGGACATCCCGGCGCAGGCACGCTGGCACGTCGAGCGGGCCGACGACTCCGGGTACGCGCTGCGCGGCACCGGGCCGATGGGGATCACGGTCGGCCTCTGGTGCTCGATCACCCCGCACGCCGGTGGCGCGGCGGTGCGGATGGACGGCGCCCTCGACGGTGCTCCCGTGCGCGGCCCCATCGGTCTGACCGCGGTGCGCAGCGTCGAGACCGCGCTGCAGGAGTCGTTGGCGCGGCTCGCGTCGCTGCTCGAGGGGGGCGCCGCGTCGCTGCGCGTGCCCGACGAGCCCGTGCTGCACGAGCGCACCGGCACGCTGCTCGACCCCTCCACCCCGGTCGTGATCGGTGTGGGCCAGGTCGTGCAGCGCACGCCCGACCTCGAGGCACCCCTCGAGCCAACTGCGCTGTCGGCCGAGGCGCTGCGTCGGGCGGCTGCCGACGCCGGCGGCACCGTCGACCTGCTCGCGGCGGCCGACGTCGTCTACGCCGTGCCGAGCGCCTCGTGGGCCTACCGCGACCAAGCCGGCGCCGTCGCTGACCTCGTCGGCGCCACGGACGCCGCGACGGTGCAGACGTCGCAGTACGGCGGCGACGGTGCCCAGCTGGCGCTCAACGACGCGGCGCAGCAGGTCGTCGACGGATCGGCCCACGTCGTGCTCGTCTCGGGCGCCGAGGCCGGTTCGACCGTGTCGGCCCTCCAGAAGGTCGGTCGTGACCCGGAGTGGACGCAGCAGCCCGACGATGCGACACCCGACCGCGAGATCGGCATCGACCGCTCGGCCAACAACGAGGTCGAGACCGGCGTCGGCCTGGGCGCGCCGATCTACGTCTACGCGCTGATCGAGTCCGCGCTGCGAGGCGCCGCCGGCGAGGAGGTCGACGAGCACCAGGACCGCATCGCCGACCTCTGGGCCCGCGGCAGCGAGGTCGCCGCCGGCAACCCGTACGCGTGGGACCCCACGGCCCGGACCGCCGAGGAGATCGCGACGCCGACGCCCGACAACCGTCGCATCAGCGACCCGTACACGAAGCTGATGTGCGCCAACCTGCAGGTCGACCTCGCCGCCGGCGTCATCGTCGCCAGCGTCGCGGCGGCGCAGGCCGCAGGAGTCCCGCAGGACCGATGGGTCTTCCTGCACGCCGGTGCCTCGGCGACCGACGAGTGGTTCGTCTCCGAGCGGGCCGACCTCGCGGAGTCCCCCGCGATCGCCGCCGCCGCGTCGGCCGCGCTCGGCCACGCCGGCATCACCGCGCAGGATCTCGGTCCCATCGACCTCTACTCCTGCTTCCCCGCCGCCGTGCAGCTCGGTGCGAAGGCGCTCGGCCTGCCGTGGAGCGACCCGTCGCGGCCGCTCACGGTGACGGGCGGGCTGACCTCGGCCGGCGGCCCGGGCAACAACTACGGCCTGCACGCGGTGTCGACGATCGTGCCCCTCCTGCGGGACGCCCCGGAGGAGTTCGGGCTCTCGAGCTCGCTCGGCTGGTACGCCACCAAGCACGCCCTCGGCGTCTACTCGGCCACACCGCCGAGCCGCCCGTTCGCCCACCTCAAGCCGGCGTTCGAGCGGCCCCCCGCGCGGCGCGCACTGGGCGCGCTCGAGGGCAGGGCCGTCGTCGAGGCCGTGACGGTGCCGTTCGGACGCACCGGCGACCCGGAGGCCGTCGTCGTCTCCGCGATCACCCCCGACGGCGACCGCGTGCTGCTGCGCCGCGAGGATCCGGCGGAGGTCGCCCTGCTCACCCGGACCGATCCGGTGCGCCGGACCGTCCGGATGGACGGCGACCGTCTCGTGCTGGACGACGTCGCTCCCGCCGCTCTTCCCGCTCCCGCCCCAGCCACCGTGCGCACGGAGCGCGCGGGCGACGCCGGCGAGATCGTCGTCATCACCCTCGACCGGCCCGCCGTGCGGAACGCGGTCGACCGGCCGATGGCGCTCGCCCTGGAGCGTGCCGTCGACGACGCCGAGGCCGACGCGTCCGTGCGCGTCATCGTGCTGACCGGTGCGGGCGGCACGTTCTGCGCCGGCATGGACCTCTCGGGCGCGCACCGGGGCGAGATCCCCGTGACGGACCGCCGCGGACCGCTCGGCCTGACGGCCGAGCCGCCCACGAAGCCCACGATCGCCGCCGTGGAGGGCCCCGCGCTCGCGGGCGGGTTCGAGCTCGTCCTCTGCGCCGATCTCGTCGTGGCCGCGGACGACGCGGTCTTCGGGCTGCCGGAGGCCAAGCGGGGTCTGCTCGCCGCGGCCGGCGGACTCTGGCGCACGGCGGTCCGGCTCCCGCGCCCGGTGGCGATGGAGCTCGCCCTCGTCGCGGACCCGCTCCCCGCGCGTCGCCTCGCCGAGCTGGGCCTGGTCAACACCGTGGTCGAGCCCGGCACCGCGCTGGAGACCGCCGTCGACCTGGCACGGCGCATCGCCGCGAACGCCCCGCTGTCGATCACGGTCGGCAAGCAGATCGTCGACGCGGCCCCGACCTGGTCTCCGGAGGAAGGGTTCGAGCGTCAGAGCGAGCTCGCGAGCCCCGTGATCCTGTCCGACGACGCCCGCGAGGGCGTGGCGGCCTTCGCCGAGAAGCGCGCCCCGCGCTGGACCGGCCGCTGACCGGACCCACCGGTGGTTGAGGTGCGACGAGCGCCAGCGAGGAGCCTCGAAACCGAGGTCGGCCCGACTCGAACCTCACCACGGTTTCGAGGCTCGCGCCCTAGCGGGCACTCACACCTCAACCACCGGTGGTGAGGCGGCAGCGGCGGGCTAGGAGCGGCGGGCGCGGTCCTCGTAGGCCTGCCGCTTCGCGGCATCGGCGTTCTTGAAGACCTGGTCGGCCCCCATGGCCCGGGCGACGGCCTCCTGCACGAAGCGCGGGAGGGCGCCCGTCGTCTTCACGATGGCCTGGCTCCAGCGCGGGACCCACACCTCGGCCTTCGGCTTGCGCAGCACGCTCTCGATGACCTTCGCGACGTCGTCCGCGGTGACCGGCTTGACGCCCTTGGCCGCCGGCACGCCCGCCGATAGCTCGGTCTGCACGACGGTGGGCAGCACGACGCTCACGTCGACGCCGGCCGGGCGCAGCTCGCTCCGCAGTGCCTCGCTCAGGCCGACGACGGCGAACTTCGACGCCGAGTAGGTGGCGCCGTCGGCCACCGCGAGCCGGCCCACCGCCGAGGCGACGTTGACGACATGGCCGTGGCCGCGCTCGACCATGCCCGGCACGACGGCCTTCGTCCCGTGGATGACCCCGTGCAGGTTGACGTCGACGATCGCCTTCGTGACCTCGTCGGGCTCCTTGAGGATCGAGCCGATCGGCATGATGCCCGCGTTGTTCACGAGCGCGTCCGGCGGACCTGCCTCGGCCGTGGCGGCGAGGAAGGCACGCCACGACTCGGCAGACGTCACGTCGAGCTCGGCCGAAATGGCACCGCGGCCGATCTCGGCGGCGACGGTGGCCGCGAGTGCGCCGTCCAGGTCGCCGAGGACGACGGTGCAGCCGGCAGCAGCCAGCCGCTCGGCGGTCGCGCGGCCGATGCCGCGCGCACCTCCCGTGATGACGACGACGCGTCCGGTGAGGTCGTGCGCATGCGATGCGGGCATCAGCGAGCTCCTTGCAGGGGGCGAAGGTCGACGGGCTGTCCGTCGTCCGGGAACGGCAACGAGCCGTAGTTGAGGGGGGTGGAGTAGTCGGCGGGGACGGTCCAGCGGAACCGCCGCAGGAGCTGGTGCATGATCGTGCGCACCTCGGCGCCGGCGAAGTGCATCCCGAGGCACTTGTGCACGCCGCCGCCGAACGGCTCCCAGGCGTGGCGGTGGATCTTGTCCTCGCGGCGCTCGTCGGAGAACCGGTCGGGGTCGAACCGCTCGGGCTCGGTCCAGTACTCCGGCATGTGGTGCTGGAGGTGCACCATGACTGCCGTCAGGCGGCCCGCGGGGATGGGTACGCCCAGGATCTCGGTGTCCTTCACGGTGCGGCGTGCGAGCACCGGCACGGGCGGCACGAGGCGCAGCGACTCCTTCATGACGAGGTCGAGCGACGTGAGGGTGCCGAGGGTGTCGAAGTCCGGGTGTGCCGGCAGCATCATCGACTCGTCGCGGCAGCGCTCCTGCCACTCGGGGTGCTGACCGAGGAACCGCATCATGGTCGAGACCGTGATGGTGCTCGTGTCGTGCGCGGCCATGAGCAGGAAGATCATGTGGTTCACGACGTCCTCGTCCGAGAACGACGATCCCTCGTCGTCGGTGAGCCGCGTGAGGACCGAGAAGAGGTCGTCCCCACCGGAGGCACGGCGGTCCGCGACCTGGCGGCCGAGGAAGTCCTCGAGCAGTGCCCGGCCCTTGGTGGCGCGACCCCAACGCGTGCCGGGCACCGGCGCCCGCACGAAGCCCGTCGCCGCCTGCACGCAGTCGATGAAGGCGCCGTTGACGCGATCGATCTCGGTCGGGTCGGCGAGGTCGGCGCCGCCCATGAAGATCTGGGTGGCCAGATCGAGCGTGAGCTGCTTGAGGGCGGGATAGACCTGCACCGCCGGGCCCGGGGTCCACGCGTCGAGACCGACCGAGACGGCCGGGCCGAGGCGATCGATGTAGCCGTGCAGGCGGTCGCGGGTGAACGCCTCCTGCATCAGACGACGGTGCCGGTGGTGCTCCTCGAAGTCGAGCAGCATGAGACCGCGGTTGAAGAACGGACCCACGAGGTAGTCCCACCCGAGCTCGTTGCTGAAGGCCTTCTCCGGGTTCCGCAGTGCTTCGGCACAGGCGTCCGGACCGGTCAGCACGGTCCACTTCCGACCGAGGAACGGCATCTCGGAGACCGGGCCGAACCGGTCGTGCTGGTCACGCATGAGCGCCAAGGGGTCGGCGATGTACGCGAGCGTCGGGCCCAGGACGGGCACCGATCGGCGTCGGGGCACCCGGGGGTGGGTGAGCGTGGTCGTGGACATCCGTCCTCCATCTGACAGGGAGCCCTGTCAGTTTGTGACCCAGGTCATGTCCTGTCAAGCACCGCAGTGGCAGGATGCGGGCATGAGCACCTCCGCCGAGCCGTCCGGCACGACGCGCACGTACGGCGGCCGCTCCGCCGACGACCGGCGTGCGGAGCGTCGCGAACGCCTCGTGTCCGCCACGGTGCGACTCCTCGGCGAGCGCGGCGAGGGTGCCACCAGCATGACGGCGGTGTGCGCCGAGGCGGGGCTGACCGAGCGCTACTTCTACGAGTCGTTCACGGGTCGCGACGCCGCCCTCGTGGCCGCCCTCGACGCGGTGTCCGACGACATCGCCGCGACGGCGGTCGCGGCGATCACCGACACCGAGGGCACGCCCACCGCCCGCGCCCGGGCGGCCCTGGCGGCGCTGGCGTCCTGGGTCGACGACCATCCCGGCGACGCGCGCGTGGCCCTGGTCGAGTCGAGTGCGCACCCCGCGCTGCGGCTGCGGCGGCGCGAGCTGCTCGGCACGTTCGCCGACCTGGTCGTCACCGAGGCGACGGAGCTGTACGGTCCGTCGAGCTGGAGCCCGTCGCGCGCCCGCGCCCAGGGCCTCATCTACGTCGCCGGCCTGGCCGAGCTGGTCGCGGCGCGCATGGCCGGCGAGCTCGACCTCTCGACCGACGAGCTCGTCGAGATCGGCGCCGACTCCTTCGAGCGGCTCGCCCGCGCGACCCTCGACGGATAGCGCCCCGGCGGTCCGCCCAAGGTCATCCCGAGACGGGAAGGCGGAACCACGCGACCGTGCCGCCGCCCTCGCGGGGACGCAGGCCGATCGTGCCGCCGTGCGACTCGATGACGCGGCGCGTCGTCGCCAGGCCGATCCCGGTCCCCGGAAGCTCGGGGTGCGCGCGGACCAGCGGCTCGAACACGCGCGCGGCGTCGGCCGGGTCGATGCCGATCCCGCGGTCGCTGACCCGGATCTCCCAGGCACCGTCGTCCTCGACGGCCGTGATCTCGACCCGCGGGTCGTCACCCCCGAACTTGAGCGCGTTGGTCACGAGGTTCTGCACGACGGCGCGCAGCTGCCCGGCATCGCCGTCGACGACGGGGAGGTCGCCCACGACGAGCCGAGGGTCGCCGGGCGCGATGCCGAGATCGAGCGCCACGGCCTTGACGACCCCGCCGAGCGGTGTGGGCCGCAGCCGCAGCGCCCCACCTAGGCTGGCGAAGCTCAGGATGTCGCGGATCATCGCGCCCATCCTGTCGCTGCCCCGCTGCGCCGTGTCGATCCAGAACTTGGCGTCCTCAGGAGCCTCGGGCAGCGCGCCGATCTGCTCGTCGAGCAGGTCGATCGACATCGACACGGTCGACAGGAGGCTCGAGAGATCGTGGCTGATCTGGCCCGCGAACGCCGACAGGTGCTCGTTGGAGCGGCGCAGCTCGTCGCGCAGCGCCTCGGTCCTGGCGAGGGCCTCGGCGAGCTGGCTCGTGCGCTGGGCCAGGCCGAGGACGTCGACGATCCGGTCGGCCAGCGTCAGGAGGAAGGCCGTGCGCGTCTCGTCGAGGACCCGGGGCTCCAGGTCGAAGACGCACAGGGTGCCGATGATCTCCCCGCCGGGCAGCACGAGCGGCGTGGAGGCGTAGAACCGGACGTCGCCGATCGCTCCGGTCACGAACGGGTTGTCGCGGTAGCGGTCGTCGAGGCGGGCGTCCTCGACGACGATCGACTCACCGGACTCGACCGTGAGCCGGCACATCGAGTCCTCCCGGCGACAGATGGCCGCGTCGAAGCCGACCGCTGCGACCTGGTGCTGCGAGTCGGCCGTGAGGATGTTGATCGTGGCCATGGGGACCTCGGCCATGAAGGCGGCGAGCTCGACGATCGACTGCCACTCGACGGGCGGCTTCTCGATGATCTGCTGCTCGGCGATCAGGACGTCGACGTCGGCGACGGAGCTGGTCAACGGGTCCTCCTCCCCACGGGCCGACCCCCAGCCTACGGCTCCACGCGGTCGCCGCGAGGGGGATCGGCACTGGCCGCGCGCGGAGCGACGCTCCTGTCCGCCACTAGCCTGAGCCGGTGACGAGCGAGGCAGCCCACCCGACGCGGTCGGCGCGCGTCGGCCTGCTCCAGGTCTGCGCCGCGGGTTTCCTCTGGGGCACGGGCGGCCTGGTCGTCACGATCCTCCACGAGGAGGACGGGCTCGGCGCCATGACGACGAGTGCCTGGCGGATGCTGATCGCCGCCGTCGTGCTCCTCGCGGTCACGGCCGTCGCGCGGCGGCTCCGGTCGCTCGTCGCGACCTTTCGCGCCCAGCCGGTCCTCGTCGTGGCGGTCGGCTGCTGCACGGCCGCGTACCAGGGTCTCTACTTCCTCGCCGTGCTCGCGGTGGGCGTCAGCGTCGCCACGGTCGTGTCGCTCGGCCTCGCCCCCGTGCTCGCCGCAGGGTGGGAGCACGCCCGCGCCGGCACCAGACCCCAGCGTCACGAGCTCGTCGTCCTGGTGGCCGCCCTGGCCGGCCTGGTGCTCGTCTCCCTCGCCTCCACCGGACACGGCGGTCCGGGCGACGACCCGGTCCTCGGCCTGGTGCTCGCGATCGCCTCGGGCGCCACCTTCGCCGCCACGACCGTGCTGGGCCACCACCTGGCGCGCGACGTCGATCCACTCGCCCTGACGACGTGCGCCACGTCGGTCGGCGTCGTCGTCCTCGCGCCGTTCCTGCTCGTGGCCGCGACCGGCTCGGGCCCCGTCGTGAGCACGCGGCCCGAGGGCCTGCTCCTGCTGCTCTACCTCGGTGTCTTCACGCTGGCGCTGTCATACGGGCTCCTGTACGCGGGGCTCCGCACGACGTCCGGCTCCGCCGCGACCGTCGCGACCCTCGTCGAGCCGCTCAGCGCGGCCGCTCTGGCAGCGGTGCTGCTCGACGAGCGGCTGACCACACCCGCGGTGGTCGGCGGCGTGCTGATCCTCGCCGCCGTCGTCGGCATCCGACCCCGAGAGATGCCACCCGCACCGACCTGAGCCCGGCCGACGCCGTCAGCTGACGCGGTAGGAGATCGCGCCGGTCGGCACCATGACGCTGACGACGTCACCGCGCACGAGCTGGCGTCCGCGCCGGGTCTCGACCTCGCCACCGACCGTCACGTCGCCCGACGCGATGATCGACGCGGCGTGCGACCCCGACTCGGCCAGGCCCGTGAACTTCAGCAGCTGCCCGAGCCGGATCATGTCGCCCGAGATCGGCACGTCCTCGATGTCCATGCCCCCAGCCTGCCGCACGTAGGCTCGCGACGTGAGCGGAGCGGGTGCCGAGACGGCGGGTGCGAGCGTGCGACTCGACGCCTGGGTGTGGTCGGTGCGCCTCTTCGGCAGTCGCTCGGCGGCCACCACGGCCTGCAAGGGCGGGCACGTCCACCTCAACGGCAAGCGGGCCAAGCCGTCGCAGCCGGTGCGCGTCGGTGACCGGGTCGAGGCCACCACGCCCGGCGGGGTCCGCGTCGTCGTCGTGAAGCGCCTGCTCAGCAAGCGCGTCGGTGCGTCAGTCGCGGTCGAGTGCTTCGACGACCACTCGCCGGCCCCGGAGCCCCGCGAGGTACGACTCGCGATGCCACGCCGTGACCCCGGCGCAGGCCGACCCACCAAGCGCGAACGCCGCGCGATGGACCGGTTCCGAGGGCGCGGCGGGTCCGAGGACTGAGGGTCAGCGCTCGTCCATCGGCGTCATCGGCGGCGCCAGGTTGACCAGCGGGGCGGCTCGGTGGCCCCAGGGGTTGTCCTTGACCCACTGGTCGCCCATCGCCGTGCGCTGTCCGTCGCCCCAGCCCATCGGCTTGCCGATCGCCAGGTTGTACGTCGCGCAGGCTGCGACGAGCACCATGGCGACGTTGCGACGACGCCAGGCGGGATTGACGTAGACCTGGTCCATCTCGCCGGTGTCCGGGTACCAGCGGATCGACCCGATCTGCTGGTCACCCACGAGCCCCTTGACCTTCGACTGGGCGGCCAGGTCGAGCACCGCTGCGTCCGGCACGTCGAAGCCCGTGAACGCCACGAGGTGGATCGCCCTCGGGGGTCCGGTCTCCGGGATCTCCGCGAACCAGGTCGGTGGGGCCTTCGGCGCCACGGCGGCGCTGATCTCGAGCGACGTGACCTCGCCCTGTGCACCGATCCGGGCACGCGTCAGCCAGTCGTCGCCCACCCGCTCGGCGGCCGCCACCTCAGGCAGGACGACTGGCGGCGGGTCTTGGCCGTCCGCCGAGAGCAGGACGGCCATCCACACCGGGAAGTCGTCCTCTCCGAGGGCGACGACCTGGGTGAGACCGGCGGGGACGTCCCGCGGGTCAGCCGACGAGCCCACGCCACTCACGACGACGGACCGCCGTGGCGCCGAGGCCGGCGGCGACCAAGACCGCACCGAGCGCGAGCAGCTCGCCCGCGGGGCCGCCCGTGCTCGGCAGCCTGCCGTCCGAGGCGCGGGTGCCGGCGCCGGCGCCCAGGTCACCGGCGCTCACCGGACCCGTGACTGGCGGCGTCACCACTGGGGCGGTGACGTTGACCGTGACCGTGCCGGTCCGGGTGCCGTTGACCGACGTCAGGGCGTACGAGAGCGTGTCCACCCCGACGAAGCCGGCCGGGGCGGTGTACCGCACTCGAAGGTCCGACGGCGCGGTGATGGCGGCGGCCTGCGCCAGGACCTCCGGCGTCGGCGGCGTGACGTCGCAGTCGGCCGGCCGCTCCATGACGGCGATGCCGCCGACGATCGCGGCGGTACCCGCCGCCGGTGCCTCGACGAGGGCTGCGCCGGTCACGGGAGCGCACGGGACGTCGACGTCGTTGGCGAGGACGTCGATGTCGACGGTCTGACCCGGGGCCACCTCGATGACGTCGTCACCCACGACGGGGGACGGACCCGTAGCCTCCACCACGGCCGAGACGATGCTGCCGAGACCGCCGCACTCGAAGGGTTCGGGAACCTCCGCCGCGACGCACGGCTCGACGACGATCGGGGCGGGGTCGAGCTCGATGCCGGTCGGCGCCGACGCCGGATCGGGCGTCACGACGGCGCGCTGGCCGGGCGCGAGCTCGAACAGGACGCCATCGACGCCTTCGCCACCGGAGGTGAACGCACAGTCGGCCTGGCCGTAGAACGGTCGCTCCTGGTCGAGCACGAGCTCCTCGATCGTCGAGTCGTCCACGACGGTGCAGCTCGTGGACGCGTCGGGCAGCGGCTGGCCCTCGGCGTCGACGCCGCCCGTGAGCGTGACCGTCACCGTCGTGCCGGCGAAGCTCGCATCGCGGTCGATCCACGAGCCGTCGGCACGCTGCACGCCGACCCGCAGCTTCTGCGTGCCGTAGTTCGGTGCGACGACCGGGGTGGGCGCCTCGGCCTCGTCGTTCGGCGCGTCAGTGGCCGGGGCCTCGGCGTCCGGGGACTCGACCTCGCTGCCGCTGCCGCTGCCGCCGTCGGTCTCGGCGGGCGGCGGCGTGGTCGTCTCGTCCGGGGTCTCCGGCGGCGGCTCAGCGGAGCCGTCGCCCTCGGTGGTCTGGCTCGAGGGATCGAGGTCGTCGGGGTCGGACGTCTCGTCGGCGAGCGCGGCGCCCGCACCTGACGTCAGGACGGCGAGCCCGGCGGCTGAGGCCAGGGCGGTGCGGGCCACGAGGCGGCTGGCAGGACGGGAGGTACGGCGCTTCATGCTGGCTCCGGAAGGTGAGATGGCCCGGTCGATCGTCGACGCGCCGGGAGAATCATCGCCCACCGGCGCCCGGGCCGCCACCCCGACCGGCCGACCTCCGGCCGGTTCGACGACCTCCACACGGGGAAGTCCCGATCAACCGACGAGCCCACGGTCCGGGCGACGACGGGCCGCCATGGCACCGGCACCGGCGACGACGAGCAGCGCGCCGAGCGCGAGGAGCTCCTCGGCCGGGCCGCCCGTGCTGGGCAGGGTGCCATCGGCCCGGGTCGGCGTGACCCGGGTCGGCGACGCGGAGCCCACGTTGCCGGCACCGCCCGGCCCGGCCGGCGGGGTCACGACCGGGGCGGGTGCGACGGTGACGGTCGCGACGCCCGTCAGGGTGCCGTTCTGCGTGGCGACGGCGTAGCCGAAGGTCGTCGTGCCGACGAACCCGGCGTCGGGCGTGAACACGATGCGCGAGGTGCCGGACGGGGCCGCGGCTGCGACGGGTGCCGTGATGTCGTCGGGGCCCACAGGCTGCTCGGAGACGGGAGGCAGGTCGCCGGTGACCACCGCGGTGCCGTCGGGCGACTGCGCCGTCACGGTCACGCCGGTCACCCCGTTGTCGGGAGCGAGATCGAGCGGGGCGACGACGTCGATCACGACAGGTTGGCCCTCGGTCGTGGTGGCCGAGATCGACTCCGGCGCGGCGGAGACGTCGAAGTCGAGGTTCTTGGTCTCACTCGGGAGGCAGACCTGCTCGCCGTTGTCCCCGAGGACGGGGCACAGCTGCGGCAGCACGGTCTGGGAGGCCGGGGCGATGAGCAGTCCGGCGGGCACGCTCGTGGGCGTCACGACCGCCGTCTGGCCGGGCTCGACCCGGAGGTTGCTGCCGTTCGTGGTGAAGTCGGCCGGCACGCACACGGTCGACTCCGCCGGCACGGTGCACGTCGTCGACGCGTCGGGCCGGGGACCGCCCTCCGGGGTGGTCCCACCGCTCAGCGTGATCGACATCGTCGTGCCGGCGAAGCTCGTGCCCTCGGGCAGGTAGGAGCCGTCCGCCTGCTGCACGCCGATGCGGATCTTCTGGCTGCCGTACAGCGGGGCGACGGCGGGCTGCGTGGCGGGCTCGGCGACCTCGGCCGTGTCCTCCCCCGTCTCGGCGGTCGGGACGGACTCGGCGGTGTCGCCCTCGACCGCGGTGTCACCCTCCGCGCCGGTGTCACCCTCTGCGTCAGTGTCACCCTCTGCGTCAGTGTCGCCCTCGGCGTCAGTGCCATCCGGGCTCCCCGGCTCCTGCGCCGGCTCGTCCGACGAGGCGCTGGTTCCGAGGTCGCCCGCCGGAACCTCGGTCTCGAGGACCTGGGTCGAGGGATCGGACTCGTCGGTCGTCGTGGCGTCCTCGGCCATGGCCCCCGTGGCACCGGTAGCGACCACGGCCAGGCTCGCGGCAGCGCCTACGGCGACGCGAGCGACGAGGCCGCGAGCTTGGGGGGAACGACGAGGACGCATGGGATCTCCTGGGAGCTCAGAGCGTCCGAGGATCGACCGCCTGGAGCATCATCGCCTGCGTGACGGCCTGGCGCACACCACGACGGGGCCTCGCCGGCATAGATGGCCCGAAGGGACCACGTCACGCGGCCCTCACGGACCAGGACAGTCAGTCGTCGAGCCCGGCGAGCATCTCCTCGATGCGTTCGGCCAGCACCTCGGGCTGCTCCTCCGGCACCCAGTGACCGGCATCGTCGACGACCTGCAGCGACATCGTGGGACGGACGAGCCCGCGGGCCACGATCTTCGGGGCGAGCACGACGTCACGGCGACCCGGCAGGAACAGGATCGGCACGTGGTCGTACGGCGCCTGGTACTGCTGCTTCTGCATCGCCCGGAACTCGCGGGTGAGGAAGGTGGCGTACGTCGAGCGGCCGGCCAGGGCCCGAGCCGGCTCGCGAAATCGTGCGAGGTACGGCTCGACCGCGGCGTCCGACCACGGCTTGCCGTCGCGCGAGCCCGCGGCGAAGACCCGCCGCAGGACCGTCTGGCCGAGGCCGCGCTGGAGGAACGCGCCCCACGGGCCGCCGACGACCGGCTGGTAGAGGAAGCGCCAGAGGTCCTTGACCTCGATCTTCGCCCAGGGCGCCACGATCGCGGTGGCGACGACGCCCCGGGTGAGGTCGGGGTGGCGTCCGCCGATGAGGATCGACAACCAGGCGCCCCAGTCGTGACCGACCACGAGGGGTCGGTCGAGGCCGAGCTCGCCGATCACGGCGGCCAGCTCGTCGGCGATGACGCGCTTGTCGTAGGCGTCGCCGCCCGGGGCGGGCGCGTCGCTCCACCCCGCGCCACGAGAGTCGAGGGCCACGACGTGGTGGCGCTCGGCGAGCAGCGGGATGACGCGGTGCCAGCACCACCAGTGCTGCGGCCAGCCGTGGATCAGCACGATGGGCGGGCCGGGGTGGCCGACACCCGCCTCGGCGACGTGGATCCGGACGCCGTCGACCTCGATCCACCGGTGATCGACCCCGTCGAGGTGGGGCATGCCGTTCGCGTCCGCTGCGCTCCCGGCGCTTTCCGAAGCCATGCGCCCGAGACTAGCGGCCTAGGCTCGGGCCATGTCACTCGTCGACCTGACCGCCGATGGCGGCGTCCGCACCATCACGCTCAACGCTCCCGACAGGCTCAACGCGCTGGACCGCCCGCTGCTCGACGAGCTCCGCACCGCCGTGCAGCAGGTCGCCGACGACTCCGAGGCGCGGGCCCTGGTCGTCACCGGCGCGGGACGCGGCTTCTGCGCCGGGGCCGACCTCGACGGACTCTTCGGTGACCGCACCCGTCCCACCGGGGTCCTGCGCCAGGTGCTGCTGGACGTCTACGCCTCGTTCCTGCCGCTGCGCGACCTCGCGATCCCGACGATCTCCGCGGTGCACGGCCCCGCGGTCGGCGCGGGACTCAACATCGCCCTCGCCTGCGACGTCATCGTCGCCGGCCCGGACGCGAAGTTCGGCCCCACCTTCACCTCGATCGGCCTGCACCCCGGGGGCGGTTGCACCTGGATGCTCACGCAGCGCATCGGCGCCGGAAACGCGGCCGCCGTGCTCTACGCGGGCGACCTGGTCGACGCGCCCACCGCCCTGCGCCTCGGCCTCGCGCAGGAGCTCGTCGACGACCCGAAGGCTCGGGCCTCGGAGCTCGCCGAGCTGTACGCGACGCGCAACCCGCGCCTCATGGCCGACGTCAAGGAGACCGTCCGTGTCGCCGCGACCAGCGATCTCGCCACGACCCTCGACGTCGAGTCGTGGGCCCAGGCCTCCTCGCTCGCGAGCGAGGAGTTCGCCGCCTTCGCGAAGCGGTTCGCTCGGTAGGCGCAAAGGCGGGCCGACGCTTCGGCACGGCGCAGCAGCCGACGACAACCGGCCACGGACCAGCGCGTTCGTCCGGGGCCGCTTGACCGAGTCTCCAGGAGCGGCGCTCCGGTGCTGGCTCAGGCCTCGGCGTCGTCCAGGACCATCTCGAGGCGCTCGACCGCGGCCTCGGTGATCGTCAGCATGATGTCGTCGCCGAGCGTCTCGGTCGTGGCAGCGCCGCTGATCGTGAGGACGTCGCCGATGCGGACGAGGGTGAAGCCCTGCTGCAGGGCCGGGGCGCCGTCGACCGAGAAGTCGAGGTTGACCGCGAGGCCCTCGTCGCCGACGTCGTAGCCGTCGAGGTCGCCCAGCTCGATCGTCTTGACATCGACCGTGACCTCCTGGCCCTCGAGGTCGACCGTGAAGGTCGTGCACTCGTCGAACAGGTCGCGGGTGGCCTCGAGCTCCTCCTCGGCCTCGCCCTCGGCATACAGCTCGACCGTCGAGTAGACCGTGACGACGTCGCCCTCGAACTGCGCGTCGGCCTTCTCCTCCTCCTCGATCCCGTAGTCGTCGTCGAGGAAGTCGGCGCACGCCTCGTCACCGTCGACGAAGTCGTCGCTCGTGATGTCGCCCTCGGTGACGTCGACCTCCTCGATGCCGTCGTCGAGCCCCTCCACGTCGTCCTCGGTCAAGAGGGCGTCCTTGAGGTCGGACTTCGACAGACCCGACTCCTCCTCGGCCGTCTCGCTCGACGTGGGATCGGGATCGGGGTCGTTGTCGTCGGAGCCACAGGCGGTGACCAGGAGCAGGGCGGACAGGGCAGCAGCCGGTGCGGCGGCACGGAAGCACGAACGGGTCTTCATCTCGGGTCCTCAGGGGTCGGGGCGTGACGACGGTCCGATGCGTCGAGTCCCCCGAATGTTCCCAGCTGCCTCACAGGTTCGCGAACGAGGCCCCGGGAGAGGTTCAGCCGACCTCGTCGGCGAGGTCGCGCAGCTTCTGCTCCGCGACCGTCACGACGTCGAGGAACGGGGTCGGGTCGTCCCCGGCCGCGATCTGGCCACCCGCCTGGGCGACGATCCCGTCGATCTCCATGAAGTGGTAGTACATCGCGCGGGTCGGGGTGCCGTTCTCGGAGAGCGTGAACTGCAGCCGCAGGCCGTCGTCAGCGAGGTCCTCGAACCCCGGCAGGTCGGCGAAGTCGATGAGCTCGGCCGTGACCTCGATCGGCTGGTCGCCCGGGGTCACCTCGAACCGGTCGCAGACCTCGAAGATGTCGCGGATGGCCGGCAGCTCCTCGTCGCCGTCACCGTCCTCGAAGTACTTGATCGAGGTGTAGACCGCGGTGACGACGGTCTCGTCGCGGAACTCGTAGTCGTAGCGGTCCGACTCGTCACCGCCGTAGTTGCTCTCGAGGTAGTCGATGCACTCCGCGGCACCGTCGGTGACGTCGTCACCTCCCGTGGTCTCGGCCTGGCGCGCGCTCTCGAAGTCGGTGCCGAGCTCCGCCGGGATGTCGTCGATGCTGAGCAGGGCGGCTCGCAGCGTCTGACCGCTGGGCCCCGCGTCGGCGTCCTCGGTCGCCGAGGACGTGGGCTCCGGATCGGGGTCGGGCTCCGGGTCGCCGCCACACGCCGCGAGCAGCGTGAGCGCCAGGAACGTCGTCCCCGCCACCACCATGTTGCGAGTCGTCCTCACGATGCATCCTCCATCAGCTCACGCAGTCGTTGATCCATGAGTGTCGTCATCTCGGGGCTGGGGTCCCGCCCGAAGTTGGCCGGGACCTCGACCCCGATCGTGCCCACCGCGTCGCCGACACGGACCATCGTCGTCGCCGTGCCGCGAATCGGCACGCCGTCGATGATCACGAGCAGGCCGACCAGCAGCCCCTCGTCACCCACGTCCTCGTAGGCGTCCATCTCGGCGAGGTCGGCCAGGTAGGCGTCCACCTCGACCACGGCGCCGTCGAGTTCGATCTCGAAACGGTCGCAGGTCTCGACGAGGTCGCGGACCGTCGCGAGCACCTCCGCGGCGTCGCCCTGGCCGAAGTGCTGCACGACCGACGTCACCGTGACGGTCGTGACCGGGTCGCCGTAGGCGGACACCACCTCGTGCAGCGCGTCGGCCCCGACCTCGTCGTCGAGGTAGTCGGCGCAGGCGGACGGCCCGCTCACGACGTCGTCGCCCGAGGGTCGGTCCTCGTCGAGGGCGAAGACGTCGAAGTCGGTGCCGTGCGTCGGGGGGATGTCACCGGGTCGGATGAGTGCCGAGCGCAGGTCCCGCTCGGTCACGTCGTCCTGCGTGCTGCGGGACGCCGTGGGCGTCGCCGACGACTCCGGGTCCGGGTCAGCGCCAGCGCCGCAGGCCGCGACCGTCAACGAGACCGCCGCGAGGACGGCCGCGACACGTCGCGGGGCCCGCGTGCCGGGACTCATCCCCCCACACCGAGGCGGTTGGCACGGCGGGCCACCGCCGCCACGATGTCATTGGCGGCCTCCGAGCCACCCGCCCCGTTCTCCTGGAACGTCACGAGGACCGCGACCGCCCCGACGCGCGCGATGCGGAGCTCGATCGAGAACACGGCGCCCGTCGGCGACCCCGCCTCGACGAACACCAGCTGCGCGCCGATGAGCTCGTCCGCGTCATCGACCGCCACGTCGCTCAGACCGGGGGTGGGGCCGACCGTGACCTCGAACTCACCGGCGGGGACGGCGATCGCGAAGCCTCGACACGACTCCAGCAGGTCCTGCGTCTCGTCCAGCAGCTCCTGCGCCTGGTCTGCGTCGTCGTACAACGTGGCGTACTGGCTGATCGTGCTGACGCCGAACTCGTTCTCGAGCTCGAGGCCGACCTCCATCTGCGCGGGCGGACCGTAGTCGCCGTCGAGGTAGGTGCCGCACGACTCGTCACCCGAGGTGATGACGTCCGAGTCCACCTGCTCGAGCTCGTCGCCGTCGAGCTCCAGGTAGTCGACACCGAGGATCTTCGAGACGGCGGGGGCCGTGGCCAGCACCAGCTGCAGGTCCTGCTCGTCGACCGCGGCGTCGTCGCCGGCGGACACGCTGGGTCCGTCCTGCTCCGACGCACCACCGCAAGCGCCCACGACCAGGAGGACGGCGAGGGTCGTCGTCACCACGACACGGCGAACGGGCACAGGACCTCCAGCGACGAGGGACGACTCGACTGGACCGTATGCCGCTCGGGTCCGGACGGGCAACCGGGAGCGGTCCCCATCGCGTCCGGTCCGCGCCACGGGACGGGCCCTGGGACACGGTCCTGCCGAGGCAACCCACTTGTTACCCGGCAGTAGTACGATGAGGTTACTCACCGGTACGCTTGGGCCGGGACGACCTCGGTCGCCCGCACCCGCCCACCCGGTACACGACCCGCACACCCCCGAGGGATGGATCGGCCCATGAGCCACTACAAGAGCAACCTGCGCGACATCGAGTTCAACCTGTTCGAGCTGTTCGGCCGAGGCGACGTCTACGGCCAGGGCCTGTTCGAGGACTTCGACGTCGACACCGCCAAGAGCGTCATCGCCGAGATCGAGCGCATCTCCAGCCACGAGCTCGCCGCGTCCTTCGACGCCGCCGACCGCAACCCGCCGGTCTACGACCCGGCCACCCACTCCGTGACCATGCCGAAGGAGTTCACCGAGAGCTACCAGGCCTGGATGGACGCCGAGTGGTGGCGCCTGCAGGTCCCCGCCGAGCTCGGTGGCCAGACCGCCCCCAGCTCGCTCGTCTGGTCCTCGGCCGAGTTCGTCCTGGGCGCCAACCCGCCCATCTGGATGTTCGCCTGTGGTCCGGCCTTCGCACGCATCGTCTTCGAGAACGGCATCGACCGCGACAAGACGATCGCCCAGCACATGGTCGACCACCAGTGGGGCGCCACGATGGTGCTCACCGAGCCCGACGCCGGCTCCGACGTCGGCGCCGGCCGCACCAAGGCCTTCCCGAACGAGGACGGCACCTGGAACATCGAGGGCGTCAAGCGCTTCATCACCTCGGGCGAGCACGACATGTCCGAGAACATCATGCACCTCGTGCTGGCCCGCCCCCAGGGCGTCGAGGGCCTCGGCGGCCCCGGCACGAAGGGCCTCAGCCTGTTCCTGGTCCCCAAGCACCACTTCGACCTCGAGACCGGTGAGCTGACGGGCGAGCGCAACGGCGCCTACGTCACCAACGTCGAGAAGAAGATGGGCATCAAGGTCTCCACCACGTGCGAGGTCACCTTCGGCGACCCGTCCACCGGTGGTGGCGAGCCGGCGAAGGGCTGGCTGCTCGGCGAGGTGCACAACGGCATCAGCCAGATGTTCCGCGTCATCGAGAACGCGCGCATGATGGTCGGCGCCAAGGCCATCGCCACGCTGTCGTCGGGCTACCTCAACGCGCTCGAGTACGCCAAGGAGCGCGTGCAGGGTGCCGACCTCACGCAGGCCTCCGACAAGACGGCCCCGCGCGTGACGATCACCCACCACCCCGACGTGCGCCGCTCGCTCATGACGCAGAAGGCGTTCGCCGAGGGCCTGCGCTCGCTCGTGTTCTACACGACCACGTGGCAGGACGCGATCATGCAGAAGGAGGAGTCCGGCGAGGACGCCTCCCTCGAGGAGTCGGTCAACGACCTGCTGCTCCCGATCGTCAAGGGCTACGGCTCGGAGCGCTCCTGGGTGCTGCTCGGCACCGAGTCGCTGCAGACGTTCGGCGGCTCGGGCTTCCTGCAGGACTACCCGATCGAGCAGTACGTCCGCGACGCCAAGATCGACAC
>CAYRZN010000014.1:0-21524 GCA_964428825.1 uncultured Aeromicrobium sp.
CGACCGCGAACGGGTAGAGGAAGACGATCTCGATGTCGAAGACGATGAACATCATGGCGGTGAAGAAGTACTTGACGCTGACCTTGCCGCCGCCGTCGGGTAGCGGGCTGGGCGAGATGCCGGACTCGTAGCGGTCGAGCTTCGCGCGGTTGTAGCGGCGGGGGCCGGTGAAGGGGGCGATCGCGATGCTGAACACGGCGAAGCCCGCCGCGAGCACGCCCAGCACCAGGACCGGGGTGTAGGCGTCCATCGCACCTCCCGCAGGGCATTCGGTCGGATGAGCGACGCGCTGTGAACCGGGTCACATCCGCGTCGCAGCACACGCTACGCCCGCCTGAGGGGGCCCTGTAACTTAGGTCACACTAAGCGGGTCGAGGGTCAGGCCCTGCGCCTGGCGGTGCGGCAGGATGGACCCGTGCCAGCAGCCCGTCGGATCCTCGTCGCCGGTCGTCCGGGAGCCGGCAAGTCGACGCTCGCGAAGCAGATCGCCGAGGCCGCCGGACTGCCCTACGTCGAGCTCGACGCACTGCACCACGGTCCGAGCTGGACGCCCCGGCCGGCGTTCGACGACGACGTTCTCGCGCTCGCGACGTCCGAGGCCTGGGTCACGGAGTGGCAGTACCCCCAGGCGCGCCCCGTGCTGGCGGCCCGTGCGGACCTGCTGGTGTGGCTCGACCTTCCGGTCCGGGTCACGATGACGCGTCTGGGCCGGCGCACCGTGAGTCGGGTGCGTCACCGCACGGAGCTGTGGGCCGGCAACACCGAGCCGCCGCTGCGCACGATCTTCACCGAGCCGAACCACATCGTCCGGTGGGCCTGGCGCACGCGCCACGACTACCGCACCCTGGTGCCCGCGGCCCAGGCCGCGCACCCGTCGCTCGACCTGATGCACCTGAGAAGCCAACCCGCTGCGGACCGGTACCTCGCGGCGCTCCGCGCCCCCTGACGTACCGCTCGCGAGAGAGTTTGTTGGTGCCGACGAGAGATCTTGTTGGTGGTCAGGAGCGACTTTGTTGCGGCTCAGCCCGGCTTGACGGAGTGATGCAGCGCCACGATCCCGCCGGAGAGGTTGTGCCACTCCACGCGCCCCCAGCCCGCCTCCACGAAGCGCAGCGCGAGCCCCTTCTGGTCGGGCCAGGCCCGGATCGACTCCGCGAGGTAGACGTACGAGTCGGGGTTCGACGAGACCGCGCGCGCCACCGGCGGGAGCGCCCGCATCAGGTAGTTGACGTAGATCCCGCGAAACGGCGCCCATGTGGGCGTGCTGAACTCGCACACCACGATGCGCCCGCCGGGGCGGGTGACGCGCAGCAGCTCGCGCAGCCCCTCGACCGGGTCGTGGATGTTGCGCAGGCCGAAGGAGATCGTGACGGCGTCGAACGAGTCGTCGGCGAAGGGCAGCCTCATGCCGTCGCCGGCCGTGAACGGCAGGTCGGGGAACTGCTGCTTGCCGACCCGCAGCATCCCGAGCGAGAAGTCGCAGGGCACGACGAGCGCGCCGGCCGCGGCGAACGGCTCGCTGGACGTCCCGGTACCGGCCGCGAGATCGAGGATGCGCTCGCCGGACTGCGGGTCGACGAGGTCGACGACGGCGCGGCGCCAGCGGCGGTCCTGCCCGAGGGAGAGGACGTCGTTCGTGAGGTCGTACCGATCCGCGACCTGGTCGAACATGCTCGCGACCGCGCGGGGGTCCTTGTCCAATCCGGCTCGACTCACCGGATCACTCTCCCACGGGTATCGTGGATCGTCGTGACCAACCCCGTCGGACCTGCCGCCTCGGACGCCGCCGTGCGCCTGCTGGTCCGCACCCGTCAGGTCGAGGTCGACGACCTCCTGGCCCTCGTGCCCGAGCGCGACTTCCTCGCGTGGGTGCACGACGGTGACGGTCTGGTGGGCTGGGGACGCGCCGCCACGTTCGACGTCTCCGGAGTGGAACGGTTCGCGGAGGCATCCCGCTGGTGGGACACCGTGCGACGCCAGGCGGTGGTGCGCGACGAGGTCGGTGCCCCGGGGTCGGGCCTCGTGGCGTTCGGCACGTTCGACTTCGCCGCCGACGGCGCCGGGCACCTTGAGGTGCCCGAGGTCGTGGTGGGCCGACGCGACGGACGCGCCTGGGTCTCGACGATCGGCTCCGCACTCTCCCCCGCCCCTGACCTGCGACCGGCAGGCCGGCCTGCTCGGCCCGGACCGGTCACCTTCGACGACGGTGACGTCGAGGCGTGGACCGCCACCGTCGCGGCGGCGGTGCAGCGCATCGACGACGACGAGCTCGACAAGGTCGTGCTCGCCCGCGCCAGCCACGCCGAGTTCGAGCGTCCGCTGGACGTCCGCTGGCCCCTGACCCGCCTCGCCCGCGACTACCCCGCCTGTTGGACGTTCCACGTCGACGGGTTCTTCGGCTCGACGCCGGAGATGCTGGTGCGGCTCGACAGCGGGCTCGTCACTTCGCGCGTGCTCGCCGGCACGATCCGCCGCACCGGCGACGACGCGCACGACGCGGCCCTGGCCGGCTCGCTCGCCCGGTCCAGCAAGGACCTCGAGGAGCACGAGTACGCGGTGCGGTCGGTCGCCGACGCGCTGCACACCCACTGCTCGGCGGTGCAGTGCTCGGAGTCGCCCTTCGTGCTGCACCTGCCCAACGTCATGCACCTGGCCACCGACGTCGCGGGCGTGGTGCCCGCGGGCACCTCGGTGCTCTCGGTCGTCGCCGACCTCCACCCGTCGGCGGCCGTCGGCGGCACCCCCACAGCCGACGCCGTCGCGCTGATCGCGCAGATCGAGGGACTCGACCGTGGGCGCTACGCCGGACCGGTCGGCTGGATCGACGGCAACGGCGACGGCGAGTGGGGCATCGGCCTGCGCTCCGCCGAGCTCGCCCCTGATGCTCGTTCCGCTCGCCTCTTCGCCGGGTGCGGCATCGTCGCCGGCTCCGTGCCCGCCGACGAGCTCGCCGAGTCCGACGCGAAGCTCATCCCCGTCCGCACCGCCCTCTCCCCCCGCGACTAGTCGTTCCGCTCGCGAGTGAATTTCTGCCCTCCGAGGAGCGGATTCCGGCCCCGGATCGGGTCAGATGTTCACTCCTGACAGGGCGAGAACTCACTCCTCAAGGGGCAGTTTCTCGCTCGCGAGCGGTCCGTCAGGTGGGGGTGACGGGGGTCGGGAAGCGCGGGGCGAGGGTGTCGCCGGAGGAGGTGCCGCGGAGGCGGCGCCCGACCCAGGGGCCGGCGTGCTCGCGGGCCCAGGCGAGGTTGGCCGAGCGGCGTTCCGCCGGCGACAGCGGCGGGGGCGGCGGCAACACCGGCGGCTGCAGGTCGTGGTCGACCCCGAGGGCGTCCAGGACCGCGATGGCCATGCGCTCGTGACCCGCCCGGGACATGTGCATGCGGTCGACGTCCCAGTAGCGGTCGTCGCGGTACTCGCGCAGGCGCCAGAAGTCGACGAGGGTCGCCCCGTGCCGCTCGGCGACCTCGCGCACGAGCTCGTTGTAGATCGCGAACCGGCCCCGCAGGAACGCGAAGATCGGCGCCTCGCCCGGGTCGTACGCCGTGAACATCACGACGTGCGCCTGCTCCGAGAGCCGCGCCACGGCCGAGTCGTACTCGGCCACGAGGGCATCGATGTCGATCCGAGGTCGCAGCACGTCGTTCGCGCCCGCGTAGATCGACACCAGGTCGGGCTCGAGCGCCAGCGCGGGACCGACCTGCTCGGCCAGGATCGGCCGCAGCTTGCGGCCGCGGATCGCGAGGTTGGCGTAGGTCAGCTCGGGATCGCGCTGCGCGAGGGCGGCGGCACATCGGTCGGCCCATCCGTGAACCCCGTTGGGGCGGCCGGGATCGGCGTCGCCGACGCCTTCGGTGAAGGAGTCGCCGAGGGCGACGTATCGGCGGAATCGCATGCGGCAAGGCTAGGGCCCGGTTCGGCGGCCACGGACGGGACGTCCGACAGGACCGGGGGCGTCAAGGACGGGTACCGCGGCGCGAGGCCGTCGCCCAGCGACCGTCCCCGCACCTTGCGCACGAGCCACGGCGCCGCGTGCCGCGCGAGCCAGGCCAACCGCTGGCGCCGGCCCCGAGGCGCGCCGGTGGGCTCAGGTGCGCCGTGCAGCCCGTGCCCGATGCCGATCGCGTCACAGACCGCACCCGCGACGACCTGGTGTCCTGCGGCGGCCAGGTGGAGGCGATCGTCGCCCCACAGTCGCCGGTCGCCCAGGTCCAGGACGTCCCACAGGTCGACCACCGTGGCGTCGTGGCGACGCGCGATCCGCCGCACGAGCTCGTTGTAGATCGCGATGCGGCCGCGGAACGGGCGGAACACCCAGACCGGCTCGGGGTCGCTGATCGTGAACAGCAGCACCCGGGCGCCGGTGGCGCGGACCGTGACGACGACGTCCTCGTAGACCGCCATGAGCTCGTCCATGCGGACCCGCAGGTGCATCAGGTCGTTGACCCCGGCGAACAGGGCCACGAGGTCGGGACGCAGCGCGAGCGCGGGCCCCAGCTGCTCGGCGACGACCTGCTCGAGCCGCTTGCCGCGGATCGCGAGGTTGGCGTACTGCACCCCCGGCGTCGCGACCGACATCTGCTCGGCGACCCGGTCGGCCCAGCCCCGCACCCCGTTGGGGCGCCCCGGATCGGGGTCGCCCATCCCCTCGGTGAAGGAGTCACCGAGGGCGACAAACCGCCGATGGATGATCCGCCTCGTCACCCCTGCAGGCTACGGGTCCGGGCGCGGCCGCCGGTCAGGCGGCCGGTGAACGACACGTGACCCGCCGGGCAACTCTCGCCCGGCGGGTCACGTGTCGTGCTGGCGCTGGGTCAGCGCAGCGTCTTGCGGCCGCCGTAGAGCAGGTTGATCAACGTGGCGGCGTTCTTGTCGGTCGCCGCGTCGCGCTGCATCGAGGTGAGGTTGAGCAGCGGCTTGAAGCGCTGGCGCGTGATCGCCTTGGCGTAGGTGAACTCGCGCAGGCCGTCGGGGCCGTGGATGCGACCGAACCCGGACTGGCCGACGCCACCGAACGGCAGGGACGGGACCCCCGCGAACATCGCCACGGCGTTGATCGAAGTCATGCCGGATCGCACGCGCTCGGCGATCGAGACCGCGCGTCGCTTGCCGTACACCGATCCGGCGAGTCCGTACTCCGTGGCGTTGGTGAGCTGGACGGCCTCGTCCATGTCGTCGACCGGGTTCACGACCAGGGTGGGCCCGAAGGTCTCCTCCGTGACGGCCTGCGAGTCCTCGGGCACGTGCGTGATGATCGTGGGCTGCACGAAGCGCTCGCCGACCGCGTCGGAGCCACCCAGGACGACCCGGCCACCCTTGGCGATCGCGTCGTCGATGTGGCGCTGGATGATCGGCAGCTGCGACGGCATCGTGATGGGCCCGATCAGCGAGTCGGGCGCGGCGTGCGCCGTGACGGCGCGGGCCTGCTTGAGCAGCTCGGTCATGAAGGGCTCGAACACGGCGCGGTGCACGTAGACCCGCTCGGCGCCGATGCAGGTCTGCCCGGCGTTGGACATGCTCGACCAGAGGGCGCCCTCCGCGGCGGCGGCGATGTCGGCGTCCTCGTCGACGATGACGGAGTCCTTGCCGCCCGCCTCGATCACGACGGGCACCAGGTTCTCGGCGCACGCGGCCATGACGCTCTTGCCGGTGTTGGCCGACCCCGTGAACGCGACCTTGTCGACACCGGCGCGGCACAGCGCCGCACCCGTCTCGCCGTAGCCCGTGACGAGCTGGAGGACCGGGCGACCGCCCACGACCTCGGTGAAGGTGTCGACGAGCCAGCGGCCGACGCCCGGCGTGTACTCGCTGGGCTTGAAGACGACGCCGTTGCCCGCCGCCAGCGCGTAGGTGATCGAGCCGAGCGGCGTGAAGACCGGGTAGTTCCACGGTCCGATCACGCCCACGACGCCGAGCGGGTTGTAGCGCACCGACGAGGCGTGGTTGATCGCGAAGATGCCCGACGAGACCGACGAGGCGCCCAGGACCTTCTTGGCGTTCTTGGCCGCCCAGTTGACGTGGTCGATCGCCAGGCCGATCTCGAGCTGGGCGTCGCCGTGCGGCTTGCCCGTCTCGAGGTGCACGAGGTGCGAGAGCTGCGCGAGGCGGCGCGTGATGACGCTGCGCCACTGCAGCAGGAACTCCTTGCGGCCCTCGAAGCCGATGTCGCGCCACCAGATCGCGGCGAGACGGGCCTTCTCGACGGCCGCCTCGACCTCCTCGGCGCTGTGGATCGCGTGCTCGCCGACGACGTCACCCGTGCGGGGGTCGAGCGACTCGAACGTGGGGCCCTCGCGGACCGGGAGGGACGAGATCGGCGGCTCGCCCGCGCCGAACAGCGGGCCGGACAGCTCGGGGCCAGAGGGGCTTGCGGTCATCGTGACTCCTTGATGAGATCGGCGGCCTTCTCGCCGATCATGATGGTGGGGGCGTTGGTGTTGCCGCGCGGGACGCGGGGCATGACGGAGGCGTCGGCCACCCGCAGGCCCTCGACGCCCATGACGCGCAGGTCGGCATCGACGACCTTGCCCAGCGAGCACGTGCCCACGGGGTGGTAGACGGTCTGGCCCAGGCGCGAGATCGTGGCGATGATCTCGTCGTCGGTGGGGTTCCAGCTGCTCGGCGTCCAGGGACGGTCGACGTAGCGCGTCAGGGCGCCGGTGGAGGCGACCTCGAAGGCCTTGCGCATGCCCACGAGGATGCGGTCCATGTCGGACGGCTCGGAGTAGTAGGCGGGGTCGATCTCGGGGTGCCAGGTCGGGTCGGCCGAGCGCAGGGTGATCTGACCGACGCTCTCGACCCGCACGAGCGTGGGCGCGATGACCAGGCCCCGCTTGGTGACCTCGTGGAGGCCGTTGTCCCAGAAGCCCGTGGGCAGGACGTGCAGCTGCAGGTCGGGGGCTGGCTGGTCCTCGCTGGACTTGAAGAACGCACCCGACTCGGCGACGTTCGAGCTCAGAGGTCCGCGCCCCAGCTTCTGCGCCTTGAGCAGGTTCATCAGGCTGAGGTTCTCGGACATGTCGGTGGTGTTCTTGGTGTCGAACAGCACCGCCGTGATGGGGTGGTCCTGGAGGTTGCGGCCCACCTCCGGGGAGTCGACCTTGACGTCGATCCCGTGCTCGCGCAGCTGCGCGCCCGGCCCGATGCCGGACAGCATGAGCAGCTGCGGGCTGTTGACGGCACCGCCGGAGAGGATGATCTCGGCGCCGGCACTGACGGTCTCGGTGACGCCGTGCCGGCGGTAGGTGACGCCGGTGGCGCGCGTGCCGTCGAGCTCGATCTTCGTGACGAAGGCCTCGGTGCGCACCGTCAGGTTGGGCCGCTCCATCGCGGGGCGGATGAAGGCGTCGGCGACCGACCAGCGGCGGCCCTTGCGGCACGTGACCTGGTAGAGGCCCGCGCCCTCCTGCTCGGCTCCGTTGAAGTCGTCGGTGGGCTTGAAGCCCGAGGCGATCGCGGAGTCGACGAAGGCGTGGGTCAGCTCGTGGTTGTAGCGGCGGTCCTCGACCCACAACGGACCGTCGGACCCGTGGTAGTCGCCGCCGAGGCGCTGGTTGCCCTCGGAACGCTTGAAGTACGGCAGGACGTCGTCGTAGCCCCAGCCTTCGGCTCCGTAGGCGTCGCGCCACTCGTCGTAGTCCGCGCGGTTGCCGCGGATGTAGATCATGGCGTTCATCGACGTGCAGCCGCCGAGCGCCTTCATGCGCGGCCAGTCGGAACGGCGTCCGGACAGCATCTTCTGGGGCGTCGTGCGGTAGGCCCAGTCCCACTTGGTGCGGAACAGCGCCGAGAAACCGGCCGGCAGGTGGATCATGTCGTCGTCGTCCATCGGCCCTGCCTCGAGCAGCAGCACCTTGACCTGGGGGTCCTCGCTCAGCCGGGCGGCGATGACGCCGCCCGCGCTTCCGGACCCGATGATGACGTAGTCGAAGACCTCAGCGTTGTGACCCACGCCACCACCGTACTCCCGGTCGGATGACCGTGCCAGTGGCACTGTCAGAATGCGGCGCGAACGGCCGCCGAGACCGCGGCCGAGTCGGCGCGACGGGTCGTGCGGTCGAGCGGGACCTCGACGACCGAGAGGCCCGCCGGCGGCTGCGACAGCGCCTCCGCGAGGTCCTCGACGAGCACCACGTCGTGGCCCACCCCGTGCGCTCGGCAGAGGGCCGCGAGGTCGGTGCCCGTGGGGGTGCCGTAGATCCGCTCGAACGAGTCGGCGTAGGGCGCGGCCCCCTGCTCCAGCAGGGAGAAGATCGCGCCGCCGTCGTCGGAGGCGACTACGACCCGCAGGTCGGGCTGGGGCTCGCGCGGGCCGACCAGGAGCCCGTTCGCGCCATGCAGGAACGTGAGGTCGCCCATCACCGCGGTGGTCGGACGACCGGTCACGAGGGCGACTCCTGCTGCGGTCGAGACCATGCCGTCGATGCCGGCGAGCCCGCGGTTGGCCACGACGACGTCCGGCGCGGGACCGGGGGCCACCAGGTCGAGGTCACGCACGACGGTCGACGATCCCACGACCAGCACGCCGCCGACGCTCGCGCGCCACACCGCCTCGGCCAGCCGCTGGGCCGGTGGCGCGAGCGCGTCGATCGCGGAACGCGCGAGCCGGTCGGCCTCGGTCCAGGCGTGGAGCCAGTCGGAGTCGTCAGGCTCGTCGGGGTCGACCCAGGCGGCGAACCGGACGTTCGCCCCCGCGGGGCCGGGGAAGGTGAGGGGGCCTCCGACGTGGATGACCTCGAGGTCGTCGCGCAGCAGCAGGCTGGTCACGGGGCGCGACAGCGTGGGGTGCCCGCACGAGACCACGCGCTCGATCCGGTCGGCGAGCGGGTGCGTAGCGAGGAGCAGGCGGTAGGTCCCGATCGCCCGCTCGTCGCGAGCCCCCGAGCTTGGCTCGGCCAGCAACGGCCATCCCCCGGACTCGGCGATCTCGCGCGCGACCGGGCCGGCGCCGTCGCCGGCCACCACGACGGTCCTCGGCCCGGGGGCCAGGCGCTCCCCCGGCGTCGGCATCGGATGCGGCGGGGCGAGCTGCTCCACCTCGAAGTGCCACTCCACCTGCTCCACCAGGGGCTCGTCGAGCTCGACGTTGAGGTGCACGGGTCCGGTGCCCGACGTGAGCGCCGTGGCGGACTCGATGAAGCGCACGCGAGGAAAGATCTGCCGCTGGTCGGTGGTCTGGCTCGCACCGGTGCCCCGCATGCGCGCCGGCCGGTCGGCCGTGACCGCGACGACCCGCGCGCCGGTGTGCCACGCCTCGAGCATCGCCGGGTGCAGGTTGGCCACCGCCGTTCCCGACGTCGTGACCACCGGGACGGGCAGCCCCGAGGCCTTCGCCATGCCCAGGGCGAGGAAGCCGGCCTCGCGCTCGTCGACCCGGACGTGCAGACGGAGCAGGCCCTGCGCATCGGCCGCGTGCAGGGCCAGCGCCAACGGCCCGGATCGCGAGCCGGGCGCCAGCACCGCCTCCCTCGCCCCCAGGGCCAGGAGCCGCTCCACGAGCTGCCGGGCCGTGTCCACGGCCGCGGGGCGCCCGATCACGCCACGCCACCCGCGAGGGCCTCGACGCGAGCGACCCGGTCGAGCCACCACACCGTGCGGTCGTCGTCGGCGCGGACGGCCGCGAGGAGCTCGGGATCGATCGCGGGTCGACGCACCTCGAGCACCCCGTCGACCGGGGCCAGGACGTCGGCGACGACGTCGGCCTCGAGCAGTGCCTGGGTACCGAGGCCGCACGCGTACGGCAGCTCCGGCAGTGCCGCGGCGAGCGCGAGGCCCGCGGCAAGACCGACGGAGGAGTCGACGGCGCTGGAGACCACGACCGGCAGCCCGATCTGCTCCGCGATCGTCAGGCAGGCCCGCACGCCTCCGAGCGGGGCGACCTTGAGAACGGCGATGTCGGCGGCCTCGAGCTCGGCGACCCGGTAAGGGTCGTCGGCCTTGCGGATCGACTCGTCGGCGGCGACCAGCACACCCGTCTCGCGCCGCACGCGGGCGAGGTCCTCGACGCGCATGCACGGCTGCTCGACGTACTCGAGCCCCACCTCGTCGTCGAGCGCGAGCACGGCGACGAAGGCCTCCGTGGCCCCCCAACCACCGTTCGCGTCGACACGGATGCGCCCGTCAGGGCCCAGCGCCTCCCGGACCGCGGCCACGCGCGCGAGGTCGTCGGCGAGGTCCTGGCCCTGCTCGGCGACCTTGACCTTCGCCGTGCGGCACCCGGACGCGAGCACGATCTCGGCGGCCCGCTCCGGCGTGACGGCCGGCACGATGCAGTTGACCGGCACCTGGTCGCGCACCGGCGCGGGCCACCCGAGATCGGCCGCCTCGCGCGCCGCCGCCCACCAGTGGACGGCCTCCGCGTCGTCGTACTCGAGGAAGGGAGCGAACTCGCCCCACCCCGCCGGACCCTCGACCAGGACACCCTCGCGGTGAGTGATGCCACGGAAGCGGTCGCGCAGCGGCAGCGAGAACACGATCGGCATCGCACGGGGCTTCACACTCAGGGAGCCTAGTCACCCGGGCGACCGTAGGCTCGAGACATGGCCACCATCGCAGTTGTCGGAGGGGCGGGCCAGATCGCTCGCCTCCTTCATCCCAAGCTCATCAACGCCGGTCACAAGCCCCGTGCCCTCGTCCGCAAGCAGGAGCAGGCCGACGAGCTCGAGCAGGCCGGCGTCGAGACCCGGCTGTTCGACATCGAGGCCGATGACGACGACGCGCTGCGCGCCGCGCTCGAGGGCGCCGACGCCGTCGTCTTCGCCGCCGGTGGCGGGCCCGACGGCGACGCCGGGCGCAAGCGCACCGTCGACCTCGAGGGCTCCATCCGCTCCGCGCAGGCGGCCGAGACGCTGGGCATCGCCCGTTTCGTGCAGGTCTCGGCCATCGGTGTCGACGAGCCGCTCGGCGACGACGTCGAGCCCGTGTGGCGCGTCTACGTCGAGGCGAAGCGCGATGCCGACGCCCACCTGCGCGAGTCGTCGCTGTCCTGGACGATCCTGCGCCCGGGCGGACTCACCGACGACCCCGGCACGGGTCAGATCACCCTCGGTGTCGACGTTGCCAAGGGCGAGATCCCCCGCGAGGACGTCGCGTCCGCTATCGCCGCGGTCGTCGACGACGGTCGCGCGGTCCGGCAGCAGTGGGACCTCGTGGGCGGCACCACGCCCGTGCTCGAGGCCGTCACCCAGGCCACCGCCGGGACCCTCTGAGACTCATCGCTCGCGAGAGACTTCTGCACCAGCGGCTGCGCACCCACGGGTCCGCGGCCGCTGGTGCGCCAGGTTCCCGATCTCAGCACGCCGTCCTGCGGTCGAGACCGAGCCAGCCACTCACTCGCAGGCAATGCCGTCGTTGTCGCGGTCGAGAGCCGCACGGTAGCCCGGCTGGCCCCGGTACAGCGGCGCCCTGCCCGCGGCACGTACGGCGTCGCAGTTGGCGTAGTAGACGCCCGGGTCGGCCGGCGGCGGAGGCGGCGGAGGTGCCACTGGCGGCTGGCACCCGCTGCCGTCATGGATCGGCGTCGCGGTGTTGCCCGTCCCGAATCGGTACAGAAAAGCGGCCATGTCCCCGCGCTGGATCGCCGCGCTCGGGCTGTACACGCGGCACCCGTACCCGGAGTCGTAACCGGTGCTGATGCCGTTGGCGGCCAGCCAGGCGATGTCGTTGTAGAACGTGTGCCCAGGCTGGACGTCGGTGAACGGCGGCGAGCTCGGAGAGGTCCCAGGCTCCCCGGAGAAGCGGCGGATGAACGCCGCCATCTGCTCACGCAGCACCGGCTGCGACCCTCGGAACTCCGTCCCGCCGGCGACCGCGTAGCCGGTCGTGACGCCCTCGCTCCTCAGCCAGCAGATCTCCTTGGCGAACGTGTGTGTCGGGGGCACGTCGATCAAACCGCACGACGTGGCGGTCGATCCGGCGCCGGCGAGGCGGTAGAGGAAAGCCGCCATCTGCTCACGCAGGATCGGACCCGTGGGCCGAAATGTCCTGGTGCCGTCGGACTCGACATAGCCGGTCGTGATGCCGGCACCCGCGAGCCACGCGACCTGCTCGGACCAGATGTAGGACTGTGGGACGTCGGTGAACGTGTAGGCCTGCTGCGCACTGCCGCTCCTGGCCGGCGCCTCGATGGCGCGGTCGCCGCATCCGTTGTCGTTCAACTGGCCGGTCAGGGCGCTGCGCTCGGCCGGGTCGACGCTGAGGTCCCAGCGGTACTTCACGCGAATCCATGCCGTGACGTAGTCACAGGTGTACGCCGCGTTCGACGGCATCCACTCGGCCGGGTCCTGGTCGCTCTTGGACTGGTTCACCGAGTCGGTCACGGCGATCAGCGAGTCCGGGAGGCCGAGGTCGTTCGCGAAGGCCGTGCGCGTCTGCGCGGTCCAGCCTCGCGCACCGGAGTCCCACGCCTCGGCCAGCGGCACCATGTGGTCGATGTCGACGTCACTCGGGTTCGTCCACGTCGCTTGGTCGTACGGCGAGTACCAACGGCCGGAAGTGATCGTGCAAGTTCCCGTCCGGGTGACGGCCGTCTGGGACTCGGCGATCAGGACCTCGGCCCGGGTGTTGCAACCGTTGCCGTCCGCGTCGATCCAGTGGTTGAACAAGTCGCGGTCGTACCCGGTACGGACCTCACTCTCGGTCGCGAGTCCGTTCAAGAGGTCCCTCGCCGTCGTCGGGGCCGCTTGCGCCGGGGCGACCGGCTGCAGAAACACCAGCAGCAGCGCGGCGGCGATCAGGGCGAACCCCGTGGTCGGGGCTCGGAGGCCCTGGCGAGTCATCACGTGGGCGATGCTGGCACGTCGGAGCCTCCTCGTCCGCCGATCAGGAGAATCGACGGACGGTGGTTCCGGGGCCCACCCGTCCGGCGGGGCGGGGGCGCGTCATCTGGCGACCAGCAGATGACGCGCCCCCGTCAGGAACGGCTCGCGCGCCCGCTTGGCCTAGTCGGCGACGAGACCCTCAGCGGGGACGGTGCGCCCGGCCCGGCGCGCCGGCACGACGCAGGCCAGGAGCCCGGCCACGGCGGCGACGAGCACCACGAGCGCGAGCTGGCCGACGGGCACGATCATCGTGGCGTCGGGAACCGCGACGTCGATCACGGTCCTGACCCCGGCCCAGGCATAGCCAATGCCGAGCGCCGTGCCGAGCAGTCCGGCCGCAGCAGCCATCAGCAGACCTTCCACGCCCAGTGACCGCCGCAGCTGCCCGCGGGTCAGCCCCAGCGCTCGGACCAGCGCATTCTCACGTCCGCGCTCCAGCACCGACAGTCCGAGCGTGTTGCCGATGCCGGCAAGCGCGATCAGCACCGCGATGCCGAGCAGGCCGACGACCGCGCCCACCAGGATGTCCAGCTGTACGTCGACCCACCCCCTCCGGTCGAGCTGGTTGGTCAGCTCGAGCCCACCCTCACGGGCGACCAACCCGAGGCTTCCGCCCAGGTCGTCGGCGTCCGCGCCCGCCTCGGCGAGCGCCCAGACGGCCTGCATCTCGGGCTCGGGCGTGAGCCGCTCCAGCGTCGTCGGGGCTACCACGAAAGCGCCACCGAACCGACTCGGCACGAGGCGGGTCGTGAGCTCCACGACCCCTGCGGGACCGGTCAGCGTCAGTCGCTCCGGGACCCCGACGTCCCCCAGTCCCTCGGCATCGGACGGCACGAGGACCTCGTCGCCCGCGACGACCAGCGCCGCGCCGTCGTCACGCGTGGCCGAGGTGGTCGAGGCGTCGGGCGCGAGCACCGCGACGGCCCCGAGGTCACCGGCGTCCGCGGTCGTCCCGGGCACTTCGACCGCCCGCTCGACGCCCTGCGTGCCCTCCACCTTCTCGAGCACCTCGTCGGAGGCGGCGGTGGTGGTGGACGACAACACGAGGTCGATCGGGTACTCCCGGTCCATGTCGGCCTCCATCGCGCCGCGCCCCGTCGCCATGACGGTGAGCACCGTGGCGGTGAGCGTGACACCGACGAGCAACGAGGCCGTGGTCGCAGCCGTGCGGCGGGGATTGCGAACCGCGTTGTCCACCGCGAGCCGCGCGGGCGCCCCGGACCTCCCGACCACGCGACCGATCAGCCGGATGACGGCCGGCATCACGACCGGGCCGAGCACCAGGACACCGACGAACGTCGCGAAGCACCCCAGCATCGCGAGCCACAGGTGGGACGTCGCGGCCCCGATGCCGAGCGGCACGGCCCCGAGCGCGGTGACGAGCGCTCCGAGGGCGATGCGCCGGCGTCCGACCGCACTGCGCGCATGCGTCGGCTCCTCCGGACGGAGGGCGGCCAGCGGGCTGATCCGCACGACCGAGCGCGTGGGCCACCAAGACGCCACGACCGTCACGAGCACGCCGCCGAGGAAGGCCGCGACCCACCAGCCGGGCGACCAGGCGACGTCGCCGATGCGCTCGGGACCGGCGACGGCACGGACGGCCGCGGTGATGCCGAGTCCGCCGAGCCCGCCGACCACCAGGCCCAAGGTCGACGCCAGCACGCCGATCAACAGCGCCTCGAGCCGCACGGCGCGCAGCAGCTGCCTGCGTCGCGCGCCGACGGCACGCAGCAGCGCGAGGTCACGCGAGCGCTGGGCGAACAGGATCGTGAACGTGTTCGCCACGACGAGGACTGCGACGAACGCCGCGACCGCCGCGAACACCAGCACCAGGTACGACACGACGTCGATCCCGTCGTTGACCTGCGTGCGGCGCTCGTCCACGAACTCCGCCACCGGGCTCACGGACGTGCCCACCGCGCTCGACAGGTCCGCGGTCAGTGCCTCCGCGTCGGCGTCGGGCCCCCCGGCGGCGACCAGGACGACGTCGGGCTGCGCTCCAGGGAGCTGGCGGAGCCCGTCCCACGGCACGTAGACGGGCGCCGACAGGTACGACGCCGGTGCCGCGACACCGACGACAGTGACCTCCAGGACGTCGGAGCCGGACCCGATCGTCAACGTGTCGCCGACCTCGATGCTTCGCGAGGTCGCGGCCCGCTCGTCGACGAGGGCCTCGTCGTCGCGGGTCGGCGTGCGGCCCGCCACGACCTCCTGCCAGCGGAAGGCCGAGTCGGTCGAGACCGTCCCGATCGACGTCTCGGCGTCGAGCTGGCGGCCGTCCTCGGACGTCAGCTGTTCCCAGGCCCGCCCGATCGTCGCGGTCGAGCCGCCCGCGTCCCGGGCCACCTGGGTCGCGCGTTCCTCATCCTCGATCGACATCCCGTAGGACTCACCGACCACGACGTCCGAGCCCGCGTAGGGCGCACCGACGCCCGCGTTGAGGCCGGAGCGCGCGGCCGAGGAGAGCGCGTCGGTCGCCACCACGAAGGCGACCGCGAGGCCGACGGCGAGGAGCGCCGCGACGTAGCGACGCGTGTGGACCCGCAGGGAGGCGAGCAGCACGGTCCTCATCGCGCACCACCCCCGACGGGTGCGCCCAGCGCCGTGCCGTGCAGTGCCGAACCGTGCAGCGCCTGCACGACGGTATCGGCGTCCGGCGCGGTGAGGTGCTGGCGCACGCGACCGTCGGCCAGCACCACGACGTCGTCGGCGTGTGCCGCGGCCTCGAGCTCGTGGGTCACCATCACGACGGTCTGCCCGAGCTCGTGCACCCCCCGTCGCAGCAGGCCCAGGACCTCGGCCGACGTCTCGCTGTCGAGGTTGCCGGTCGGCTCGTCGGCGAACACCAGGTCGGGCTCGCTCACGAGGGCACGCGCGATCGCGACGCGTTGCTGCTGGCCGCCGGAGAGCTCGCCGGGCCGGTGGTCCAGACGGTCGGCGAGGTCGAGCACCTCGACGACGTGGTCGAGCCGGTCCCGCACGTCACGGTCGATGCGGCGACCGCCGAGCTCCAGCGGCAGCAGCACGTTCTGCCGCGCCGTGAGCATCGGCAGCAGGTTGAAGGCCTGGAACACGAAGCCGAGGTGGTCACGCCGGAAGCGCGTGAGGTCGTCGTCACCGAGGCCCGTGATGGTCGTGCCGGCGATCGTGACCGTGCCGGCGCTCGGCTGGTCAAGGCCTGCGAGGCAGTGCATCAGGGTCGACTTGCCGGAGCCGGAGCGGCCCATGACGGCGGTGAAGCGGCCGCGCGGAAGGTCGAGGTCGACCTCGTGCAGGGCGTGGACCGCGGTCGGACCGGACCCGTACGTGCGCGAGAGTCCGCGGGCCGCGGCAGCGGTCTCCAGGACCGGCGACGACGAGGGTGGGGACGGGCGGGCTGAGGTGGTCTGGTTCATGCCCTCCACGCTAGGAAGACCGGGTCGCTCGATCGTCCGTCCGAGGGACCGTCCCGCCGCGGCCGAGGTCCACCCGTGGTCGTACCCGCGGCCCTCGGGGTCAGCGGCCCGTCAGCCCCACGTCGTACGCCAGGACCACGAGCTGCACGCGGTCGCGCGAAGCCGTCTTGGCCAGCAGCCGACTCACGTGGGTCTTGACCGTGGCCTCCGCCACGACGAGGTCCGCCGCGATCTCGGTGTTCGACCGCCCAGCGGCCACGAGCTGCAAGACCTCGCGCTCGCGATCGGTCAACGTGGCGAGACGTTCCTCGGCCTCCGCCGAGGAGGTGGTGCCGGCACCGGGCCCCGTAGCGGCGGCCGGAGGCGCGGAGCGCACGAAGTGCTCGAGCAGACGTCGGGTCGTCGACGGAGCCACGACCGCATCACCGGCGTGCACCGAGCGGATGGACCCCAGGAGCTCGGGCGGCGCGGCGTCCTTCAGGAGGAACGCCGACGCGCCCGCCCGCAGCGCCGCGAACGCGTACTCGTCGAGGTCGAAGGTCGTCAGCACGATGACCCGCGGGGCCGACGCGGCGTCGACCGTCCGTTCCAGGAGCGCGCGGGTCGCCTCGACGCCGTCGAGCCGCGGCATGCGGACATCCATCAGGACGACGTCGGCCGTCGTGACCGCGAGACGCTCGAGTGCCTCGCCACCGTCGCCGGCCTCGCCCACGACGACCATGTCGGGCTGGCTCTCGACCAGCATGCGGAAGCCGGCGCGGACCATCTGCTGGTCGTCGACGACGAAGACCCTGATGGGGGTCTCGGTGGGGGGTGGGGTCGTCATCGGGTCCACCGTGCCCGCACGACCCAACCGCCGTCCACCCCGGGCCCGGCCGTCAGCTCGCCGCCGTGCACCGCGACCCGCTCCCCCATCCCGAGCAGTCCGAGCCCGCGCTCGTCGCCGCCGGGCACGAGGGGCCGTCCACCAGCGCCGGTGTCGGAGACCGTGACGTCGACCTCGTGACCGACGTGCACCGTGATCGCGACCGACGCGTCGGGACCCGCGTGCTTGCGCACGTTCGTCAGCGCCTCCTGCACGATCCGGTAGACCGTGAGCCCGTCCCCCTCCGGGAGCACGACGTCGGCGGGGGGAAGCTGGGCGGTCACCCGGGTTCCGGACTGGCGTGCGAGATCGATCAGGTCGGCCAGGTCCCGCAGGCCGGGCTGAGGCGCGCGTTCGGCCTCCTCGCCGGTGCGCAGCAGCCCGAGCAGTCGGCGCATGTCGGCCAACGAGGCTCGGCCGGTGGCCGCGACGGTCTCGAGCGTGCGGACGGCGACGTCAGGGTCCTGGGCCGCGGCGTACCGGGCGCCGTCGGCCTGCACGACGATGACCGACAGGCCGTGCGCCACGACGTCGTGCATCTCCCGCGCGATCCGGGCTCGTTCGCTGCCGGCCGCGAGCAGGACGCGCTGCTCGGCCTCCACGACCCGTCGCTCACCCTGCTCGAGGATCGCCGCGACGTAGGCCTCGCGGACACGGCTCAGGGTGCCGAGCGCCCACGCCACCACGACGATCGCGCCGACCGTGAACGCGTAGGGGACGTAGTCGGACCAGAGGCGTTCGCCGTACGGCGACCGGTAGCCCTCGACCCACACAACCGAGGCGACCACCGCGCCCGCGAGGCCCACGGCGAGGCCGAGCGCGCCGACGACGGGTCCCCGGTGGCGTGCCAGGTTGTACAGCGCGACGGGGTAGGCGAGCTGGCTGACCATGGGGATGTCGACCACGATCGCCTGCAGGGCGCTCGCGCCGACGACGACGGCGTACACCGTGCCGGAGTGGCTGCGGCGCCAGAACAGCGGGACGGTCTGGGCGAGGCCGAGCAGGAGCCACCACCGGTCGCCGGACTGGACGGCGACGAGCGCGACGGCCATCGCCAGGAGACCCACGGGCACGACGTCGAGCAGACGGCGCAGGCGCGGTCCGGGCCGCCACGGCGCCCGAACCCCCCCGTCGCGCTCGGTTCGCGCCCGTGTCCCGTCCAGCACGTCCTCGACCCTAGGCGAGCCGGCGACCCCCGTCGTCCACCCCCAGGATGACGTCCCGCTCGCGGGCGGCAATTCAGGCGAAGTGGGCACGGGCGGCGAGGCGATCGGGCTTGCCGTTCGGCAGCATCGGGATCGCGTCGACCAGCACGACGTCGCGGGGGCCCCAGGTGCGGGGGTGGCCCGCCTCCTCCACCGCGTCGCGGAGGCGCTCTGGGGCCAAGCCCTCGAGGCACACCGCGTCAGCGGGCACCACGAGCGCGACGACGCGCTGGCCCCACTCCGGGTCGTCGACCCCCACCGCGAGCGCGTCGGCGACCCCCTCGGTGTCCTGCAGGGCGGCCGTGACCGCGGGGAGCGGCACGTTGACGCCGCCGCTCAGCACGACGTCGTCGACGCGACCCAGGACCCGCAGCTCACCACCGGTGATCTCGCCCCGGTCGTTCGTCGCGAACCACTCGTCGGTGCAGGGTGCATCGAGGTACCCGTCGAACAGGACGTCGCCTGCCACCATGACCTGGCCGTCGTCGATCCGCAGACGCACCCCGTCGAGCGGGAACCCGTCGTAGACGCAGCCGCCGCACGTCTCCGACATGCCGTACGTGCGCACCACGTTCACCCCCGCCGCCTGCGCCCGCTCGACGAGGGAGGCTCGCACCGGACCGCCGCCGACCAGAACGGCGTCCAAGGCGGCCCACGGCTCCACTCGGCCCGACTCCAGCAGTCGGTGCAGCTGGGTGGGCACGAGCGAGGCGTATCGACGCTCCGCGGTGTACGCGTCGAGCGAGGTGACGGGATCGATCCCGGTCAGCAACGAGCGCACGACGACCTGGAGCCCGGCGACCCCGGTCGGCGGCACCGCCAGCAGCCACTGCCCCGGACCACCGAGACGGGCGTGCGTCGCGCTCGCGGAGGCCCGCACCGCACGCGGCGAGAGCACGACGTCCTTCGGCCGTCCCGTGCTGCCACTGGTCCGGATCCACAGGGGTTCGTCGCCCTCGAGGAAGGTGCGCAGCAGCGGGACGAGCTCCTCGACAGTTCCCGAGACCGGGCGGAGCGTCGCCGTCACCGGGTCAGGCCTCGTCCCACGGGTCTGCGGCGTCCTCCTGGGCCGCACGCCGCTTCGCCTCGGCGCGCGCCTTGTCACGCTGGCTGATCTGGTAGGCCAAGGCGCCGGCCACGACGACGACGGCCGCCAGACCGCCGTACTGCGCCCAGCCGTCCTCGAGCGTCAGCGTGCCCCAGCCCAGCAGCACACCGATGACGAGCAGGCCCCACGGGAACGGTCGGTCCACCCGGCCACCGTACCCAGCGGGGGGCTGGCAGACTCAGCGTCCATGACCGCCGGCCCCCCGCCCTCCACCTCGCCGACGCCCCACGGCCTCGCCCTGTGGCTCGCGGGTGCGCGGCCCCGCACCCTCCCCGCCGCCGTCGCGCCGGTCGCGGCCGGCACCGGCGCGGCCGTGCTCGCCGACGGTTTCGTGTGGTGGAAGGCCCTGCTCGCGCTCGGCGTCTCGCTGGCGCTCCAGGTCGGCGTCAACTACGCCAACGACTACTCCGACGGGGTGCGGGGCACCGACGACGACCGCGTGGGTCCTCTGCGCCTCGTGGGTTCGGGGCTCGTCCCTGCGACCCGGGTCAAGGCGGCGGCCCTCGGGTTCCTCGCCCTCGGCGGCGTGCTCGGGCTCGTCCTCGCCGCGACCACGACCTGGTGGCTGCTGCTCGTCGGGGCCGCCGCGCTCGGCGCCGCGTGGACCTATACCGGTGGCCCCTCGCCCTACGGCTACCGTGCGCTCGGCGAGGTCAGCGTGTTCCTGTTCTTCGGCCTCGTCGCGGTCGTCGGCACGACGTTCGTGCAGGTGCAGGAGATCACGTCGGCGAGCGTCCTGGCCGGCGTCGGGGTCGGCGCACTCGCCTGCGCGATCCTCGTGGCGAACAACCTGCGCGACATCGCGACCGACACGATCGCGGGGAAGCGGACGCTCGCGGTGCTGCTCGGCGACGGTCCGACCCGCGGGTTCTACGTCGTGCTCGTGCTTGCGGCCGTCGCGACGGCCGTCGGCCTCGCCGTGACCGAGACGCCCTGGGCCCTGCTGGCCCTGCTGTTCGCCCCGCTGGCGGTCCGCGGCGTGCGCGTCGTGACGTCGGGCGCCACCGGCCCCGCCCTCATCCCCGTGCTCCAGTCGACGGGCGTGGCCGAGCTGGTCTTCGCCCTCGGGCTCACCGTCGGCCTCTGCCTCGCCTGACCCCCACGCCCGCTGGTCGAGGTGCGATTGCACTCTGGCGCGCGAGCCTCGAAACCATGGTCACGCCCTGGACTGAGGCACCCTTTCAGGGCTCCTCCTCGTGGACGCTCACCCCAGACGGCCGGTCGCGTCGTAGGCGTCGAGCTGCGCGGCGTACGGGGCGGGGTCGATGCCCTGCGCCAGCACCCAGTCCGGATCGGCGTGGCTGGCGCGATAGCGCTCGCCACCGTCGCACAGCAACGACACGATGCTGCCCGACTCCCCGGCGTCGGCCATGCGCGTCGCGAGCGCGAGCGACGCCCAGACGTTGGTGCCCGTCGAGGGCCCGACCTCACGACCGAGTCGCTTCGACGTCCAGGCCATGGCGGCGAGCGACGCACCGTCCGGCACGCGCAGCATGTCGTCGATGACACCGCCGATGAACGACGGCTCGACCCGGGGTCGTCCGATGCCCTCGATCCGTGAGGTCGTGCCCGTCACGACGTCGGAGGAGTCCGTCGCCCACCCCTCGAGGAACGCCGACCCCTCCGGATCGGCCACCATCACGCGGGTGTCGTGCCGGCGGTAGCGCACGTAGCGACCGATCGTGGCCGACGTGCCGCCCGTGCCCGCTCCCACCACGACCCAGCTCGGCACGGGATGCGGCTCCGCCGCCATCTGCTCGAAGATCGACTCGGCGATGTTGTTGTTGCCCCGCCAGTCGGTGGCCCGCTCCGCGAACGTGAACTGGTCCATGTAGTGCCCGCCGCACTCCTCGGCGAGCCGACGTGCCTCGTCATAGGTGTGTGACGAGGACTCGACGAAGTGGCACCGCCCCCCGTGCCACTCGATCAGCGCGACCTTCTCCCGGCTCGTCGAGCGCGGCATCACGGCGACGAAGGGCAGGCCGATGAGCCGCGCGAAGTAGGCCTCGCTGACGGCCGTGGACCCGCTCGACGCCTCGACGACGGTCGAGTCGGGTCCGAGCCAGCCGTTGCAGATCGCGTAGAGGACCAACGACCGCGCGAGCCGGTGCTTCAGGCTGCCCGTCGGGTGGA
>CAYRZN010000014.1:21534-25660 GCA_964428825.1 uncultured Aeromicrobium sp.
CGGCGTGGGCAGGCCCAGGACGTGCAGGTGCGTGTCGGCACTGCGGTTCGCATCGGCCTCGACGATCCGGACCGCCTCGGCGATCCAGGCCCGCTGCTCAGTCGACGTCTTCGGCACTGCGGGACTCCTCGATGCGGGCGGAGATCTTCTCCGCGCGCTCCTGGACCTGCAGGGCCAAGGCCTCACGCTGCTGGGTCAGGAGCACGAAGCCGAGGGCCGACGAGACGACCATCGCCACGAAGATGACGATCAGGTTGGTCAGCTCGCTGAACTCCAGCAGGCCGAACCCGAAGCCGACTCCGGCGAGGACCGCGTACGTGGCGGCGAGGAGTCCGAGGCGGGAGAGCGTGTAGGTCCAGAACGGCGACATGACGCCAGCGTAGTCAGCACGCGTGCAGCGGCCGAATCGCTGGGGTCGTTCGCTACGGTGTGGCCATGGGCAAGGCCATCATCGTCGGCATCGCCGTCGTGCTCGTGATCTACGCGTTCTTCGACGCCATCGCCACTCCGCGCCAGCAGGTCAAGATCCTGCCGAAGCCGGCGTGGCTGGTCGTGATCGTGCTGATCCCCGTGCTCGGTGCCTTGGCCTGGATCTTCGCGGGCACGAAGCGCCTCCGGCCCGGTCCGGGTCGTCGCCCGCTGCCGCCCCGGGGCCCCGACGACGACCCCGACTACCTCCGCGGCATCTGAGCCGGCCGGGTCACCACGCGGCCTCGGCCACGCGCTGGAAGTTCTCGAACGTGACGGCGTCGACGTCGCGGTTGGACCAGCCGCGCTCCAGGAGCACTTTGTCGAGGGTCACGAATCGCTCGGGTGAGACCCACTGGATCGGACCCCAGCGCGTGTAGCTCTCGTCGAACAAGTCCGGGTTCGCCGCCAGCTCGGCATGGAAGTCGGCCTGGTCGAAGGAGTGATCGGTGCTGACGCCCACGTGGTCGATGCCGACGAGCTCGACCGCGGCCTCGAGCTGGCGCGCCATGGCGTCGAGCGTGGGGGTGTTGGGGCCCAGGAAGATGCCGACCCCCGTGATGCCCACGACCCCGCCGGTCTCGGCGCAGGCCACGGCCTGGTCGTCGGTGATGTTGCGCGGGTGGTCCCACACCGACTTCAGGCAGGAGTGGCTGTAGACGACGGGCTTCTCGGAGACGGCGCACAGGTCCAGCCCCGTCCGCTCGCTGCAGTGCGAGCCGTCGGCAACCATGCCGGCCGCGTTCATCTCCCGCACGAGGTCGGCGCCCCACCGAGTCAGACCCGTGTCGTGCGTGTCCAGACATCCGGAGCCCGCGGCGTTGGCGTGGTTGTAGGTCGGCACCAGCGTCCTGACGCCGGCCTCGACGAAACGCCGCACGTTCTCGAGGTCACCGTCGAGCGGCGCGGAGTCCTCCAGGTCGAAGGCCACGCCGATCACGCCCGCCTGCCGGACCGTCGCAAGCTCGGCCAGCGTCGTCGCCAGGCCCAGACGGGGCCGCGCCTCGACCCCGCGACGGAACGCCGCCACGAGCGCCCGCGCGTCATCGCCCGTCTGCGGCGCGTAGCCCACGTTGACCGACACGAACCCGCCGCCGGGTCGGTCGTACCGGTCGAGCTGGCTGACGTCGGCCTCCGGCTTCAGCGGCAGGCAAGCGTGCTGGTCCCACATCCATGACGCACGACTCACGGGACGCTCAGGCGTCCCAGCGGAACAGCCGCGCGGAGACCGTGGCGAACACGGCGGCGAACCCGAGCAGGATCAGGATCGGCAGCACGATCGCCGACGGTCCCTGCTCGCGCACCATGACGTCGAGCATGCCTTGGTTGAGGTGCTTCAGCGGCAGGCAGTTGCTGACGACCTGCAGCCAGGTCGGTGCTCCGTCGAGGGGGAAGAACGATCCCGACAGGAAGGCCATCGGCAGCACGATGAAGTTCGCCAGCCCGATGGCTCCCTCCTCGGTCTTCGACACGGCGCCCGCGAGCATGCCGATCGAGAGGAAGGCCAGCGTGCCGACCAGGAGCAGCGGCACCACGAGCGGCCACCAGCCCGACAGCTGCAGGCCGAACGCTCCGACGCCCAGACCGACGAAGATGACCGCCTGGACGAGCGCGATCACCAGGCTGACACCGACCCTCGCCAGCACGACCGAGCTCGTGCGCACCGGAGCCAGACGCAGGCGGCGCAGCAGGCCGCTCTTGCGCCACATGACGAGATTGGCGGCGGCGCCGAACGTGGCGCTCATGGCGACGGCCCAGCCGAGCAGGCTCGGCGTGACGTACTGGATGGCCTCGAGCGAGTCGTCCTCGACCTGGCTCGCGGAGAACGAGAAGCTCGGCGGCTCGCCCGTGGACTGCTGGTAGACGGCGGTGTTGGCCTGCTGCACGATGGCCTGCACGACGCCCTGGATCTGTGCCCCGGCGACGGGGTCGGCCGCCGAGTAGTGCACCGTGACCTCGCCGTCCTCCTCGGTCAGCACGGCGTCGGCGTCTCCGTCGCGGACCTTCTCGAGCGCGGCGTCGAGATCGTCGGACCGCGTGATGTCGACGGACTGCTCGATCGACCGCTTCGCCTCGTCGGGGGCGTCGTCGACGACCGACACGTCGCCGACCACGATGACGTCGGCCGGGTCGACCTCGCCCTGGCTCGTGAAGATGCCGCCGAACAGGACCAGGAACATCAACGGGAAGGCAATGGCCCAGAACAGGGTCATGCGGTCACGCACGAATCCCTTGAACATCGCGATCGTGAGGGCCTTGAGCGGCCGGGCCGCCTTCGCGTCGCCGGCGCCCGTGGACGGCTCGGTGCGGCTGCCGGGGGTCGTGCTCGTGATCATGCGCGGTACTCCCGTCCGGTGAGGTCGAGGAAGACGTCCTCGAGCGTGCCCTTGCTGACGCTGAGTCCCTCAAGCGCCTCGCGGCGACCGAGCTCGGCCAGGACCGTCGCGGGCTCGCGCGTCTCGATCACGACCCCGGACCCGCCCGCGGTGACCGAGTCCGCACCCGGGAGCGCCCGGGCGTCCTCGACCGTGATGGCCTCCGCCGCGAGCCCGATGCGGGTCGCGGCGTCGAGCTGGCGGATGAGCTCGCCCGGGGTGTCGATCTCGAGGAGACGACCGTGGTCGACGATCGCGACCCGGTCGCAGAGCTCCTCGGCCTCCTCCATGTAGTGCGTCGTGAGCACGACGGTGCGGCCGGAGTCGTTGATGCCACGCAGGACGTCCCACAGGTTGCGCCGCGCCTGCGGGTCGAGCGCCGCGGTGGGCTCGTCGAGGAACACCACGTCGGGGTCGTGCACCAGCGCGCAGGCGATCGAGAGCCGCTGCTTCTGGCCACCCGAGAGGTCCTGGACCTGGGCCGTGGCCTTCTCCGTGAGGCCGACCTGCTCCAGCAGGTCGTCGAGCCGCGACGTCGGGACGCCGTAGATGGCCCCGAAGGTCTGCAGCTGCTCGACCGCGGTGAGCCGCTCGAAGAACGCCGACGACTGCAGCTGCACGCCGATGCGCCGCTGCAGGTCGGGTTCGCGCTTGCCGGGGTCACGACCGTCGACCGAGACCCGCCCGCTCGTGGGCGACCGCAGGCCCTCGATCGTCTCGAGCGTCGTGGTCTTGCCCGCCCCGTTGGGACCGAGCAGGCCGAAGAACTCGCCTGGCGCGACCGTGAAGCTGATGTCCTCGACCGCGGTGACGGCGCCGTAGCGCATCGTCAGGTGATCGACCTCGATCTGTACCCCCATGCGCAGGACGCTATCGGTTCGCGGTGACGCCCGCGTCCGCCGAAAGTCGGAGATCGGGGTGCGTGGCGACGAGCGGCCAGGGACCCGGACGCCGGTGGGGGGCGGTGAGTGTTCCACCCTTCGGCCCTCGGGCGGTGAGTGATCCACCGTACGAGGCGTCAGAGGGTGGATGACTCACCGCTGAAGGTGGACACCTCACCGCCCGCTGGTCGAGAGGGACTCCGTGGGGTCGACGACTCGCCTGGCCGACCTGCTGCCGTCCATGCCGCTCGTCCGCCGGTAAGGCGTGCCACCACGTGTGGGAGGTTTCGAGGCTCGCGCCGCAGGCGGCACTCGCGCCTCAACCAGCGGTGAGCTGGCTCACTTCGCGTACGAGTGCAGGCCCGGGACGAAGATGTTCACGCCGTAGTAGCTGAACAGGAA
>CAYRZN010000015.1:0-24488 GCA_964428825.1 uncultured Aeromicrobium sp.
GGCCCAGCCCGTTCTACATCCTCGACGAGGTCGAGGCGGCGCTCGACGACACCAACCTCGGGCGTCTGCTGGAGATCTACGAGGAGCTGCGCGCCAACTCGCAGCTCGTGGTCATCACCCACCAGAAGCGCACGATGGAGGTCGCCGATGCGTTGTACGGCGTCTCGATGCGCGGTGACGGGGTCTCGGCAGTCATCAGTCAGCGCCTGCGCGAGCAGGAGCACGCGTGAGCACCGACCACGACACCGACGACCTGGGCGACCGCCGCCGCTCCGACTACCCCGAGCTCCGCCGCATCACGACCCGGTGGGAGGACGAGGACGTCTACGGCCACGTCAACAACGTCGTCTACTACTCGTACTTCGACACCGCGGTCAACGCGTACCTGATCGAGGCCTCGGGCACCGACACCCGACGGCTCGACGCCTACGGCGTCGTCGCCGAGACGAGCTGCCGCTTCCTGCGCGAGCTGCGCTTCCCGCTCGACGTCGAGGTCGGGCTGCGTGTCACGCGTCTCGGCTCGTCGAGCGTCGTGTACGAGATCGGCCTCTTCCAGGGCGCCGCCGAGTCGCCGGCCGCCGTCGGCCGCTTCGTGCACGTCTACGTGACGGGCGACGACCGCTCCGTCACGCCGGTGCCCGACGTCATCCGCGCCGTGCTGGAGCCGCTCGCGGTCTGAGGTGTGCGGGCGGGGCCCCGCCCCTTGAGGTGCGGCGAGGAACGAGGAGCCTCGAAAGGGGTACCGCGACCCAGGGCGTGACCGTGGTTTCGAGGCTCACGCGCTGGAGCGCGTTCGCACCTCAACCGCCGGTGGTGCGGGCGGGGCCCCGCCCCTTGAGGTGCGGCGAGGAACGAGGAGCCTCGAAAGGGGTACCGCGACCCAGGGCGTGACCGTGGTTTCGAGGCTCACGCGCTGGAGCGCGTTCGCACCTCAACCGCCGGTGGTGGCGGTGGCTCAGCCGATCAGGACGTCGACGGCGTGCGCGATCCAGGGCGCGGCCAGGAAGACGGTCGGTGCGACGAGCACGACGACCGAGATGGTCAGGGCGAGCGTCGTCGCCCACCACCGGGTCGGCGGGTCCTGCAGTCGTTGCAGGCGGAGCAGGGCCTCGCTGCCGACGCCCATCGCGCCCTCGGGTGCCTGGCTGCCGGCGAGCGTGACGATGGCCCCGGCCAGGGCGCGGTCGCCCGTCACGCGCCGTGCGGCGTCGTCGGCCAGCAGCTCGACCATGACCCGGCTCTGCGCGAGCGGTGCGTCGGTGCGCAGGATCCGCGGGTAGGCCGCGCGTAGGAACTCGAACCCCTCGAGGACGAGGTCGTGGCGGGCTCCCACGTGGGCCCGCTCGTGCGCGAGGACCGCGCGCAGCTCGTCGTCGTCCAGCCGGTCGATCGTGCCGCTGGAGACGACGACGCGAGCCTGGGTGCGGTCGGGCAGGCAGTAGGCCACGAGCGCCTCGTGCTGGAGGACCCGCAGCGCCGGTGACCGGCCGTCGGGCTCGCCCAGCAGGTCGACGAGCTCGCGCTGTCGACGACGGCGGGTTCCGGTGCGCTGCCAGACGGTCCAGGCCGCCCACCAGAAGCGCGCCCAGACGAGCACGCCGACGAGCAGCACCAGCACGTGGAGCAGGACCCGCCAGGGGGACGGGTCCTCCTCCGACACGAGCCAGAGCGCGGTGGAGAGGCCGGCGCCGGAGATCGCGAGGATCGCCGCGAGCGCCAGCGACTGCCACATGACGATGCCGGTCGCGGGGGAGCGGTACGGCCAGGACGCGCGTGCCAGCAGGGCCGGGACCGGGAGGGCCAACGCCACCCCGATCAGGCCCAGCAGGACAGGTGTCACACGCCGTCGAGCGCCCGTCGCAGGGCGGCCGCCTCCGCAGGGTCGACCGAGCGGGCGAAGTGGACCAGTGCCGACGTGCGGTCGCCCGAGGCGTCGAGGGCGGCGTCGATGAGCTCGGCCGTCGCGGACTCGCGGGACTGGCTCGGGGTGTAGCGGAACGCGCGTCCGTCACGCTCGCGGTCGACCATCTCCTTGGCGCCGAGGCGGTCGAGGACGGTCATGACCGTCGTGTAGGCCAGACCTCGGCCCTCGCCCGTGCCGGCCTCCAGGGCGTCCTGCACCTCGCGCACCGACATCGGCCCGGAGGCGTCCCAGAGCACGTTCATGATGGCGCGCTCGAGCTCTCCGGGACGGGTCGTGGATCGGGTCACGGGACAACTCTACTACGTGACGTAGGACTCACGGGTGTGGGCTTCGTCGCTCGCGCCCGTTGTACTACGATCTGTAGTAGCTACTACGAGACGTAGTAGTACGACTCCTCGAGACTCGAGACAGTGGGCCCCGCATGGAAGCGCTCGACATCGCCCGGTGGCAGTTCGGCATCACGACCGTCTACCACTTCTTCTTCGTGCCGGTCACGATCGGCCTGATCTTCCTCGTCGCGATCCTGCAGACCTGCTGGCACCGCACGGGCGACGAGCGGTACCTGCGGCTCACCCGCTTCTTCGGCAAGCTCTTCCTCATCAACTTCGCGATGGGCATCGTGACGGGCATCGTGCAGGAGTTCCAGTTCGGCATGAACTGGAGCGACTACTCCCGCTTCGTCGGAGACGTGTTCGGGGCCCCGCTCGCGATCGAGGGACTGCTCGCGTTCTTCATGGAGTCGACGTTCCTGGGCCTCTGGATCTTCGGGTGGGACCGCCTCAAGCCGTCGTTGCACCTGGCGACGATCTGGATCGCCGCCTTCGGCACGGTGCTGTCGGCCTACTTCATCCTCGCGGCGAACTCGTTCATGCAGAACCCCGTCGGGTTCGCGTTCAACGCCGAGAGCGGTCGCGCGGAGCTGACCGACTTCATGGCGGTCATGACCAACCCCGTCGTGCTCGCGACCTTCCCGCACACGATCTTCGCCTGCTTCATGGTCGGTGGCGCCTTCGTGGCCGGCGTGAGCCTGTGGCGGCTCATGCGTCACCCGTCCGAGGACGGCGGTGTCGACGACGGGGCCTTCCGGACGTCGTTCCGCCTCGGCGCGGTCGTGCTGCTGGTGGCCGGCCTCGGCACGATGATCTCCGGCGACTTCCAGGGCAAGGTCATGACCGAGGTCCAGCCCATGAAGATGGCCGCCGCGGAGGGCCTGTACGAGGACGAGGCACCGGCCGCGTTCTCGGCGCTGACGATCGGCACGCTCGACGGCACCGAGCCGGTCCTGGAGATCAAGGTGCCGCACCTGCTGTCGTACCTCGGCACGGGCACGTGGGACGGGGAGATCCGGGGCATCAACTCGCTGCAGGCCGAGTACGAGGAGCGGTACGGACCCGGTGACTACGCGCCCAACATCCCGGTGACGTACTGGACGTTCCGCGCCATGATCACGGCCGGCGGGCTCTCGATGGCGCTGGCGGCCTGGATGCTGTGGACGACCCGCCAGGGACGGACGCCCTCGACACGCACGTTCGCGGGACGCTGGATGCTGCGCTGGGCCGTGGTCCTGCCGTTCCTGCCGCTCGTGGCGAACTCCTTCGGCTGGATCTTCACCGAGATGGGTCGGCAGCCCTGGCTGGTCTTCGGCCTGCTGCCGACCTCCGCCGGGGTGTCACCGAGCGTGTCGGCCGGCACCGTGCTGATGAGCCTGATCGGCTTCACGGCCCTGTACGGGGTCCTCGCCGTGATCGAGGTCAAGCTCATGCTCCGCACGATTCGCGGCGGGCTCCCGGCGGCCGACCCGCCCCTGCCCGAGCACGACCGCGACCCGGACGCGCCGCTCGCGTTCGCGTACTGACCACCCCGACCGGAACCTGGAGACCACCATGGAGCTCACGACCGTCTGGTTCGTGCTCATCGCCTTCCTCTGGACCGGCTACCTCGTGCTCGAGGGGTTCGACTTCGGCGTCGGGATGCTGATGCGCCTGCTCGCGCGCGACGAGACCGAACGACGGGTCCTGCTCAACACGATCGGTCCGGTCTGGGACGGCAACGAGGTGTGGCTGATCGTCGCCGGAGGAGCCACGTTCGCTGCCTTCCCCGAGTGGTACGCGACGCTCTTCAGCGCCTACTACGTCCCGTTGTTCGTCATCCTGGTCGCGCTCATCGTGCGGGCGGTCGGCTTCGAGTACCGGCACAAGCGGTCCGAGATCGAGTGGAAGCGCCGATGGGACCACGCGATCGTGTTCGGATCGGTCGTCCCGGCGGTGCTGTGGGGCGTGGCCCTCGCCGGCATCGTCCACGGCACCCCGCTCGACGCCGACCACGACTTCGTCGGGTCCCTCGCCGATCTGGTCACGCCGTACGCGCTGCTCGGCGGTCTGACGACGGTGACGGTCTTCATCACGCACGGCGCGTTCTTCGTCGCGCTCAAGACGGTCGGCGACATCCGTCACCGGGCCCGCGCGCTCGGTCTGCGCTGGGGTGCAGCGGCAGCGGTCGTCACGCTGTCCTTCGTCACCTGGACCGCCGGTCGCGACGGTGACTTGGCCGTGTGGGTCGCGGGGGGCGTGGCCGTCGCGGCGTTCCTGGCCGGCCTGGCCGCCGCCGGGGCTGGGCGCGAGGGCTGGGCCTTCGCCGGTACGGCCCTGGCCATCGCCGCCGTCGTCACGATGCTGTTCCTCGCGCTGTTCCCCGACGTCATGCCCTCGACGCTCGCGACCGGCACGCTCACCACCACCAACGCGGCGTCCACGCCGTACACGCTCGAGATCATGACGTGGGTCGCTGTGGCGTTCACGCCCCTCGTGATCGGCTACCAGGCGTGGTCCTACTGGGTGTTCCGCCGTCGCATCGGCGTCCACCACATCCCCTCATGAGCACCAAGGATCCGATGCCTGAGGTGCGAGCGCCCGTCGTGGCCGGGGAGACCCTTCGAGGCTCGTCGCTGCGCTCCTCGCACCTCAGGGAGCGGGGTGGGTCCGGTCCCGTCGACCCGCGGCTGCTGCGCCGGTCGAGCGCCGTGCGGCTCGTGCTGGCCACGGCGGTGGGCCTGGCCCTGGTGGGTGCGTCGCTCCTGGTCGGCCAGGCCTGGTGGTTCGCCCGCCTCGTCGCCGAGGCGTTCGCGTCCTCGCGCATCGACACCATGGCGCTCGTGCTGGCCGCAGGGTGCCTGGCCGGCCGGGGCCTCGTCGCCTGGGCCTCGGCCGCCGTCGCCGCCCGAGCGGCGGTGCGGGTCCGGGCCGAGCTGCGCTCGGCCGTGGTCGCCGACGTCCTCGACCCGCGACGTCTCGGTGCGCGGCCGTCGTCGGGCCGGCTCACGACGTTGCTCGGCCCGGGGCTGGAGCCGCTCGACGGGTACGTCGGGCGCTTCCTGCCGCAGCTCGTCGTGACGGCCCTCGTGCCGCCGGTCGTGGTCGTGGTGCTGCTCGTCGTCGACCCGCTCTCGGCCGTGATCGTCGGCCTGACCGTGCCGCTCGTGATCGGGTTCCTCGTGCTCGTCGGCCTGGTGACCAAGGACCAGCTCGACGCGCGCTGGGGCGAGCTCGCCCGGCTCGGCCGTCACTTCTCGGACGTCGTTGGCGGGGTCCGCACGCTGCTGGTGCTCGGCAGTCGGCAGGAGCGCGGTCTGGCCGTGGTGGGGGAGCGGCACCGTCGCGCGACGATGGCCGCCCTGCGGAGCGCGTTCCTGTCCTCGCTGGTGCTCGAGCTGTTCTCGACGCTGTCGATGGCGCTCGTGGCGGTCGCGACCGGGCTGCGGATCGTGCAGGGCGACCTGAGCCTCCAGACGGGGCTGTTCGTGCTGCTGCTGGCGCCGGAGGCCTACCTGCCGGTGCGCCGGCTCGGGGCGCAGTTCCACGACAGCACGGCGGGCGTCAGCGCGGCGCGCGAGGCGATGGACCTCCTGGAGTCGCCGCGCCACACCGGCGACCTCGCGGTGCCCGCCCTTCCCACCGTCGCCGTTCGGTCGATGGTCGTCTCCCGAGACGGCGGGTCGGCGGTGAGCGTCCCCGACCTCGTCGTCGGACCCGGAGAGCTCGTCGCGGTCGCCGGGCCGTCCGGGGTCGGCAAGTCGACCCTGCTCGACGTGCTGCTCGGACTCGTCTCCCCGGACGCGGGGAGCGTGACGATCGGAGGCGTGCCCATCGGCGAGGTCGACGTCGTCGCGTGGCACCGACGGGTCGCGTGGGTGCCCCAGGTGCCCGCCGTCCCCGCCGGCACGATCGCCGACGCCGTGGCGCTCGGTGCCGTCGGTTCACGCGCCCAGGTGCTCCAGGCGCTGGCGGACGCGGGGGCCGAGGACCTCGATCCCGACCGGCTGGTGCGCGAGGACGCCGGAGACCTCTCGGCGGGGGAGCGTCGTCGCGTCGCGATCGCCCGGGCCCTGCTGCGGGTCCGCTCCGGGGGCGTCGACCTGCTGCTGCTCGACGAGCCCACGGCCGGGCTGGACGCGGAGCGGGAGGACAGGGTCCTGCAGGCCGTGCGCGATCTCGGCGTCACGACGCTCGTGGTCGCGCACCACCCACGCGTCCTCGCGGCCGTGGACCGGGTCGTGCGGCTGGGGGCCTCCCGATGAGGCGGCGTCTCCTGCTCGGAGCGGGGCTGGCGGCGACCGCCCAGCTGGCCGCCACGGGCCTGCTCCTCACCTCGGCATGGCTCGTCGTACGGGCTGCCGAGCAGCCTCCCGTGCTGTACCTCATGGTCGCGATCGTCGGCGTGCGCTTCTTCGGCGTCGGACGTGCTGCCGCGCGGTACGCCGAGCGACTGGTCACGCACGACGTGGCGCTCGAGGCCGCCGTCCGCACCCGGGTGTCGGTGTACGCGGCCGTCGCCCGGCTCGCTCCGCACGGACTCGACGGTCGGCGCCACGGGGACGTCGTCCAGCAGGCGGTCGAGGACGTCGACACGGTGGGTGACCGGCTGCTCCGCATCCGCCTCCCGTGGTGGTCGGCCCTCACGGTCTCCGTCGCCCTGGCGTCGGTCGTGACGTGGATCGCGCCGTGGGCCGGTCTCGTCGTCACCGTCCAGGCGGTCGTGACGCTCGTCGTGCTGCGCGTCGCGGTGCCGCGCTGGTCGGGTGCCGCTGCCTCGTCGCCGCTCGCGGCGGACGTGACGGAGGCGGCCCGGACGGCGGCCGAGCTGGCCGTCCTCGGCGTGGCCGAGCACGCCGCCGAGCGCGCCGAGACCGAGATCGCCCGCGCGGCACGCGACGACCGGCGGAGGGCACGCGCTGGGGGCGCGGGCTCGGCGATCGTCCTGGCGCTCACGGCCGCTGCGTGCGTCGCGGTCGCGCTCGTGCTCGCACCGGCGGTCGCCGCCGGGTCCGTCGCCCCGGTGCTCGTGGGTGTCGTGCTGCTCGCGCCCCTGGCTCTCGCCGACGCCCTGGACCCCGTGGCCGAGGCCGAGCGCCGCCGCCCCATCGTCGCGGCGGCGGAGCGCCGGGTCGCGGCTCTCGTCGCGGCGCGGTGCGCCGTGGTGCCGCCGGTCGAGCCGTCGATCCTGCCGCAGGACCCGACGATCGAGCTCGACGACGTCACGATCGGCTGGGACCGCGACCTGGTCCGCGGCGTCGGGTGGACGGTACGACCGGGCGAGGTCGTCGGGGTGAGCGGTCCGAGCGGCAGCGGCAAGAGCACCCTGGCGCTCACGCTGGCGCGGATGGTGGCTCCCCGTGCCGGCACGGTGCGGATCGGCGGTGTCGACGTCGCGGACCTGCGCCCCGAGGACGTGCGGTCCCTCGTCGGGATCCTGGGTCAGGACGAGGCGATCTTCGACACGACGGTCCGCGAGAACCTCCTGATCGCCCGACCGTCCGCCGACGACGTCGAGCTGCTCGCCGCCATGGAGCGGGCCGGACTCACGCTCGAGCTCGACCGGACCGTGGGGGAGCGCGGGTCACGGCTCTCCGGGGGTGAGCGTCAGCGACTGGCGCTCGCGCGGCTCCTCCTCGTCGGGCACCGGGTGCTCGTGCTCGACGAGCCCACCGAGCACCTCGACGCACCGTTGGCCCGTGCGCTCGTCGACGACGTCCTCCGCCTGGCTCCGGAGCACACCATCGTGCTGGTGTCGCACGATCCCTCCGTGCTCGCGCGCTGCGACACGGTCCTGGACCTGGGGCGCCGGGACGCCCGCGTCGGCGCCGTCGCCTAGGGTGAATCCGTGTCGACCGAGCTGCTGCTGATCATCGCCCTGTCCGCGATCGTCCTGTTCGCGCTCGTCGCGACGCTGCTGATGCGTCGTGGCGACGAGCTGCCCCCGACGGCTGAGTCCGAGCTGGAGACCCGCGAGGAGATCCTGCACCCGGAGTCGCTCGGCACGGGCGACGAACCGGAGCCCGACGCCGACCCCGGGGCCGCCGGGACGGCCACGCTGGACCGCCCCGAGTCTCCCGCGGGTCGACTCGTCCGACTGCGCTCGCGCCTCGCGCGGTCCAACTCGACGTTGGGCAAGGGCCTGCTCGCGATCCTCGGTCGCGCTGATCTCGACCAGGCGGCCTGGGACGAGCTCGAGGAGACGTTGCTCGCGGCCGACGTCGGCACCGGCCCCACCACCGAGCTCGTCGACCGGCTCCGCACGCGACTGCGGGTGGAAGGATCCACCGACACCGATCGCGCCCGCGCGATCCTGCGCGAGGAGCTCGTCGGCCTCGTGGGCCCCGACCTCGACCGCACGCTGCACGCCACGGGCGACGAGGGCCACCCCGGGGTCGTGCTGGTCGTCGGGGTCAACGGCACCGGCAAGACCACCACCGTCGGACGCCTCGCGCGCGTGCTGGTCGCCGACGACCGTCGCGTCGTCCTCGGAGCGGCCGACACCTTCCGCGCGGCCGCCGCCGACCAGCTGCAGACCTGGGGCGACCGGGTCGGCGCCCCCGTCGTGCGCGGCCCGGAGGGCGGCGACCCGGCCAGCGTCGGGTTCGACACCGTCAAGACCGGCATCGAGACCGGTGCCGACGTCGTCGTGGTCGACACCGCGGGACGCCTGCACACCAAGTCCGGGCTCATGGACGAGCTCGGCAAGGTCAAGCGCGTGGTCGAGAAGCAGGCACGTGTCACCGAGGTGCTCCTCGTGATCGACGCCACGACCGGCCAGAACGGCCTGACGCAGGCCCGCGTGTTCAGCGAGGTCGTCGACGTCACGGGCATCGTCCTGACCAAGCTCGACGGCACGGCCAAGGGCGGCATCGTCGTCGCGGTCCAGCGTGAGCTCGGCGTCCCGGTCAAGTTCGTGGGCCTCGGCGAGGGCCCCGACGACCTCGCCCCCTTCGACGCCGAGGAGTTCGTCGACGCGCTGCTCGGGGCCTGACCGCACCCACCCCACGTCACACGGCTGTAACAGTTCGTGTCGGCGGGCGAAACCTTGACTTCCTAGAGTCGCCACACCGAGGAGACGGAGCCGGTCTCGGGACTGCTCCGTCCTGACCCGATGTGGAAGTAGAGGGATCGATGGACGGCTACTACGCCTTCATGCTCGTCGCCACGGCGCTCGTCATGCTCATGACGGTGCCCGCGCTGGCGCTGTTCTACGGCGGCATGTCGCGGGCCAAGTCCGTGCTGAACATGCTGATGATGTCGTACGTCGCGGCAGCCGTGGTCGGTCTCGTGTACGTCCTGTGGGGCTGGTCGATGTCGTTCAGCGAGGACGAGCTGCTGGGGGGCCTGTTCGCGAATCCCTTCACGCACTTCGGCCTCAAGGGCGTCGAGGCCGGCGACCTGATCTACGTGTGCTTCCAGATGACGTTCGCCGTGATCACGGCGGCACTGATCTCGGGCGCGATCGCCGACCGGGTCAAGATGTCGGCCTGGATCGTCTTCCTGCCGATCTGGGTCACGCTCTGCTACTTCCCGCTCGCCCACATGGTCTTCGGGCTCGGCTACCTGCACTCGATCTTCCCGGCGCAGGACTACGCCGGTGGCACCGTGGTCCACATCAACGCCGGCGTCGCCGGCGGCGTGCTGGCGCTGATCATCGGCAAGCGCCTCGGCTTCGGTCGGGAGCCGATGAAGCCGCACAACCTGCCGCTCACGATGATCGGGGCGGGCCTGCTCTGGTTCGGCTGGTACGGCTTCAACGTGGGCTCGATCGTCTTCGTCGAGGGCGACGGCGGTCCGCTCGACACCGCCCAGTTCATGAGCGAGACCGGCGTGACGTTCCTCAACACCACGATCGCCACGATGGCGGCGCTGCTGGCCTGGCTCGCGGTGGAGAAGCTCCTGCACGGCAAGGCGTCCTCGCTCGGAGCGGCCTCCGGCATCGTCGCTGGCCTGGTCGCGATCACCCCGGCGTGCGGCGCGGTCGAGCCGGTCGGTGCGATCGCGATCGGCGCGATCTCGGGCGCGCTCTGCTCGTGGGCCGTCGGCCTGAAGTACCGCTTCGGCTTCGACGACTCCTTCGACGTCGTGGGCGTCCACCTCGTCGGCGGCATCGTGGGCACGGTGCTGATCGGCCTGTTCTCGTCGGCCGCCGCGCCGGGCGGGATCGACGGGCTCCTCTACGGTGGGGGACTGGGATCCCTGGGCGACCAGGCCGGCGCCGCAGCATTCGCGATCGTCTGGACGGGAGTCCTGACGGCCCTGATCGCCTTCGCCATCAAGTACACGATCGGGTGGCGGATCGACGAGGAGGACGAGGTGGAGGGCATCGACTTCGCCGAGCACGGGGAGTCCGCCTACGACATCGCCACGAACACCGGCAGCTCACACTTCTGAGAATCGGAGCACACGCATGAAGCTCGTGACCGCGGTCATCAAGCCGCACAAGTGGGAAGAGGTCCGCGAGGCCCTCGCATCGGCCGGCGTGGCGGGCATGACCGTCACCGAGGCCAGCGGCTACGGACAGCAGAAGGGCCACACGGAGGTCTACCGCGGTGCGGAGTACGACGTGTCGCTCGTGCCGAAGATCCGCCTCGAGGTGGTCGTCGACGACGCCGACGTCGAGACCGTCGTGGGCACGATCACGTCGGCGGCCCAGACCGGCAAGATCGGCGACGGCAAGGTGTGGGTCATCCCGGTCGACTCGGTCGTGCGGGTGCGCACCGGCGAGACCGACGAGGCCGCGGTCTGACACCATCGGGGCCCGTGGACCTGCCACCACGCGAGGGGACGCCGCGCGAAGGACTGCGGACCGCGCGCCAGGACCGCACCCTGGCGGTCGACCGACTGGTCCGCTCGACCTACGTCGACCTGCTGCCGTCCGGTGGCGACGCACGGATCGGTTCCGGCGTCGCCGTCGTCGCGGTCGGCGGGTACGGCCGCGGCGAGCTCACGCCGTTCGGTGACGTCGACGTGGTGCTCGTCCACGACGACGAGGTCCCGACCGACGAGGTCGCTCGCCTCGCGGAGGGTCTCTGGTACCCGCTGTGGGAGGGCGGTCTGCGGCTCGACCACGCCGTGCGGTCCGCAGCCGAGATGCGCGCTGCGGCGCGCGGCGACTTCAAGGTCGCGATGGGCTGGCTCGACGCCCGCGCGGTCGCGGGCGACTCCGGTCTCGTGCTGCGGCTGCGCTCGGAGGTGCTCGCCGACTGGCGGGCCGGCGCACGCACCGCGATCGACGACCTGCGTCACGACCGCTCCCGTCGTCAGCAGCGCTCCGGGTGGCTCGCGTACGCCGCGGTGCCCGACCTCAAGGAGTCGGCGGGCGGCCTGCGCGACGCGGTCGTCCTGCGGGCGCTCGTGGCCACCTGGCTCGTCGACGCGCCGCTGGGGGAGGTCGAGTCGTTGCGCAGCGAGCTCCTCGACGTGCGCGACGTCCTGCACGCCGCAGCCGGTCGGGGCACGGACCGGCTCGACCCCCAGCTCGCGGTCGACGTGGCCGAGCGGCTCGAGGTGTCACCCCCGGAGCTCCAGGTCCGGGTGCGTGACGCCGGTCGCCGTCTCGACCACGTGGGGCGGCTGACGTGGCGTCGACTCGACCAGACGCTCTCGCTCTCCGCCTCCCGCTCTCCGCGCGACCGCGCCCGGACGACCCAGGTGGCCCCGGGGATCGGACGCGACGGGGACGAGGTCGCCGGCGAGATCGTGCTGACCGGCGGCCCGGGCGCGGTCCGCGACGGGCTCCTCGCCCTGCGTGCCGCGGCCCTCGCCGCCACCGCAGGGCTCCCGTTGAGCCCGTCGGCCGCCGCGGCGCTGGCCTCCTCGGCGACGGACGTCGAGTGGGATGAACGCGCACGGCGCGCCTTGATCGACCTGCTGACCGCGGGGCCCGGCCTTGTGGACGTCTGGCACGAGCTCGACGTCGTGGGGCTGGTCGAGCGGTGGCTGCCGGAGTGGTCCGACATCCGTCTGCGTGGGTCGTCGTCGCCCGTCCACCGGTACACGATCGATCGTCACAGCATCGAGACGTGCGTCCTGGCGGGGGCGCAGATGCGCTCGGTCGAGCGTCCGGACCTGCTCGCGCTCGCCTCGCTCCTGCACGACATCGGCAAGGGCCGCCCGGGGGACCACAGCGAGGTCGGTGCGCCGATGGCCCGCGAGATCGTGCTGAGGTGGGGGTTCGCGCCCGAGGACGCCGAGGTCGTCGGCGAGCTCGTGCGGTGGCACCTGCTGCTGCCCACCGTGGCGACCCGCCGTGACATCGAGGACCCCGCCACGGCGGTCAACGTGGCCGAGATCGTCCGTACCGAGAGCTTCCTCGACCTGCTCGCGGCGCTGACCCGGGCCGACGGGGCCGCGACCAGCACCGAGGCGCGCTCGCGGTGGCGCCGTGGACTCATCGACGGGTTGGTCGAGAAGGTCCGTTCGGTCCTGCAGGGCGACACCGACGTCGATGCCGACGCCTACGAGGGCTGGCCGGACTCCCTGCCGTTCCCCGACCTGCCGACCGACCGCGGGGCGGGCGACGGCGTGCGGGTGGACGCGTTCCCGCACCACGGCGGGTCGCTGTTGACGATCGTCGCGCCTGACTCCTCCGGCCTGCTCGCCCGCGTGGCGGGAGCGCTCGCCCTGACCGGGATCGACCTGCACTCGCTCCGCACCGTGACCCGCGACGGGTACGCGGTGTCGATGTGGGAGACCCCCCGTCCGGACGTCGACCGGCATCTCGTGCTCGAACGGGTGCGCCGCGTGCTGGCCGGTGACGTCGACCTCGACCTGCGCCTCGACCGCCCGGCCAAGGGCGACGACGACCCCCGGGTGCGCCTGGTGTCACGCGCCCACCTGACCGCCACGATGCTGGAGGTCCGGGCCCTCGACCGGCGCGGACTGATCTACCTCGTGGCGCGCGCGGTGCACGCCGCCGGCGCGTCGATCCGGTCGGCCCACGTCAGCACCTTCGGCGCCGAGGTGCGCGACGTCTTCTACCTCGTGGACGCCGGTGGCGACCCGCTCGACCCGACCGTCGCCGACCACGTGCGCGAGGCCGTCGTGTCCGCCCTGGCCTGACCGCCTCGGCTAGGCTGGCCGGGCTGTCCGACGCTCCCACCCTGTACCTGAGGAACTCCGTGTTCGACTCCCTGCAAGACCGCCTGCAGTCCGCGTTCACCTCGCTGCGCGGCAAGGGCCGACTCAGCCCGGCCGACATCGACGCGACGGTCCGTGAGATCCGTCTGGCGCTGCTCGACGCCGACGTCGCCGTGCCCGTCGTGCGCGACTTCGTCTCCCGGGTCACCGAGCGCGCGAACGGTGTCGAGGTCAGCAAGGCGCTCAACCCGGCGCAGCAGGTCATCAAGATCGTCAACGACGAGCTCGTCACGATCCTGGGCGGCGAGACGCGCCGCGTCCGGTTCGCCAAGACGGCCCCGACCGTCATCATGCTGGCGGGTCTGCAGGGTGCGGGCAAGACCACCTTGGCCGGCAAGCTCGGCCGCTGGCTCAAGGACAACGGCCACAGCCCCATGCTGGTCGCCTGCGACCTCCAGCGTCCCAACGCCGTCAACCAGCTGCAGGTCGTCGGCGAGCAGGCCGGCGTCACGGTCTTCGCGCCAGAGCCCGGCAACGGCCAAGGTGATCCGGTGCAGGTCGCCACGGCGTCCATCGCCGAGGCCCGGCGCACGCTGCACGACGTCGTCGTGGTCGACACCGCTGGCCGGCTCGGCATCGACACCGAGCTGATGAAGCAGGCGTCCGACATCCGTGACGCGGTCGATCCCGACGAGGTCCTGTTCGTCATCGACGCGATGACCGGCCAGGACGCCGTGCAGACGGCCCAGGCGTTCGCCGACGGCGTCGACTTCACGGGCGTGGTCCTGACCAAGCTCGACGGCGACGCCCGTGGCGGTGCCGCGCTCTCGGTGCGTCAGGTCACGGGTCGCCCCATCATGTTCGCGTCGTCGGGCGAGAAGCTCACCGACTTCGACGTCGTCCACCCCGACCGCATGGCCTCGCGCATCCTCGACATGGGCGACGTCATGACGCTCATCGAGCAGGCCGAGAAGGCGTTCGACGCCGACGAGGCGGCCAAGGCGGCCGAGAAGCTCGCCGGCGGAGCGTTCACGCTCACCGACTTCCTGGCCCAGCTCGAGGCCATCGCGAAGATGGGCTCGATGACCAAGATGCTCGGCATGCTGCCGGGCATGGGCCAGTTCAAGGACCAGATCGCCGCGCTCGACGACAGCGAGCTCGACAAGGTCAAGGCGATCATCCTCTCGATGACGCCGAAGGAGCGCGAGAACCCCAAGATCATCGACGGCTCCCGCCGCGCGCGGATCGCGAAGGGCTCCGGACGCCAGGTCAGCGACGTCAACCAGCTCGTGACCCGCTTCTTCGAGGCGTCGAAGATGATGCAGCAGATGGCCAAGGGCGGGGGTGTGCCCGGCATGCCGGGGATGCAGGGTCTCCCGGGCATGCCCGGCAAGCGGGCCGGCGCTCGGCAGAAGCCGCAGCAGAAGAAGAAGGGCAAGCGCACGTCGGGCAACCCGGCCAAGCGTGCTGCCGAGGCCCAGGGCAAGACCGCGGCACCTGCCGCAGGATCCGACGCCTTCGGCTTCGGCAAGGACGCGCCCGCCGACTTCGAGCTGCCCAAGGAGCTGCGGGACCTGCTGTAGTGGAGGTCCGGCTACTGGGGACCGGCGCGGCCGACGGGTGGCCGCAGGCCTTCTGCCGGTGCACCTCGTGCGCAGCGCAGCGGGGCAGCGGCATCCTGCGGGTCCCCACGAGCGCGCTCGTCGACGACGTGCTCCTGATCGACGCAAACGCCGACAGTCCTGGTGCCGCTGGCCGCGCCCGCACCGATCTCGCCGGAGTGCGGCACCTGCTCGTGAGCCATGCGCACGTCGATCACCTGGCACCGCAGCTGCTGCTGTTCCGGTCATGGGTCGACCAGACGCCGCTCGACGTCGTGGGGCCCGCCCCGGTGTTGGAGGCGTGTCGGCCCTGGGTCGCGCCGGACGCGCCGGTGCGCTGGATCGAGGCCGCCGCGGGTGACGAGATCGAGATCGACGAGCACCGCGTGCGCGTGCTTCCGGCCAACCATCAGGTGATGGCCGGCGGCGACGCCGTGCTCTTTGACGTGACCGCCCCCGACGGCCGCCGTCTCCTGTGGGGATGTGACACGGGTCCCTGGGAGGACGCCTGGCTCGCCGGCGTCTCCGGCGCGGCCTACGACGTCGTCGTGCTCGAGGAGACGTTCGGTGACGCGGGGCACCTGTCGGACGGGCACCTGCACCTCGAGACCTTCGCCGAGCTCGTCTCGGCCCTGCGTGCTGTCGGGGCCGTGACGACGTCGACCCGGGTGGCCGCGGTGCACCTCAGCCACCACAACCCGCCCGAGTCCGAGCTCGTGGCCCGGCTCGCCCTCCTGGGTGCGTTCCCGGGTCGCGACGGGGATCTCATCGGCGTCTGACGCAGGGCCGCGATGCTGATCCCCGCTCCCGGGCGTACGTTCGGTCCATGGGGGACGTGAGGCAGGACACGCCGTTGATCGTGGCGATGGGCATCTCCGGCACCGGCAAGTCAGCGGTCGGGCGCGCGGTGGCCGACCGGCTGGGTCTGCCCTACGCCGACGGGGACGACTACCACCCCCGGGCGAACATCGAGAAGATGTCGGCCGGCACGCCCTTGACCGACGAGGACCGGTGGCCGTGGCTCGAGCTCGTGGCCCGGTGGCTCGCCGAGCACGAGGAGAGCGGTGGGGTCATCAGCTGCTCGGCGCTGAAGCGGTCCTACCGTGACGTCCTCCGGAGGGGGGCGCAGCGGGTGCTGTTCCTGCACCTGGAGGGCGACCACGACCTGATCCAGGAGCGCATGGAGAAGCGTGACCACTTCATGCCGGCCACCCTGCTGGAGTCGCAGGAACGCACGCTGGAGCCGCTCCAGGACGACGAGCACGGCTGGTCGTTCGACATCGCCCCGCCGATCGAGGAGATCGTCGACGCGTTCGTGGAGCGTGCAGGCCTGCGCGCGCTCGGTCAGGGGGAGTCCGCATGATCGCGATCGCCTATCCGGCGGCCACGACCCCTGAGCCCGTCGAGGCGGTCGCCGGCCCGGGGTGCTGCTCACGGCGGCACTCGTGGGCATCGGGGTCCTGGTCCTGCTCATCACGTGGTTCAAGCTGCACCCCTTCCTGGCCCTGACGCTCGGATCCCTCGTGGTCGGCGCGATCGCGGGGCGCGAGATGCTCGACGTCGTCGCCAGCTTCAGCACCGGGGTCGGCGACACGGTCAAGGGCGTCGGGGTCCTGATCGCCCTCGGCGCGATGTTCGGCAAGCTCCTGGCCGACTCCGGGGGAGCGGACCGCATCGTCGACACGATCGTGGGTCGCTCCAGTCCTCGGATGCTGCCGTGGTCGATGGCCGCCATCGGCGCGATCATCGGGCTGCCGATGTTCTTCGAGATCGGCCTCGTGCTGCTGATGCCGGTCATCTTCTTGGTGGCCAATCGGGCCGATCGCTCGGTCATCGCGCTCGGCATCCCCGCGCTCGCCGGCCTGTCCGCGATGCACGGGTTCGTGCCACCGCACCCCGGTCCGCTCGCAGCCATCGACGCCCTGAAGGCCGATCTCGGCATCACCCTCGGGCTCGGCATACTCGTCGCCGTCCCGACGATCGTCGTGGCCGGTCCGCTGTTCGCCCGCCTGGCGGACCGCTGGGTCCCCGTCCCGGCCGGCGAGCTGTTCGAGCCCGAGACCAGCGCCCGCGAGCGACGTCCGAGCTTCGGCGTGACGCTCGCGACGGTGCTCCTGCCGGTCGTCCTCATGATGGGCAAGGCCCTCGCCGACCTCCTGGTCGAGGAGGGCACCACGACCCGCTCCGTGCTCGACTTCGTCGGGGAGCCGTTCGTGGCGCTGCTGATCGCCGTGATCGTGGCGATCTTCACGCTCGGGCGCGGGTCCGGCATGGGACGCGACGACGTGTCGACGGTGCTCAACAACGCGCTGCCGCCGATCGCCGGCATCATCTTGATCGTCGGTGCTGGCGGTGGCTTCAAGCAGACGCTCGTCGACACCGGCATCGCCGAGGTCATGGCCGACTTCGTGCGCGACTCCGGCGTCTCGGTGCTGCTGCTCGCCTGGCTCGTCGCGGTGCTGATCCGCGTCGCGACCGGGTCGGCCACGGTCGCCACGATCACCGCCGCCGGCATCATGGCGCCGGTCGCCGGCGACCTGGCGGGTGTCGAGGTGTCCCTGCTCGTGCTCGCGATCGGGGCCGGGTCCGTGTTCTTCTCCCACGTCAACGACGCCGGGTTCTGGCTCGTCAAGGAGTACTTCGGCCTGACGGTCGGTCAGACGATCAGGACCTGGTCGATCATGGAGACCGTCCTGTCGGTCACGGGCCTGGTCGTCGTGCTCGGCATCGACCTGGTCGTCTAGCGCCGGTCGAGCCGGAGTCCCGCCTGGGCCTCGGTGTCGTTCGTCGCGTCGTTGTAGCGTGCAACGGTGCTCGTCCCGCTGCTCCGCCGCCACCTCGCGCCGTACCGTTCGTCGCTCCTGGTCGTGCTGGTGCTGCAGCTCGCCCAGACCGTGGCGAGCCTCTACCTGCCGAGCCTCAACGCCGACATCATCGACCGCGGTGTCGTCGAGGGCGACACGGACCTGATCTGGCGGCTCGGCGGCGTCATGCTGGCCGTGACCCTGCTGCAGGTCCTGGCCACGGTCGCCGCCGTCTACGTCGGAGCCCGTGTTGCGATGGCGCTGGGCCGCGACCTCCGAGCCGCGGTGTTCGACCGGGTCGAGACGTTCGCGGCACGCGAGATGGCCCAGCTCGGCGCGCCGACGCTCATCACCCGGTCGACCGTCGACGTGCAGCAGGTGCAGCTGCTCGGCTTCATGCTGCTGACGATGTTCGTGACGGCGCCCATCATGGCGGTCGGCGGACTCGTGATGGCGCTGCGCGAGGACGTCGTGATGTCCGGCCTGCTCCTGGTCGTGCTGCCGGCCCTCGTCGTCAGCATCGGCCTGATCATCCGCCAGATGCGTCCCCTGTTCCGCCTCATGCAGGGTCGGGTCGATCGCATCAACGGCGTCATGCGCGAGCAGATCATGGGCATCCGCGTGATCCGTGCCTTCGTCAAGGAGGACGAGGAGACGGAGCGGTTTGCCGACGCGAATCGCGAGTACCGCGATGTCGCCGTGGCCGCGGGTCGCCTGATGTCGCTGATGTTCCCGACCGTGATGCTGGTCATGAACCTCTCCGTGGCGCTCGCGACGTGGCTGGGCGGCTACCGGATCGGCAGCGGCGACCTGCAGGTGGGCACGCTCACGGCATTCCAGAACTACCTCGTGCTGATCCTGATGTCGGTCATGATGGCGACCTTCATCTTCATGCTCTGGCCTCGGGCCGAGGTGTCGGCCGAGCGCATCACCGAGGTCCTCGAGACCGAGCCGAGCGTCCTTGCCCCGGAGGGTGCCCTGCCGGTGACGCTCTCGCGCGGACACGTCGACCTGCGTGGTGCCTCGTTCGCGTACCCCGGGGCGGAGCAGGACGTGCTGCACGACGTCGACCTGGTGGCGCGCCCCGGCGAGACCACGGCGATCATCGGGTCGACCGGCAGCGGTAAGACCACGCTGCTCGGCCTGGTCGCGCGCCTCTTCGACGCCACGGGCGGGACGGTTGAGATCGACGGACACGACGTGCACGCGCTGCGACCCGAGGACGTCTGGGCGGCGATCGGGCTCGTGCCGCAGAAGCCCATGCTGTTCTCGGGCACGATCGCCTCGAACCTGCGGTACGGCCGCCCGGACGCGACCGACGAGGAGCTGTGGGACGCGCTCGACGTGGCGCAGGCCCGCGACTTCGTCGAGCGCCGACCGGAAGGCCTCGAGACCCCCATCTCCCAGGGCGGGTCGAACGTCTCCGGCGGTCAGCGCCAGCGGCTCGCGATCGCCCGGGCCATCGTGAAGCGTCCGGCCGTCTACCTGTTCGACGACTCGTTCTCGGCGCTCGACTACTCCACCGACGCGGCCCTCCGGGCAGCGCTGCGTGCCGTGACGGCCGACGCGGCCGTGCTGGTCGTCGCGCAGCGGGTCAGCACGATCCGCCAGGCCGACCGCATCGTCGTGCTCGACGAGGGCCGCGTGGCCGGCACGGGCACGCACGCCGAGCTCATGGCGTCGTGCACGGTCTACCGCGAGATCGTCCTGTCCCAGCTCACCGAGGAGGAGGCGTCATGAGCACCCGGCAGCCGGCGCCCCCCATGCGCGGCCCCGGCGCGGGCATGGCGCCGCCGGCGCAGAAGGCCACGCAGTTCGGGCCGACGTTCCGCAGGCTGGTCGGTCGCCTGCTCCGCAACCGGATGGCGGCCTGGTCGATCCTCGCGTTCGGCGTGGCGGGCACGGCGCTCTCGGTCATCGGACCGCGCATCCTCGGCCACGCGACCGACATCGTCTTCACCGGCTACCTGTCGAGCCAGTTCCCCGCAGGGTCCAGCAAGTCCGAGGTCGTGGCGGCGCTGCGGGCCGAGGGCAACGACCAGCTCGCCTCGCTCGTCGGCTCGGTCGACCTGCGTCCCGGCGAGGGCGTCGACCACGGGGCACTCGCCCTGGTGCTGATCACCGTCATGGTGCTGCACACGATCGGTGCGTGGTTCATGTACCTGCAGGGCCGCGCGACGACCACGGTCGTGCAGCACATGGTCGCCGACCTGCGTGACGAGGTCGAGGCGAAGCTGCACCGGGTGCCCCTGGCGTACCTGGACCGCTCCGAGCGCGGCGAGATCCTGTCGCGCACCACCAACGACATCGACAACGTCGCGCAGTCGTTGCAGCAGGCGATCTCCCAGTTCCTCGGCAGCCTGCTGATGATGGTCGGCACGCTCGGCATGATGCTGGTCATCTCGCCCGTCCTGGCGCTCGTCGCGGTCGTCACGGTCCCGGTGGTGGCCGTCGTCATGCGGTTCGTCGCGAAACGGTCGCAGCCGCACTTCGTGGCCCAGTGGGGTGCCACCGGGCGTCTGAACGGGCACGTCGAGGAGGTCTTCACGGGCCACGACGTCGTCAAGGTCTTCGGTCGTCAGGCGGAGGCGCGCGAGACGTTCCGCAAGCACAACGACGACCTGTTCGACGCCGCGTTCCGCGCCCAGTTCCTGAGCGGCGCGCTCCAGCCGCTCATGATGTTCGTGTCGAACCTCAACTACGTGCTGGTCGCGGTCGTCGGCGGTCTGCGCGTCGCCTCCGGCCAGCTCAGCATCGGCGAGGTCCAGGCGTTCATCCAGTACTCGCGTCAGTTCACGCAGCCGCTGGCCCAGATCGCCGCGCTCGTCAACCTCGTCCAGTCCGGGGTCGCCTCGGCCGAGCGGGTCTTCGAGCTCCTCGACGAGACCGAGGAGTCGCCGGAACCGTCCGACGCCCCCTTCCCAGAACCCGTTCGCGGACGCGTGGCCTTCGAGGACGTCGCCTTCGCCTACAGCCCGGACGAGCCGCTGATCTCCGGTCTCGACCTCGTGGCAGAGCCGGGGGAGACCGTAGCGATCGTGGGCCCGACCGGCGCCGGCAAGACCACGCTCACGAACCTGCTCCTGCGCTTCTACGAGCTCGACGGGGGACGCATCACGCTGGACGGCGTCGACATCGCCCAGATGGACCGGCACGCCTTGCGCGACCAGTTCGGCGTGGTGCTGCAGGACACCTGGCTCTTCGCCGGCACGATCCGCGAGAACATCGCCTACGGGGCGGGCGACCCCAGCGACGACGACGTCGTGCGCGCGGCGGAGGCCGCCTCGGTCGACCACTTCGTGCGCACGCTGCCCGACGGGTACGACACCCACATCGACGACCTGGGCTCGAACATCAGCGCGGGTCAGCGCCAGCTGCTCACGATCGCCCGCGCCTTCCTCGCCGATCCGTCGATCCTGGTCCTCGACGAGGCCACGAGCTCGGTCGACACCCGGACCGAGGCGCTCGTGCAGTCGGCGATGGCCCGCCTGCGCTCCGGTCGCACGAGCTTCGTCATCGCCCACCGGCTCTCGACGATCCGCGACTCCGACCACATCGTCGTCATGACCGACGGCCACATCGTGGAGCAGGGCACGCACGACTCGCTGCGCGCAGCCGGCGGCGCGTACGAGCGTCTGTACGCCGCCCAGTTCGCCGCGCCCGTCGAGGGCTGACTGGCTCCGTGGATGCGGACGAGCCGGCACGGACCAGGAACCTGCCCTGTCCGGCGTCGGTCTGGGCGGTGAGTGTTCCACCCATGCCCGCTCGGGCGGTGAGCCATCCACCGTATGAGCGCTCGTACGGTGGATGACTCACCGCTCTACGTGGAACACTCACCGCCCCGCCGGCGTGCAGCCGACGGGCGACGGCAGCCCGCCCCGGTCCGTGCCGCCTGTCCCCGACCACGGACGGCAGTCAGGCTGATGGTCACCCCTGGAGGAACCCCGCCACCCGGTGCTTCGGGCGACCGATGATCGCGCGGTCGCCGCGCACCAGCACGGGACGCTCCATGAGTCGCGGGTGACGGACGAGCAGGTCGGCCACCTCCTCGGCCGTGGTGTGCTCGGCGGGGTCCAGGCCCTGGTCCTTGAAGAAGGAGTCCTTCCGGACGAGGTCGGCGGGGGAGTCCTCGAGCTTCGCCATGAGCGCGAGCAGCTGGTCCCGGCCCAGCGGTGTCTTGAGGTACTGGACGACCTCCACGTCGACACCGAGGTCCTCGGCGACCGTCAGGGCATGGCGGGAGGTGGAGCACTGGGCGTGGTGCAGGACGGTGACGTCACTCATGGCCGTCACTGTGGCAGATGTGGTCCGGGGCGTGGCGAGTTGGAGGCCCTCGCGCGCACGTGGCACAATGGCGCCTTGTGTCCGACGGACGGTGAGGACCCTCTCACCCGCACCGACCGCGGCCCCAGACCCACCCGGCGCGTGTCCCCACCCGCACCGGGACGTCATCTCGTTCCGAGCATCAAGGAGACACCACAACCGTGGCCGTCAAGATTCGCCTCAAGCGGATGGGCAAGATCCGCGCACCGTTCTACCGCATCGTCATCGCCGACTCGCGCACCAAGCGCGATGGTCGCGTGATCGAGGAGATCGGCACCTACAACCCCAAGACCGAGCCGTCGACGATCCACGTCGACTCGGAGCGGGCGCAGTACTGGCTCGGCGTCGGCGCCCAGCCGACCGAGTCGGTCGCCGCGATCCTGAAGATCACCGGCGACATCGGTGGCACCTCCACCCTGAAGACGCCCGAGCCGAAGGCCGACAAGGCCCTCGCGTTCGACGCCGCCCTGAAGGAGCTGCACGCCGAGCCCAAGGCCAAGGCGACGACCGAGAAGAAGGCGTCGAAGAAGGCCGACAAGAAGGCTGACGACGCTCCCGCCGAGGAGCCCAAGGCCGAGGAGAAGCCCGCTGAGGACGCTCCCGCCGAGGAGCCCAAGGCCGACGAGGCGCCCGCCGCCGACGAGAAGCCTGCCGAGGCCTGAGCATGGCTGCGCCCACCGTCGAGCTGATCGAGCACCTCGTCTCCGGCATCGTCGCCAACCCCGACGACGTCGACGTGCGTGCCAAGCAGACGCGCCGCGGTGACCTCTTCGAGGTCCGTGTCAACGCCGACGACCTCGGCAAGGTCATCGGACGCCAGGGCCGCACGGCCGCGGCGATCCGTACCGTGGCCGCCGCGGTCGCCGGTGACGCAGCCCGCATCGACTTCGTCGACGTCGACCGTCGTCGCTGAGGTCGACAGATGACCGTCAAGGTCGTCGTCGGCCGCATCGGCCGGGCCCACGGCATCCGTGGTGAGCTGGCCGTCGAGGTCCGCACGGACGAGCCCGAGCGCAGGTTTGCGCCGGGCTCGTCCGTCGTCTGTTCCGGGGGGCGTTCCCTCACGGTGGCGGCGACGCGGCAGCAGGGCACCAAGTTCGTCGTCCGCTTCGCCGAGGTCCCCGACCGCACGGCCGCCGAGACCTTGCACGGTCAGGTGCTCGAGGCCGAGGTCGATCCCGCCGAGCTGCCGGACGACGACGCGTTCTACGACCGTCAGCTCACGGGTCTCGAGGTCCGGGTGGGCGGTGCCGTGGTCGGCTCGGTGGCCCGCGTCGACCACCTGCCGGCCCAGGACCTGCTGGTCATCACCACCCCCGCGGGCGAGCTGCTGGTGCCGTTCGTCGAGGCCCTCGTGCCCGAGGTCGACCTCGACGCCGGGTACCTCACGGTGGTCGACCTGCCGGGCCTGATCGACCCCGATGCCGCCGAGGTCGTGCGGGACGACGGCGTCTGATGCGCATCGACGTCGTCACGATCTTCCCCGACTACCTCGCGCCGCTCGACCTGTCCCTGCCGGGCAAGGCCCGACAGAACGGACTCCTCGAGCTGGGCGTCCACGACCTGCGTCAGTGGACGACCGACCGGCACCACACCGTCGACGACACCCCGTACGGCGGCGGCGCCGGCATGGTCATGAAGCCCGAGCCGTGGGGCCAGGCCCTCGAGGCCGTGACGAGCGACGACTGCGTCGTCCTCGTCCCCACCCCTTCCGGGCTGCCGTTCCGCCAGTCCGACGCGGTCAGGCTGGCCGGTGAGCAGCACCTGGTGTTCGCGTGTGGCCGGTACGAGGGCATCGACCAGCGGGTCATCGACGAGGCCGGGGCGCGCTGGCGCGTCGAGGAGGTCTCGCTGGGCGACTTCGTGCTCAACGGGGGAGAGGTCGCGGCGCTGGCCGTGATCGAGGCCGTCGTGCGCCTGCTGCCCGGGTTCATGGGCAACCCCGAGTCGATCGTCGAGGAGTCGCACGGCGCCGACGGCCTGCTGGAGTACCCGGTCTACACCAAGCCCGCGTCGTGGCGCGGACACGACGTGCCGGAGGTCCTGCTGTCCGGTCACCACGGACAGATCGCCAGCTGGCGCCGGGAGCAGTCGCTCGAGCGCACGCGCCTGCGACGCCCCGACCTGCTGCCCGAGTAGCCCTGTGAGGCCTGCGTTACCTCGTGTTCACACATCGGGCCATGACGTAACAACGGCGTGATGCTGAGGCAAGCCTGAGGGAATCTCGCGCCGCCAGACTGACGGCGCAGTGAGTGCAGCAACGACGCTGCCCTGACGATGGCTCTCCCCCAACAGGCAAATGAGGTTGAAATGTCAGTCGATCTTTCCTGGCAGCTGATCTGCACGGCTCTCGTGCTCTTTATGACACCAGGACTCGCGTTCTTCTACGGCGGGCTGGTCAAGGCCAAGTCCGTGGTGTCGATGATGATGTTGAGCTTCGGCT
>CAYRZN010000016.1:0-24172 GCA_964428825.1 uncultured Aeromicrobium sp.
CCGTGCTGAGCAACGAACATGTCCCGCGCGACCTCGGTCATCGCCCGCGATCGCAGCGTCCTCTTGTCGGCTCCGTCGTGGCGCGGATCAGCGCGTAGGTGCTGCAGCTTCTCCTTGACCCGTCGGTCGAACTCAATGCCGGTCTCGTCGGTCAGCACCGCGAACCGACGTCCCAACGGGACCTCGGTGATCGGGTCGCACCCGTGCCCGAAGAGCCGAAGCATCTGCTCGGCGGTGACCACGTCCCCCGCCTCGATCCCGTCGATGCCGACCAGCCCCGAGCCCATCCATCGACCTGGCGCTTCGCCCTTTGCCGTGTAGTAATCCGCGAGCTGCGAACGCCCGAGGTCGGTCGAGTCCTGCACAGCGACCTGCCGGGTCAGGTAGTCATACCCCGACCCGGCCGAGAGCTTGTGCAGAGAAACCGTCACACCCCCCAAGGCCCGAAACTGCCTCTCGGTGATCACCCGAACGCTGAGTGAAAGAGGTGTGTCGAGATTGAGGCCGGGGTGGGGCGCCTACGAGGGGGATGCCGGTGATGTGGCGAGCGGACGCTGCGATGCGGTCGACGGCGGGTCGATGGAGGTTCGGGTGCCGAGGGGCCTTGACGTTAGGGCGAGATCTCTACAAGTTGTAGTTGTTCTACAGGTTGTCGTACAGTCCGTTTCGTGAACTGGAGATGTTCGATCGCCATAGTGATGCTCACGGTGGCGACGGTGGTGTGGTCGCCGTCTTCGGCGCAGGCGCATGACCAGCTGGTCGGGAGCGATCCGGCCGGCGGTTCGACGGCAACGGGCTTCCCTGCGGTCGTCAACCTGACCTTCACCGACCAGCCGCTCGACATCGGTGCCACGGTCGCCGTGGTGGACACCACTGACAAGAACTACACCTCTGACCTGTCGTTCGACGGCAATGTCGTGACAGCGCGGCTCAACGAGGGGGCGACGGACGCGAACTACCAGGTCCGCTGGCGGGTGGTCTCCAGCGACGGTCACGTCATCAGCGGCGCCTTCGACTTCGAGGTCGGCGATGCGTCGAGCGCCCCCGAGTTCCCGAAGCGGGCCGGCGTCGACACTGCGTCAACGCTGCCAGAGGACTCGTCCGGCGCTGATGACGACACAACTCGTACGGCGCTCGTCGCCGTGGCCGGTGCGCTGGGTGCGCTCGGTCTGTGGGCCGCATTCGCGCGCCTGCGTAGCAGGACACCATCCCGACAGGAGAAATGACATGAACCGACGACTCTGGACCACCGTCGCGATGCTCGCGGCCGCGACCTTCCTGACTGCCTGCGGCAGCTCGACGCCCGAGACCCAGACCCAGACGGGCAGCAAGGACGCCGCCGGACTGGAGTTCACCGACATGTGGGTCAAGTCTGCCGACGAGGGCATGTCGGCAGCGTTCGGCACGATCGTCAACACCACGGACGAGGACATCACGATCGTCTCGGGCACGTCAGCCGCGTCGACCATGATCGAGCTGCACGAGACGGTCGAGGACGACTCAGGCACGATGGTCATGCGCGAGAAGGAGGGTGGCTTCGTCATCCCCGCTGGCGGTGAGTACCGGCTGGAGCCGGGCGCCAACCATCTGATGCTGATGGACCTCGCCACGCCGATCCTGGCTGGTGACGAGGTGAAGTTCTCCCTCAACCTCGAGGGCGGATCCTCCGTCGAGTTCACCGCACCCGCCAAGGACTTCACGGGGGCGGACGAGCAGTACATGCCGGGCGAGTGAGTGATGGCTGAGGGTCGGCCCCGTGGGGTCGGTCGGCGCCAGCTCCTGATCGGAGGGGCCGTGGCGGCAGCGGGGGCTGTAGCCGCGGTCGGTGCCGACCGGCTCGACTTCGGAGCCGACGACGTCGTGGTGGATGCCAACGGCCGGGAGACGGTCCGTTTCGACGGGCCGCATCAGGCGGGCATCGCCATCTCGCCGCAGGCGCACCAGTCGCTCGTCGCGATCGAACTCGCCGGCGGAACCACCCGTGATGACGTGCGCCGATTGCTCTCGGTGCTGACCGATGACGCACGCAGCATGAGCGCCGGCAGGCCGGCACTGGCCGACCCTGAGCCGGAGTTCGCCCTGGTGCCCGCCCGTCTCACGGTCACCTTCGGGTTCGGGCCTCGGCTCGTCGAGATCGTGCGCGGCCCGGGCAACGTTCCCGGTTGGCTCGGCCCGCTCCCGAGCTACCCGATCGACGCACTTCGTGAGGAGTGGTCAGGCGGTGACCTGCTGCTGCAGGTGGCCTCTGACGACCAGGTGACTGTTGCTCACGCGGTCCGCATGTTGGTGAAGGACACCCGTTCCTTCGGCAGCGTGAGGTGGCACCAGGCAGGGTTCCGTCGGTCGTTTGGCTCGGAGCCGCAGGGCACGACGATGCGCAACATGCTGGGCCAGGTAGACGGAACGGTCAACGCCAAGCCCGGTAGCCCGGAGTTCGCTGACATCGTGTGGCGCGACGACGACTGGCTCGCTGGCGGCACCACGATGGTCATCCGCCGCATCGAGATGCTCCAGGACAAGTGGGACCGTCTGGACCGGCATGGCCGCGAGCTGTCGGTCGGCCGGACCCTTGACGTCGGTGCACCCCTGACGGGAACCCGTGAGCACGAGGAGCCCGACTTCGAGGCCACCAGCCCCGTCGGTTTCCCGGTGATCCCGGAGTTCGCCCACGTACGCCGCGCCCGGTCGGAGGACCCGACCCAAGTGATGTTTCGCCGCGGCTACAACTACGACCTCGGCCCGCACGGCACGATGGCCTCGGATGCCGGGATGATCTTCACCTGCTTCCAACGCGACCTCGAGCACCAGTACCTGCCGGTCCAGGCCCGCCTCGCCGAGCTGGACCTGCTGAACCAATGGACCGTGCCGATCGGTTCAGCCGTCTTCGCCATCCCACCGGGGATCGCCGAGGGTGAGTTCGTGGGTGAGAGGATGTTCGCGTGAACCAGGCCCGGCGTGCTCGCGGTGAGCTCGAGGCTCAGGTGCTGCACGTCCTGTGGCAGTCCACCGGCGGCCTGACCGCCAAACAGATTGCCGAGTTGCTGCCCGGGGCGGCGCCGGCGCACACGACGGTGCTGACAGCCCTCGACCGGCTCGCGGTCAAGGGTCACGTCGCCCGCGACGACCAGCAGCGCGGCATCACCTTCCGCGCCACCCGCACCGAGGAGGAGCACGTCAGCAAGACGATGCTCGATCAGCTCGGGACCAGTAGCAACCGTGAAGCCGCGCTGCTCCACTTCATCGGCAACCTGGCCGACGACGACGCTGAGCTGCTGCGTCGCAGCCTGCGCAAGGGCTGACGAGCGCTTCCATGCACGGGATCGGTGTCGAGGAGGGCACCACCCTGACACTTCTCTATGCAGGCAGTGTCACGGTGTGCGCGCCGATCCTGCTCAAGCAGGGGGCCTGGTGGATGGGTCGTCCTCGGTTGGCGTTGTGGTGCTGGTGGGGGGCATTCCTGTCCGGCGTCGTTGCGACGGTCGCGGCACTGCTTCTAGGGGTCATGCTCCTCCAGCGACATCGAATAGACCGCTCCCACGATGTCGCGAGCAGCATTGGCTTCGAGGTCGCCAGCTGGGTCGTCGTTCTACTGATTGTCGGCGTGCTCGCGCTCACCGCTGGTCGGGCCGAGCTTGTGATCTTTCGGGGTCGCGACCGACGACGCGACCTCGCCGTCCTGGCCGCGACCCGGGCGCTCTGGTCGGAGGAGCGTGATCGCTTCGAGCTCGTCGTGCTCGACACCGACCTCGACGTGGCCTGCAGCCTCCCGGGCCGCCGACCCCGGGTCCTGGTCTCCCAGGGATTGTTGCTAGAACTTTCTGACGTCGAGCTCGAGGCCGTGCTTTGCCATGAGGAAGCGCACCTGATCGGCCGGCACAACGAGCTCGCGCGCCTGGCCGAGATCGGAGCCGCCTGCTTCCCATGGCTGCCTGCGTCACGCGACCTCCGTCGGCTGACTGCCCTGCTCGTGGAGCTGGCGGCCGACGACCATGCCCGACGCTGCATCGGCGCAGAGGTCACCGCCTCGGCGTTGACGAAGATGTCGCGCGACGGTGCGCAACCGACCCTCGAGCTACGTGCCGAGCGCGCCGCTCGAGGCCTCTAGGTCACACCGCGGACGGCAGGTGCGGGAGCACCAGGGGTGTGCCTGCCACGGGGTCAGTGATGACCGTGGCGTCCAGGCCGAAGACCTCCTGGACGGTACCGGCCGTCACGACCTCCTCCGGGGTGCCGTGGTGGACGACGGCACCGTCACGCATCATGACGAGCTCGTCGGCGTATCGGCAGGCCATGTTGAGGTCGTGCAGCACCAGGACGATGGTGCGCCCGGAGTCGAGGTTGAGGTGGCGCAGGAGGTTGAGGACCTCGACCTGGTGGGAGAGGTCGAGGTAGGTCGTGGGCTCGTCGAGGAGCATGATCACTGGATACTGAGCCAGGGCCAGGGCGATCCAGACGCGCTGTCGTTGTCCGCCGGAGAGCTGGTCGATCGGTGTGTGGGCGAGCTCCTCGACCGAGGTTGCCCGGAGTGCTTCGCTGACCGCGATCTCGTCGCTGTCGCTCCACTGGCGGAACCACTTCTGGTGCGGATGACGTCCTCGCCCGACGAGGTCGGCCACCGTCACGCCGTCTGGGGCGATCGGCTGTTGGGGCAGCAGTCCGAGCTTGAGGGCGACCTGTTTTGCGGGCAGGCGCGCGAGATCGCGGCCGTCGAGCAGGATCTTTCCCGAGCGTGGCGACAACAGCTTGCCCAGGCCGCGCAGGAGGGTGGACTTGCCGCAGCCGTTCGGGCCGATGATGGCGGTGATCGCGCCGTGGGTGAGGTCGAGGTTGATGCTGTCGACGATGGTGCTGTCGCCGTAGCCGAGCACGAGCACCTCGGTCCGCAGTGCCGGGTTGTCGTCGTTCTGGGTCATCCAGCTGCTCCGATTCGTTGGGCGCGGGCGAGGAGGTAGAGCAGGACCGGTGCGCCGAGCACCGCGGTGAGGACGCCGACCGGGAGCTCGACGGGGAACAGGGTGCGGGCGGCGAGGTCGGAGGTGACGACCAGCAGCGCACCGATGGATGCAGCCAGGGCGAGTGCCGCCTGGCGCCCACGCAGAATCCGCCGAGCGATCTGCGGTGCGACCAGGGCCACGAACCCGACCGGTCCGGCAGCAGCGGTGGCCATGGCTGCCAGGAACACGGAGGCGAGCAACAGTCCGGTCCTGGAACGAGTGCTCCCTCCCGTGAGGGTTCGAGCGAGGTCATCGCCCATCTCAAGCAACCGGAGATGACGGGAGGCGATCAGCACGTAGGGCAGAGCGACCGCCAGTCCCACGAGCGCGATCGTGACGTGCAGTCCGCTGCGGTTGGAGAGGCTGCCGGTCAGCCAGGTCGCTGCCGCCATGGCCTCACGGATGTCGGCGCGCGTCAGGAGGAAGGAGATGGCGGCCGACGTCATGGCGGCCACGCCGATGCCGACGAGCACGAGCCGGAAACCCTGCAGCCCGTTCTTGTAGGAGATCAGGATGATCGCCGCGATGGCTGCGGCCGCTCCGAGCAGCGCCCCGGCGACGGTCAGCAGGCCACCACCGCCGAGGACCGTGATCACGGTCAGTGCCCCGAGTGCGGCGCCGCTGTTGATGCCCAGGACGTCGGGAGTGGCCAGCGGGTTCATGACGATCCGCTGCAGGATCGCACCCGAGATCGCGAACGCGACTCCGACGCCGGCTCCCGTGAGGACGCGGGGGAGGCGGTCGCCAAGCACGATGTCACGCTCGATGAGGGTGCCACCTCCGGTCGCGATCGAGAGGACGTCGCTGAACGCGATGGGGAATTCGCCGAGCGTCAGCGAGTACGCGCCCACGACGGCCACGGCAACCCAAGCCAGTGCGGCGGTGGTGGTCGCGCGGGGGCTGAACCGCCACGCCAGGCCGAGGCGTCGCGAACGCACGAGGACGACGTCGGGATTGCGGCTCACAGGGCTGCCACCGTCCTTCGGCGCACCAGCGCCAGGAAGAACGGGGCTCCGATGAAGGCTGTCACGATGCCGACCTGGAGCTGCTGGGGCTGGATGATCACCCGGCCCACGAGATCGGCGGTCACCACCAGCACGGGCGCAAGCACAAGGGTCCACGGCAGGATCCACCGGTAGTCCGAGCCGATGAGCAGACGCGCGACATGGGGGACCACGAGGCCGACAAAGGCGACAGGCCCCGCGATTGCCGTCGCGCCACCGGCGAGCAGCACGACCGAGATCGCGCCGATCGTGCGCGCCGACCAGAGCCGGGTGCCGAGGCTGCGGGCCATGTCGTCGCCGAGGGCCAGCACGTTCAGGGTGCGCCCCAGCGTGAACGCCGCCAGGACGCCGACCGCCAGGAAGGGCGCCACCACGGTGAGGTCATCGCCGCGGGACCGGGTCAGGGAGCCGACGACCCAGAACCGGAAGTCGTCCAGCGTGGACGAGTCGGCGAGGCTGATCCCGGTAGTGATCGCGCTGACCAACGCGGTGAAGGCGGCGCCGCCGAGCGCCAGCTTCACCGGCGTGGCCCCGCCGAGCCCGAGCGAGGCCAGACCGTAGACGAAGACCGCGGCGACCGCGGCCCCCGCGAAGGCGAACCACAGGTAGCCCTGGACAGTGGCCACACCGAGCAGCGCCATCGACATGACGACCGCCAGGGATGCCCCGGCGTTGATGCCGAGGATGCTGGGGCTCGCCAGCGGATTGCGGGTGAGCCCCTGCATCACCGCGCCCGCGACGCCGAGGGCTGCGCCGGCGAGGATCCCGGTCATGGTGCGCGGCGCTCGCAGGTGCCGGATCGCGCGCTGGACGTCGTTCTCGGCCGGCCCCGTGAGGGCTGCGAAGACATCACCGGGGCTGGCCTGGAGGTTGCCCCACGTGATCGAGACGATGCTGACGACGACCAGTGCGAGGCATGCAACCAGCAGTCCGACGATCCGAAACGGCAGCCCGTGCAGCACCCCGTGCTGCCCGGACGCCGTGACGGCGGCACTCACGCCGCGATCAGTTCGTGACGAGGTCGGGATGGAGCAGGCTGGCCATCAGCTCGATCGAGAACGCGGCCCTGACCCCGGCGGCCCGGTTGGCGAACAGGAACGGGTGCACGCGGTCCTCGCGCACCGCGCTCAGACCAGCGAAGGCCGGGTCGGCGGTGAACGCATCGACATCAGCCTGCCCGTCGGCCTCGGTCGTTGCCGCGTCGCAGCACACGGTCGTCAGGATGACGTCCGGGTCGCGCCGGATGAGCTCCTCGACGTCGATCGGCACGTGTCGCTTCTCGACCAGGTCGGCGAAGGCGTTGACGCCGCCCGCGTGCTCGATGATCTGGGTGCCGAAGTCGATGCCACCGGCGACCCGGTAGCCACCGTCCTCGTCGAGCAGCAGGATCGCGACGGACACCGGCTCGGCCCCGGCGACATCCTCCTCGACCGCGGCGATGCGCTGCTCCTGATCGGCGATGACCTCCTCGGCCTGGTCGCTGACATCGAACAGCTCACCGAGGTCGCGCAGGTCCTGGTAGATGGTGTCGACGCGCACGGTCGCTGGGTCGATGCCTTCGTCGGACTTGCCGTCCTCGCTCGGACACAGCGGGCTGAGGATCCAGCTCTGCACACCCAGCTCGCTGAGGCTCCCGCGGGTGCCGATGCTGTCGGCGCCACCGTCCTCGGCGAAGACGTTGTTGTAGCCCGAGATGATGAAGTCCGGATTCAGCGCGAGCATCCCGTCACGGCTGGGGAGCTGCGCCGTGTACTCGATGCCCTCCTGCGCATCGGCGTACTCGTCCAGCACCGGGGCGTCGAGGTACCCGGTCCCGATCAGACGGTCGCTCAGGCCGAGGGCGTGGGCAATCTCGATCGCCGGCTGGTAGGCGGCGTAGACCCGCTCCGGCGGCTGCTCGGCCACGACGTCGATACCGCAGTTGTCCTTCGTCACGGCGTCGGCGCTCGCGGCGTCGGGCCCGTCCGAGTTGGACCCGCAGGCGGTCAGGACGAGCACCCCCGCGAGGGAGAGTGCTGTCAGTCGGGAAAAAATCGGTCGTCGGGCCATCAGGCCGCCTCCAGGTCCTCGTGGATCGCGCTATCGGTGTGCCGTGGCCGGTCTCCTGGCTGACGGGCTACCGCGAAAGCGCCAACCTTCCCAAGACGACGTGCGTCTCAGTGGCTCCACGAGGGACAGCGAATTCACAACCCGATCACAGTGGCGAGGGCCGCGTCGGCATTGCACCGACTTCCCGAGCACCACGGCGCCGCGATGCTAGCAGCGCATGTCCCTCGCTGAGACCCCGGTTCATTGGTTTGACCTTGAAGTGGGCTTGAATGTTTACGCTTTTGGGGGTGACCCAGATGCGGATCTCCCAGGTGGCCGAGCGTTCCGGCGTGGCTGCGACGACGCTGCGGTTCTACGAGAGCGAGGGGCTGCTGGCCTCGGAGCGTCTGCCGAACAACTACCGGGTCTATGACGAGTCGGTGCTGGAGACGTTGTCGTTCATCTCGATGGCCAAGCGTCTCAGTTTGTCGCTGGAGGAGATTCGAGCGGTGCTTCGCGTGTGGTCTGACGACAGCTGCGCCAACGTGCGTCGGCACCTACGGCCGGTGCTTTCAGCGAGGATCGCTGACGTCGACCAGGCATTCGCCGATCTTGAGCTGGTCCGCCAGAAGATGCAGACCGCCCTGGTGCGGCTCGACGAGCTCCCTGACCGCCATGAGCGGTGCGACCCGTCGTGCGCGTTCCTCTCGATCGAGCCGGCGCCGGTCGAGGCCGCTCAGCCGGAGGAGGTCCCCGTGGCGTGTTCGCTCGGCCCCGACATGGGTGAGCGTCTGGCCGAGTGGCACGAGGTCCTCGCCGGCGCTGCGCCGGTCGTCACCGTTGGCCAGGCTTCCGTCGAGCTTCCGGTGTTGCTCCTGGCTCAGGTCGCTGCCCTCGCTGCGGCCGAGCAGGAGTGCTGCCCGTTCTTCGACTTCACCCTCCGTCTGCACGGCACGTCGGTCGAGCTGGACATCAAGGTGCCCGCACACGCTCACGACATGCTGCTGGCGCTTCTGCCGGAGTCGGCCGCGTGACCTCCGCGCCGGCAGTGGTCGGATGGGCCGAACGTCATCAGGTCGCCCTGTATGTTGCGGCGATCGCCGGCGCCGTGGTGGTCGGTCTCCTGGCGCCTGCGGCCGAGCATGCTGAGTCGCTCATCAACCCGGCGATCGCGGCCCTGCTGTTCGTGACGTTCCTCGGAGTGCCGTTCGCCGCGATCGGCCGTGCCGCGAGAGACGCTCGTTTCCTTGGCTCGCTGCTGGTGCTGAACTTTCTCCTCGTCCCGGTCGTCGTGTTCGGGCTGTCGCGGTTCGTCGCCGCCGACGAGGCACTGCTGGTCGGTGTGTTGCTGGTGCTGCTGACGCCGTGCATCGACTACGTCATCGTGTTCACCGACCTCGCCGGTGGCGCACACGAACGACTGCTCGCGGCGGCACCGATCCTGATGCTGCTGCAGATGCTCCTGCTCCCGGCCTACCTCTGGGCCTTAGCCGGCGGTGACGTTGTGGACGTCGTCGATCCGGAACCTTTCGTCGAGGCACTCGTCGTCCTGATCGTGATTCCCCTGGCTGCGGCAGCCGCTGTGCAGGCTTTGGCCCGCAGGTCACCCCAGGTCGAACGCGCCCACGGTGTGGCGGCATGGACGATGGTGCCGCTCATGATGATCGTGCTCGCCACGGTCATCGCCTCCCAGGTCGCGACGCTCGAACGGGGAGACCTCTCGACCGTGCTGAAGGTCCTCCCGATCTACGTCGCCTTCCTCCTCGTCATGGCGCCCCTCGGGCGCCTGGTCGCCATCCGCAGCGGGCTCGACGTCCCGGCTGCACGTGCCCTAACCTTCAGCGGCGCGACACGCAACTCCCTCGTCGTCCTGCCCCTGGCCCTCGCACTGCCGGCCGAGCTTGCCCTCGTCCCGCTCGTGGTCGTCACCCAGACACTCGTCGAGCTCGTCGGCATGGTCGTCTACACGCGCGTGATTCCCCGGATCCTGACGGATCCTGTCGAGGTTGCCCGTTCTGCGTGACAATCGGGCATGGGACTCTCTTCGGCCATACCGGCGCTGCCGGTCCAGGACATCGACGCGGCCGTTGCTTCGTACTCGGCCAAGTTCGGTTTCACCGTGGTTCATGCCGACGACGGGTTCGCCAAGCTCGTCCGCGACGACGCGGAGATCCACCTCTGGGCCAGCAGCGACCAGACATGGCGCGACCGCGAGGACTTCGCCAGCAACCCGGTCTGCTCCGGTGCTGAGTCGTTCATCGCCGGAACTGCCAGCTGCCGCATCCAGGTTGACGACGTCGACGCGCTCTACGCGGAGCTGAGCCTGGTCGGAGTGCTGCATCCGGCTGAGGACGGCTCTGCCGTCGACACCGATTGGGGCACTCGAGAGTTCGCCACCCTCGACCTCGAGGGCAACCTTCTGACCTTCTTCGCCCACCGCACCTCCTGAGGGGAGGCGGGTTCGCTTCAAGACGCGCCGCGGGTGATCAGGATTGGTTGCCCTGTTCCCGACCGTCGATGTTGAGTACGATGACACCGAACGCCAGGGCGACGAGCGACACTGCCCCGAGGGCTCCGCTGCCGAAGACCGTGTCATCGCCTCCGGAAGTGACTGCCGACGCGAGACTGGCGCCGCCGATCAACGACGTGATCATGGCGGCGAGCGGTCGCGGCGCCTGCGGCACGCCGGTGCTCCACGAGTGGAAGGCGATGCCGGCGACCACGACGGCGGCGAGGAGCAGCACGAGGCGTAGCGGCCAGACCGCGTCACCGGGCCACTCGACCGTGAGCAGTTGGTCGAGTGCGTAGACCACCGCAAGCACCGCGAGTGCCGCAGAGACGATCCAGCGCCGCGTTCTTAAGTTCTTCATTCGGTTCTTCTCCTTCGATGCGCCTGAGGCGCTTGCGGATTCGATGTTGCTGATGGTGCTGGTCAACGGTCGTCCGGCCGGTACGAAGCAAGACCGACGTTCGCGCGGCGCCGCCGAGAACTTCTCGCGGCGCACCACAGGAGCCCGCCGATCGCGAGGCCGCCCAGCAGGAGCGTCAGCCGGGTTTGGAAGCGAACGGCCGGGGTGATGGCGTCGACGATCGGCACGTCCGTGATCGCGACGGCCCCGGAACCCTCGGCTGACCGAACGAGCACCCGACCGCTCGGGTCGATGATGGCGGAGATGCCGTTGGTCGACGCCACTGCGACGCTGCGGCCGAGCTCCACCGCGCGGGCCCGCGTGATCTCGAACTGCTGCTCGGGCTGGTAGGTCTCGTAGAACGTCGCGTTGCTGGTCTGCACGGCGACCAGCTGCGCACCGCGGCGGACCTGATCGGGCAGCACGTCGTCATAGGCAACGTCGAAGCAGATGGCATCGGCGACCTTGATGCCAGCGACGTCGAGCGGACCTTCACCGGAGCCGGGAAGGAAGTCCCGTGGAATCAGCTCAAACCTCGACGACCAACCGCCGATGACGGAGCGCCACGGGATGTACTCGCCGAAGGGGACGGGATGGGTCTTCGTGTACGCAGGTCCGGTCTCGCCGTCGGGGAGCCACACGATGCCGCGGTTGTACGCCGTCGCATCGTCGGGTCCGTCGAAGACGCCGCCGATCAGTGTGGGGATGCCCACCGCGGATACGGCCTCATCGATCGCGGCGCGGGTCGCTCGGTCCCGTAGGGGGTCCACCGCTGTGGAGTTCTCCGGCCAGATGATGAGATCGGGTGCCGGTGTTTCGCCGGCCGCGATGCGTTGCGCCAGCTCCCTGGTCTGCTGGACGTGGTTGGCCGTCACCTGTCGGTGATTGCCCGCCACGTCGCGTCCATCGCCCGGGACACCGCCCTGGACCACTGCGATTCGGAACGTGCCTTCGTGCGGGGCCACGGAGGGCGCGACCGTGGCCGCGAACGACATCATGACGGCTCCGACCACGACAAGATCTGAGCCTCTGTGGCGGGTCACCAGGCTGCCGAGGGCGAATCCGGCCGCAGCTACGACGAACCCGGTGCCGGGGATTCCCACGTACGGCAGCAGGGCCACCCACGGCGTGTCGATCGCGGTGATGCCCAACCGTCCCCAGGGCAGTCCGCCGAGAGGCCAGGCGCTTCTCGTCGACTCGACGAGGACCCACACCGAGGCCGCCCACACCGGTCCCGCGGGAAGACGACTGACGGCATGGATACCCGCGGCTGCTGCGACGACGGCCAACGTCTGCGTCCCGACGAGCAGCACCCACGCCCCGGCGCCGATCGAGTCCACGAGCCACCACAGCAGGACTCCCATGAAGGTGAAGCCGAAGCAGGCGCCATGGATCAGGGCTGCTCGCCAGCGCAACCTCGTCACGCCAATCCAGAACATGGCCATCGCGAGAGGCGCGAGCCAGCCGTGGCCTACGGGCTCGAACGCGAGAGCGGCGACCACGCCGCCAGCGAGAGCGATCGGCAGCGTGCGTATCCCACCGGGCTTCAGGTTCGTAGGAGATCCGCGACGTCCCGTCGGTGTGGGCGCTCTCGTCCCGTTTCGGCCGGCCCCGTCCGCTGACTCGGTCACGGCGTGCGACCCGCCGGGCTGTCCAGTGCGCTGCAAAGGCGATCGATGAAGCCTGTGAGGTCTTCGGGGAGGCCGTCGCGTGGGACGCGATCGAGCGCACCGACCTCGACGGCGGTGGTCGTGCCGTCCGACGTCGCCCGCACCCAGGTGCGCCGCGGTCGGATGAACAGGGACAGCATGAGCCCACCGAGCCCGACGGACACGCCCGCGAGGGGGACCAGTGCGAGTGGTGCGGAAGCGATCTGGAATCGGGCGAACTGCTTGAGCTCGGAGAACGCGACGGTGGTGCCGTCCGGGAGGGTCGTGGCCTGACCGGGCTGCAGCTCGATGCGGAAGGGTGCGCCGTTCGCGTCGAGGACCTGGGTCATCATGCTCTTGTCGAGCACGTACACCGATTGCGGTACCCCGTCGTCGAGGCCGAGGTCCCCGGTCCACACCTGGAGGGCGATGTAAGGGTTGGCTGCGGCAGGGAAGACCGACACGGAGGGCTCGCCCTCCCCGGTGCGTGCGGCGGTCGGGAGGAAGAAGCCTTGCATGCCGATCTGCTCGGGTTGGGCGTCGGCGACCTTGACCACTCCACCGGAGGTGTAGGTGGGTCCCTCGGGCAGGAAAGGGACCGCTTCGTCGAACACGACGACGCCCTGGGGATCGGTCACGGTGATGACGGGCGAGTAGCCCTGCCCGACGAGGAAGACGTTGGTCGACCCGATCGCGAGCGGGTTGTTGACGCGGACGGAGAAGTCCTCGGTCGGACCGTCGAGCGCAGCCCGGTACGTCCCGGTGGCTTCGAACAGTCGCGGCGCACCCCGTTGCGGTCCATCGCTCACGTCGAACTCGGCGACCATGTCGTCGAGTTCGAGCGAGAAGGGCGGCAGCTCCTCGGGGTCGAACCAGGTGCCTGAGTCGAACTCGTCGAACTGGGTGAGCGCGTTGGCGTAGGTCTGGCCCTCGGTGACGATCACCGCCCCTCGATAGCCCAGGAGGGAGCCTGCCGCGACGCCCACGAGGACCACCACGACGCTCACGTGGAACACCAGGTTGCCAAGCTCGCGCAAGTGGCCTCGCTCGGCTCGCAGCTCTCCCGTCGCGCCGCCAGGAACGACCGAGGTCACGGTGTCGATCCGTCCGCGCCGGACGGTCCGGCGGGCCGCCGCGAGAACGGCATCGACGTCGGCGGTCGTGGAGAACGACCCGGAAGCCGGCAGTCGGGAGAACCGCTTCGGTGCCTTCGGTGGGCGTGCCCGCAGGGCTCGTAGGTACACCCGAGTGCGCGGAACGATGCACCCGATCAGCGAGACCATCAACAGCAGGTAGATGGCGCTGAACCACGGCGAGCTGTAGACGTCGAACAGGCCGAGTCGATCGAGCCACGGCGACAGCTCGGGGTTGCGGGACTCGAAGGCCAGCGTCGCTCGGGAGTCCACCCGGCGCTGAGGGATGAACGAGCCGGGGAGCGAGGCGACCGCGAGGAGCAGCAGCAGGAGCAGAGCCGTCCGCATCGAGGTCAGCTGGCCCCAGATCCAGCGGAGGAACTCGCGGGGTGAAAGGGCCCGAGCCGTGTTTCCGCGGCGCTTCGTCATCGACTGCTCTGGAGCTCGTGCTGCTCGTCCGACGTGGTCCTTGAGTCCGCCACCGGCCGCAGCGACCCAGTGAGTCGCTTGCGTCGGTCCTGGCGTTCGGCGTGCGCGAACCAGACGAACCCGGTCAGGGCGAGTGCGCCGAAGAACCACCACTGCAGGCCGTAGGCGAAATGGGTTCCCGGGCCGAGCTCTGGACGTGGCTCCGGGTCGAGCACCCCGGCGCCGGAGCTCTGGTCCTGCAGGTTGAGGTACCCGTCGCGGAGCTCGTACGGGACGTGATCTGCGAGCCCGTCGCTGGAGATGGCGCGGACCTGGGTGTCGCTCACGCGAACTGCCTCGCCTGTCGCGCCACTGTTGGGACGCAACCATCCGGTGACCTCAACAGTCGCCGCCGTTGCTACAGGGAGGTCCGTCGGAGCTGTCGAGGATCGGAGTGTCTCGACGAAACCACGGTTGACGAGCAGCGCGGTGCCGTCGTCCAGCACGAAGGGCGTCAGCACGTCCACGCCGGGGCGACCGTCACGACTGACGTACTTGACGGTCACCTGTCGGTCCAGGTCGTAGCGTCCGGTCGCGGTCACGACCGTCCACTCCTGCTCGGGATCGAGGCGCTGGCCGGCAGGGACCACGGAGTTCAGCTCCACGGGGTCGATCGCGAGGTGCTCGGCGACGAGTGCGTTGCGGTCCTCACGCTCGTCGAGCTTGTCGAACTGCCAAGCCCCGAGCTGTACGCACACGCCGGCCAAGGCGATCACGAAGATGCCGAACCCGATCCAGCGGCGACTCACAAGGAATCGCAGCTCGCCGAGCCCTCGGCGAAACCGACTCATCCGGCGGCGGTGACGGCTCGCTCGAGTGCGTCCTCGAAGTCGCCCAGCGTGCGGGGTTGGATCACCTCGCCGTCCAGGAACAGGCTCGGGGTCCCGCTGAGGCCGAGGGACTGGGCGTCCTGGAAGTCGGCCTCGACGCGGGCCGCGACGTCCTCGCTGACGACGTCGGCATCGAACTGAGCCAGGTCGAGGCCGAGCTCCTCGGCGTAGCTGCGGAACAACGGGGACATGTCCTCTTGGCTCTCGCCCCAGGATGTCTGGGTCTCGAACAGCAACCGGTACATCGCCTCGAACTCACCCTGACGTGCTGCTGCTTCGGCGGCGTGTGCGGCATTGCGCGAGTTGAGGTGGCTGGGCAGCGGGAGGTAGCGCACCACGAACTTCACCTCGCCGGCGAAGTCCTCGCGGAGCTGCTCGATCGCCGGGTACAAGGCACCGCACGCCTCGCACTCGAAGTCGAGGAACTCCACGAGGACGGGCGAGCCCTCAGTCGCCTCCTGAAGGACGTGGCTGTCGGCGCGCACGATGCGCGGGTCCTCGGCACCGGAGCTCTCGGAGACCTCCGGTGCGCTCCTGACCTCGAGCACCACGAAGAGTCCGAGTACGGCGACGCAGACGGCCACGATGGATGCGGTGATGACGGTCCGGCGAGAGAGGCGATTCACAGGGTCTCCAGAGTGGGTGTGGGGAGATGCTGGACGTTCACGCGCCAAGCGCGAGGTACAGGGCCGGCAAGCCGATCGTCGCCGGGGGGATGGCAGCAGCGACCACTGCCAGGACGACCAGCGCTGAGGTGAGACGGCGGTCGTGCTGGGGCGCGAGCAGCATCCGGTGGATCCGCTCGCCCGTCGCAGACGCTGCCATGGCGAGGCTGCCGGAGGGATGCTGAGGGCTGGCCATGGCCAGAAGAGCTCGCGCCAGTGACAGCCGCCCGGCGCCGTGCCAGGCATCGTCGTCGGCCTCGAGCTCGACGAGCCGTCGCACCTCGGCGCCGTAGCTCGGAAGGATGCGCAGCGGTCCGGCGGTTCGGGTGAAGACTTCCGCAGCGGCGATCGACCGGTGGTGGCGGCGGCGCAGATGGCTGCGCTCGTGTGCGATCACAGCCGCGAGCTCGCCGGGGCTCAGGACCTGAAGTGCAGCGGTCGAGATCACGACCCGCGAACGGCGGCGGGCGTTCCCCGGGATGCAGTAGGCGTAGAGCCGCTCGCTCGGTACGACGTCGCACCCGTCGGCTGCCCCCGTCACGTTCTGCTCGAGCGCCTCGTGCAGTCGCCGGCGACTGCGGCTCGTGGTGACCGTCGCCACCGCCGCGTGGAAGAAGAGCACGCCCATCCCCGCCAGGACCATCGCGGCCGTCGCGTTCCAGAGAGGGCTCAGCTCGACGCCGCCGGCGTAGACCCGATGAAGCTCGTCCTCCGAGACGCCAGTGGCTCGGAACATGACGTGCTCGAGGACGTCGTGGGTCAGCAAGGCGCCCGCGGCGATCACACCGCCGCCCAGGGAGATCGCCGCGAGGTGCCAGACCATCAACGCTCGGCCGGGGGCGGCCTCGACCCACCGGGCTCCACGCAGCGATCTGTCGATGGTCCAGGCACTCGTGACAGCGACCATCAGCAGGACGAGCGCGACGATCAGCGACATCAGCCTTCCTCGGATCCGAGTCGACCGAGAGCCTCGCGGAGCTTGCGAGCCTCATCGGGGTTGAGCCGGTCGGCGAAGCTCAGGAGCGCTCCGGTGCGGTCGTCAACCTCATCGAGGGCCTCGCTCATGAGGGAGGCCGCGTACTGAGACTCGCTGCGGGTGGCGACGTACCGGAAGGCCCGTCCCTCCTTCTCCCGGGCCAGCCATCCCTTGGCCCGAAGGCGTTCGATCACAGTGATGGCCGTCGTGTAGGCAACGGGCGTCTCGAGGCGGTCAATGACCTCGTGCACGGTCAGGCCGTCGCTTGACGACCACAGTGTCTGCATGAGGCGCGATTCGAGATCGCCGAAGCTGCGCATACCGTCCTCCTCGAATTTCTACAGTACGTAGTAACGTAGATTACATCGGGTCGGAGCGACGGGACCCACCTCACCTGCTCGCCGCTCCGGCCCGACCGAAACCACTACCCGCGCAGTGTCACGGCAGGGGTCGCAGCCAGCGGGGTACGCGAGCCGCGTACCGCTCGTACTCGTTCCCGAACCGCTGCTGCAGGTGATGTTCCTCGGCGGGAATCTGGGCGCGGTCGATCCAAGCCACGAAGGCGACGACCGGCAGCAGCGCCGGCGTGCTGCGTCTTGCGACGGCGCGAGCGGTCAGTAGCCCGGCCATGCCGACGTACATCGGATTGCGGCTGATGGCGTTGGCGCCGGTCGTGACGAGTCTGTCGCTGACGGCTTGCTCGCGAGGGTCGACGGTCGTCCCTGCCTGTCGGAAGGCCACGACGGGTCTGACCAGGAGGGTAGCGGCGCCGATGGCGACGGTGGCTGCGGCGATCCTCGACGTCATGGTCGGACGTCGAGCCGGTCCGATCATGTGCTGCGCGGCTGCGGCGCCGACGGCCAAGGCGAGCGGTGGCGGTCGACGAGTCACCGAGTCACCTCGTCTCTCGAGGCGGAAGCGATGGTGAGGATCGGCGACGCCGCGTCCGGGGTGCAACAGCCGTCGGTGCACCCCGAATCGGTGGTGGCTACGACCGGTGGGGCTTCCTCGCGGCGAAGACCGCGCAGACGTGCGGCACGCAGCCCGTTGCCGATCACCACGACCTCGGCCACCTCGTGGACGAGCACGACTCCGGCAAGCCCGAGCACGCCGAACAGTGCGAGGGGGAACAGGACGACGATGATGGCCAGTGCGAGGAGGATGTTGCCGGTCATGATGCGGCGGCCTCGTCGGGCGTGCGCGATCGCCGCCGGAATCTGACGAAGGTCCTGTCCGGTGAAGGCGATGTCGGCCGACTCCACGGCAGCGGCCGAACCGGTCGCGCCCATGGCGATGCCGACGGTCGCGGCCGCGAGGGCCGGCGCATCGTTGATGCCGTCGCCCACCATGGCGGTCGGTGCTTGACGGCGCATCGTCTCGACGACGTCGGCCTTGTCCTGGGGGAGCTGCTCGGCGTGAACGGTCTCGATGCCAGCCTCGCGAGCGATCGCCCGCGCGGTGCGGGTGTTGTCGCCGGAGATCATCACCGCGGTGATGCCCACGGCCGCGAGGTCGGCGACGGCTTCGGCGGCTTCGGGCTTCAGCTCGTCACGCACCCCGATCACTCCGAGCACCTGCCCGTCACGGTGGACGACGACGACGCTCATGCCCTCATCGGTCAGTGAATCGGTGGCGGACGAGAGGGCGCCGGGGGAGAGCCAGCGGTGGTGGCCGACGGCGTGGGCAATGCCGTCGATGGTCCCGGTGATGCCGTGTCCCGGGAGCTCCTCGACGTCGGTGGCGGTGAGGGTGCGCCCGCCCGCGTCGACGATCGCACTGGCGAGCGGGTGCGTACTGGTCCGCTCCAGGGCCGCCGCGACCCGGAGAACCTCGGCATCGGTGGTGTCGGCGGTGGTCAGCACGGTCACGACCTGCGGCTCGTTGCGCGTCAGGGTCCCGGTCTTGTCGAAGGCGACCTGTCGGATCGTGCCGAACTGCTCGAAGGCTTCGCCCGACTTGATGATCACGCCCAGCTTGCTCGCAGAGCCGATCGCGGAGATCACCGTGACGGGCACTGCGATGGCCATCGCGCACGGCGAAGCCGCCACGAGGACGACGAGGGCGCGCTCGATCCACACCGAGGACTCTCCGAGCCAGGAGCCGATCACCGCGACGAGTGCGGCGGTGACGAGCACGACCGGGACGAGGGGGCGGGCGATGCGGTCGGCAAGGCGGGCGCGGTCGCCCTTGCGCTGGTGGGCCTCCTGCACGAGCCTGACGATCGTCGTCAGAGAGTTGTCGGTGCCGGCCGCTGTGGCCTGCAGGGTCAGGCTGCCGCCTCCATTGACGCTCCCGGCCAGCACCTCGGTGCCGGGGCCGACCTCCAGGGGGATCGACTCTCCGGTGATGGCAGAGGCGTCGACCATCGAGCGGCCCGTCGTGACCATGCCGTCGGTCGCGACCCGCTCACCGGCTCCGACGATCAGGACGTCGCCGATCTGCACGTCTGTGGCTTCGATCGTGACGTCTTGCCCGTCGCGCACGACGCGGGTCGTGCTCGGGATCAGTGACAACAGCGATCCGAGGCCGTGCTTGGCCTTGTCCATCGCGCGGTCCTCGAGCGCTTCGGCGATCGAGAACAGGAATGCCAGTGCCGCGGCCTCACCGATGTGGCCCAGGACCACCGCACCCATCGCGGCAATCGTCATCAGCAAGCCGACGCCGAGGAATCCACGCGCGAGATGACGGAGTGCTCCGGGGACGAAGGTCCAGGCCCCGGCCAGCAGTGCCCCCCAGAGGAGGACGAGTGCGGCTTGGTCGGCGCCGTTCCACTGCAGGAGGCTGCCGACAGCGACCAGCGTGCCGGACGCTGCGGGCAGCGCCAGGGAGCGGTCGCGCCACCACGGCGTCATCGCCTCGCGGCGGTCGGCGAGGTGGTCCGCGGACTCGAGCTCGCCCGAAGCGGCTGGCGGCCCGCAGCACTCCTTGCTCACCGGCTCGCCTGCTCGGCCGGACCACAGCACAGCGCCACGTCGCAGGCGTCGTCGACGCAGGCCACGCCGTCATCGACGGCCAGGACGGCCGTCATGAGCTGTTGGAGAGCGCGAGCGAGATGCGGGTCGGCGATCTCGTACCTGGTGCGGCGTCCCTCTGGCACCGCCACCACGATGCCGCAGCCCCGCAGGCAGGCCAGGTGGTTCGAAACGTTGGTGCGAGTCAGTCCCAGGGTCTCGGCCAGGACGGCGGGATATCCGGGCTGCTCGAGCAGGTCGAGCAGGATCCTCGATCGCGTGTGATCGGCCATCGCCCGACCGAGACGATTCATGACGTCGACGCGAGTTGCAATGGTCAGCATGCAGTGACCATACATCAGCGGCTGACTAGTCGGTGCTCGGGGCGTAAGTCCTACCGATCGTAGGAGTGGTCACTACCGGATGACGCGATGTGTGCCTCATTCGGTATTCTCGCGGCATGTCACGTCCCGGACCCCTCGCGCTGCTGCGCGTGCAGAGGCTTCGGACGGCTGCCGTCGTGACCTCACTCTTCCTGGCGTTGGCACTGGCCGTCGGCTCCGGCTCCTCGTCGCAACAGGAGCCGGTCGTCGCCGACGTCACGTCCTTCGCGACGTCCGCGGTCGCCGACCAGGAGCCTGCCTCGGATCGAGGAGTCGTCGACGGTCACGACGTCGGTGTGCTGTGCCTGGCCATCACCTGCCTGCTCGTCGTTCTCGCGCTCGTCCTTGCGTCCGCTCGGCGGGCGGACAGCTACCTGGGGCTCGCAGCACGACAGGTCCGAACGATCCTCCCGGTCCCGACCGGACTCCACTCGCACCTCGGCCCGCTCGAAACTCCGACGCGCTGCTGAGCACGGGGCACAGCCCTGTCCTCAGCCACCTCCGGAGTTCCCATGCCTTTGGCAACAACCTGTTCTGCCCGTCTGCGACGCGTCGCCCGACGCTCCATCGTCGCGTTCCTCGTTGTCAGTGCCGTCGCCACCCTGAACGCCTGCTCGAGCGCGACATCGACCGACGCCACCGAGGGTGGATACGTCTCGGGCGACGGGTCCATCACCGTCGTCGCGCCATCGGAGCGTGAAGAGGCGCCGGTCCTCGAGGGGACCGACCTCGACGGTGCCCCGCTCAGCACCGCGCAGTTCGAGGGCGACGTGCTCGTGGTCAACATCTGGGGATCGTGGTGTCCGCCGTGCCGCAAGGAGACGCCTGACCTGATCGCCATGGCCGACGAGTTCTCGGGTCAGGGCGTGCAGTTCGTGGGCATCGCCATCCGTGAGGGCCGCACTGCGTCGAAGGCATTCGCGTCCAACTTCGGGATGAACTATCCCAGCTTCAGTGACTCCGGCGGCGAGATGCTGATCGGTTTCTCCTCCTCGTTGCCCGCCGTGGCCGTGCCGACGACCTACGTCATCGACGCTCAGGGACGCGTCGCGGTGAGGTACATGGACCAGGTCGATCCGGACACGCTGCGCGAGCTGGTCATCGACGTGCAGGAAGGACGCTGATGGACTGGTTCGGCACCCAGGTCTTCAGCGGCGGGCTCGCGCTGGCCATTCCCATCGCGGTCCTCGCGGGGCTCGTCTCCTTCTTCTCGCCCTGCATCCTGCCGCTGCTACCCGGATACCTGTCCTACGTCAGTGGGCAGTCGGTCCAGGAGCTCGATGAAGGCCACCGACCGCGGGTGGCCCTCGGTGCAGTTCTCTTCGTCGCCGGCTTCACGGTCACCTTCATGTCCTACGGGCTGGCGTTCGGCGCTATTGGCTACCGACTGATCGAACACCAGCGCGCCGTCAACATCGTGCTCGGGCTGGTCATGATCGTGATGGGCCTGGCATTCGCGGGGAGGCTCACCCTCTTTCAGCGCTCGATCGGTCCACGTCTCGTGCCACGCCTCGGCCTGGCCGGCGCTCCCGTGCTCGGTCTTCTCTTCGGAGTGGGCTGGACCCCGTGCCTCGGTCCGACATTGACCGCCGTGCTCTCGCTCTCGCTGACCGAGGGGAGCGCGGCGCGCGGAAGCCTGCTGACCGCGTTCTACTGCCTCGGGCTCGGGGTGCCCTTCATCATCGCGGCCGTCGCATACCGCCGGACGATGCGCGCCGCGCAATGGGCCAAGCGACATCACCGCTCGATCGCCCTGGTGTCGGGTGGGTCGATGGTGCTGGTGGGCGTACTCCTGATCAGCGGGCTCTGGCAGGAGCTCGTGAATCATCTGCAAGGCCTGATCTCCGGCTACGCGGTGGCGGTGTGAAGCGATGACCGGTACTTCTCCTGCGCACGCTCCATCCGACACGTCGCGCCCGTCGTCGACAGGACTGTCAGTCGCCGTGCTGGCGACGGCGACCTTCGTTGCCCTGGTGCTGTCGATGATCTGGGCTGGTTCAGCGCCTCGCGAACCGGTTCCAGGTCTTCCCGATCCCGGAGTCTTGGTCGGCTGGCTCGTCCCCGTGGCCTCGGCCGCGGCTGACTTGGCCGGCATCGCCACGATCGGGTTCCTGATCCTGGCGGCGGTGCTGCTTCCGTCGAGCGGTCGTGACGTCCAGGGTCTCGCGGTCGACGCCGTCCGTATCGCACGTCGAAGTGCCTGGGTGTGGGTGGTGTCCACCGTCGTGACGTTCGTCGTCACTGCGGCCGATGTCTTCGCCGTGACACTCGGCGGACTGCGCGTGGACCTGCTCGTGGCTCTGCTGCGAGACAGTGAGGTGGGTCGAGGTATCGCACTTCAGGCAATGGGTGCGCTGGTGCTGGCGGTGACGCTGCGATGGGTCGTCGGCGTCCGGGCGCTGACCGGATGGAGCCTCTTCGCCGTGGCCACCCTGCTGCCGTCGGCGCTGACAGGGCACGCTGCATCGGGCGGATCTCACTCCCTGGCGTCCGTCAGTCTCTACCTGCACCTGGCCGCCGTCGCAGTCTGGGTGGGGGCGCTCTGCGCGCTCGCCTGGGTGGCATCGCGTGGGAGCAAACGGCTTGAGCCTGCGGTGCGCCGGTACTCCCGCGTGGCCATGGCCTGCTTCGTGGTGGTGGGCATCAGTGGCGTCATCAGCGCGATGGTGCGGGCCACGGACCTCAACCAGCTCATCTCCTCCGACTACGGCCAACTCGTCCTGCTGAAGGTGATCGCCCTGGTGGTCCTGGGTGCTTTCGGCTGGTGGCAGCGCCGTCGGATCCTGCGGTCCGGGGGTGGCTTCGCCCGGGTCGCCGGCGTCGAGGTACTGCTCATGATGGCCACGGTCGGGGTGGCCGTCGCGCTCTCGCGTACGCCCCCACCGGCGGGCAACGTGCTCCTGACCCCGTCCGAGGACCTCCTGGGCGGCCCGATGCCTCCGGCGCCTACGTTCGCGAACGTGGCGTTCGGCGGGTACCCGAGCGGGGTCGGACTGGCGGTCGTCGGCTTCGGGTCAGTCCTCTACCTGATCGGTGTACTGGCGATGCGACGCCGCGGGGAAGCCTGGCCGCTTCGCCGTAGCGCCGCCTGGACCGCCGGAATGCTAGTGGTCGCCTGGGCGACCAGCGGCGGGCTGGGCACCTACACCCACGTCCTGTTCAGCGCCCACCTGACGAGTCAGGCCCTGCTGGTCATGGTCGCGGCACCTCTACTGGTGCTCGGAGCCCCCGGTGCGCTCGCTGCGAGCTCACTGCCCGGACCGCGACAAGCCGATGAGATCTCTCCGCGGGACCTGCTGCTGGCGGCTTGCTCGTCTCGAGCAGCGCGGCGCCTCGGACATCCCTTGTGCGGTCTGGTGCTCCTGTCGGCGACCGCCCTGATCCTCTACGGCAGCCCGCTGTTCGCCGCGCTGATGTCCAGCCTCCTCGGGCACCTTGGAATGGAGCTCTGGATCCTGGCAGTCGGCCTCGTGCTGCACACGGGCCTGTTCGGATCGAGCCTCTTGCCGGAGCTCGACCTGCGGCTTCGATCCCTCACAGCCCGCGTCGCCATGCTGCTGGCCGCCGGGTTCGGCCTTGCCCTCCTCGCATCCGACACCTCCGTCGGCCGGGACTACTGGGTCGCTCTGGCTCGTCCGTACGCCACGGACCTCGCCACGGACCAGAAGCGCGGCGCGGTGATCTACCTCGCGATCGTCGTCCCGGTGCTCACCGTCATCTCGATCGACCTGCTCCGCCGCTTCCGGAAGCGGCACCTTCCGTCAGCCGTCCCCCACATGAAAGAAGACCGATGATGTTCCCAGCCGCCCGGTGGTTCAGCCGCATGGTCGCCTTCCTCCTCCCCGTCATGCTGCTCCTCCCCGTCCCCGCGAACGCGCACGACGCCCTGATCGAGTCCACTCCGGTAGCGGGTGCCCAGGTCGACTGGCACGAGGAGGCCGCCGTCTCCTTCCGCTTCAACAACGAGATTCTCGAGACCGCCGCATTCATCGCGGTGCTCGACCCGGCAGGAATCGAGGTGAGCACGGCGGATGCGGTCATCGCCGGTGACACGGTCTCGCGGGCGTACATGCCGACCACCGCCGGGACCTACACAGCGTCCTACCGGGTGACGTCTTCTGACGGTCACCCGATCGACGGTTCGATCACGTTCGTCCACGAGGGGCGACCCAACGCCGACTC
>CAYRZN010000017.1:0-23935 GCA_964428825.1 uncultured Aeromicrobium sp.
GGCGATGCCGAAGACGGCGAGGTACTCACGCACCGGCCTCTCCCCCGGCCGGTGGGGTGCCCGGGGCAGGCTCGATCGTGTTGTTGAACCGGTGCAGGTCGGCGAGGTCGATGGCGCCCTGGCGCAGGATCCGAGGCGTCGGGCCCGTGACGTCGAGGATCGTCGACGGCACTCCCCCCGGCGACGTGCCCCCGTCGAGGTAGACCGCGACGGCGTCACCGAGCTGTTCCTCGGCGTCTACAGCCGTCGTAGCGGCCTGACGGCCGGTGCGGTTGGCGCTGCTCACCGCGAGGGGTCCGGTGGCGCCGAGCAGCTCGCGGGCGACGGCGTCGTCCGGCACGCGCACCGCGACGGTGCGGTGCGTCTCGCCGAGGTCCCAGTCGAGCGAGGCCTGCTGGTGGCACACGACCGTGAGCGCGCCGGGCCACAGCTCCTCGGTCATGCTGCGGAGCCATCCCGGCACGTCGGCGACGAGGGCCTCCAACGTCGACGTCGCACCGATCAGGACCGGGGGCGGCATCGTGCGGTCGCGCCCCTTGGCGTCGAGCAGACGTTGCACGGCGGCGGGCGAGAACGCATCGGCGGCGACGCCGTAGACGGTGTCGGTGGGGACGACCACGAGCTCACCGGCCCGCACGGCGGTGCGGGCCGCCTCGACGCCGTCGCGTCGCTGCGCCTCATCACGGCAGTCGAAGATCATGGCGTCACCTTAAAGCGTCACGCGGCGAGAGCGGTCAGACGAGGCCGTGGGCCGCACCGGCGATCAGGACGAACCGACCCGCGCGCCCCACCAGGACCGACACGGCGAAGACCACGACCCGCATCTTCGAGGCCCCGGCGAGCACCGCGACGGCCAGCAGCGGAGGAATGCCCACGAAGGACGCCGCCAGCACCGTGACGACGGCGCGGATCGGGTCGTCGAGCCAGCCGATCAGGACGGCTGCGACGCGCTGCACCCCGCGGGCCAGTCGTCCGGTGCGGGGCTCCCGCGGGGGCCGGCGGCGACTCAGGTCGCGTCCGGCCCGAGCCGCCTGGAACAGCACCACCTTGCCGACCACGGTGCCGACCGAGAGCGCGACGACCATCCAGACGACGTCCATGCCGTCGAGGAGCAGCGCCGTCGCGGCGACGTACGCCTCGGCATTCAGGACCGGGATGAGGGCGGAGCCGATGCCGTAGGCCAGGGCCGCCAGCACCACCGCGGCCGTCGTCACACGGCGACCCCGCGGCTCGCCTCGAGCTCCCGGATGCGACCGACGACCCGGTGGGCGCTCCACGCCTTCACGGCCACCTGGGCGACCACGATGACGAGGGCCAGCGGCAGGTTGCCGACGACGACCGCCACGATGATGCCGATGTTGTTGAGCGCCTTCGCCGGGTGCGACCAGTTGAGCTTGTAGACGAGCTCGTCGACCACGGCGAAGTAGTTCGGGCTCACGATGGGCCAGAGCAGGAACGACAGCGACAGCAGGCAGTCCAGCACCATGAAGTTCAGGAGGAAGATCCCGACCGGCACCGCGAGGTCGGGCTGGAGCAGGATCAGGTTGGCGGCACACACGGCAGTGCACAGGCGGTCGCTCAAGATGTCGTGGACGGCTCCGGCACGCGTCTCCTGGTGGAGAATCCGGGCCGCCAGACCGTCGGCGCTGTCGCCCAGGTAGTAGACGAGGTAGGCCGCGATGACCCAGGGCAGACGATCGTCGCTCTGCAGAGCCACGAGTGCAAGGCCGAGGCTGACGACGGTCCGCACGATCGTGATCGCATTGGGGATCGTGAGGAGGGGGCCGATGCCGTCGGCGACCACGGGAGTGCGTGCCACACGAGGACCCTACGCCGCGCCACGCCTGCGTGGCGGCACCTGGTGCCGCTTCAGGACACCGCGTGGTGGAGCACGAACGCGATCGCGAGGTACTGCAGCGTCCGCCCGGTGAACACCATGAGCGAGAACAGCCACATCGGCTGCCGGGAGGCTCCTGCCAGGATCGCGACGATCGCGAGCGGCGGGACCATGAAGGCCGACGAGACGAACACCGTCGTGGCACCGAGGTAGGGCCGGTCCAGCAGGCCGAGCAGCCAGTCGCTGACGGCCCGCACCCGAGCGGTGAACTGGTTGCGGGGCGGCCGGGGCTCACGGTCGCGCCGGCTCAGTCGCCGGCGCCCCTTGCGGGCCAGGTCGAAGACCACGACCTTGCCGAGCACGGTGCCGATGCTCAGCGCCATGATCAGCCAGAACAGGAAGACCGGGCTCTCGGTCAGCGTGCCGAGCACGATGACGTACGCCTCGGCGTTCAGGAACACCGGCAGGATCGACGAGGCCACGCCGAAGGCGAATGCCGTCGCGACCAGCGCGAGGTCTCCCATGTCGGGCAGGCTATCGGCAGCGTCGGGAGCGGCTCAGCACGGCACCTGCACGGGTGGCCCCGGTGCCCCGAGGTCGTCGACGAGCCAGGTGTCGTCGGCGCGCACCATGGTCAGCACGATCGAGGACAGGACGCACGTCGTGGTGGCCGAGGAGCCCTGCGCGACGCTCTGCCGGGCGTAGAGCGTGACCTCGACCTCGTCGGCGGACACGGCGCGCGGCGACGACGCGAGCACGGCACCGCTCGAGGAGGCCCCGAGCGCACCGTACGTGTCGCGCAGCTCGTCGAGCTGCTTGGCGTAGTCGGCCTGGAACGACGCGGTCGCGCCGTCGTCGGCCCACGCGGCGTCGTCGTCGAGCGTCGTGGCCTTCCAGGTGAGGATCTGGACCGTGCGCTCCTCCGCCACCTCGCGCGCGTCTCGCTCGGCGGTGTATCGCTGGGCGTCGCCGCGCCACTGCCACCCCACGATCGCCAGCGCCACCAGCGCCAGCACCAGGGCGACGACCAGCGCGATCACGAGCGGCGAGCGCTCCTGACGTCGCAGGCGGCTCGCGACCGACGCCGCGACGGAGCGATCACCCGTGGTCGTCACGGCGCGAGCACCCCGACCGGGCCGGGAGCATTGGCCGAGCCACGCTGCTGCAGGCTGAAGCTGGCGTCGGCGCACCGGCGCGAGGCGTCGACCGCGACCTGGACCGGGTCGGTCGCCACCGGGTCGGGCGCGTACCGACAGACGGCCTCGGCGAACGGCCTGGTGTCGACGAGCATGACCGCGTTGAGGAACCCGCCGTTGATCGTGGAGGCGAACTGCGTGAAGCCCTCAGGGAGGTCGGCCAGCAGCTGCCACAGGTGCGGCCGGTACGGCAACGTCATGTCGGTGAACTCTCCCATGGCCGTGAGCATCGCCGGCAGCTTCAGCCCGACCGTGGACGTGAACGACCGCAGCTCCGTCACGCGCGCCGGCGTGTCCTGCAGCATGGCCCGCAGCGTCGGGTCGTAGTCGGCGAGCCACTGCGTCAGGCTGAGGGCGGTCGGTGCCAAGGTCCGCAGCTGCGGCTCGAGCTCGACCCCGGTACGCAGCACGGTGCCCGAGTTCGCGATGATCCGTTCGGTCTCGGGCCAGTAGGCGTCGAGCGTCTCGAGGATCTGCTGACCGGAGTCGACGACGGTCGCCAGGTCGTCAGGTTCGGTGAAGGCGACGCTGAGCTCGTCCAGCGTGACCTGCAGGTCGGCCGGTTCGACCTGGGACATCAGCGTGTCGATCGCGTTGAGCGACTCCGCGATCGTGGTGGGCGTCTCGGTGCGGTCCAGCGCGATCGTGTCACCGTCGGCGAAGGCCTCGCCAGCGTTGCTCTCGGGCTGGAGGTCGAGGAACTGCTCACCGGCCGGCGAGAGGTTGCGCACGACCGCCCGCGACGAGGCCGGGACCTCGACGCCGGGATCGAGCGCGAGGTCGGCCTCGACCCCCGTCGCCGTGGTGCGGATCTCGGTGACCTGCCCGACCTTCACGCCGCGGTAGGTGACCGACGAGCGCTCGAACAGCCCGCCGGTCTGGCTCAGCTCCACCGTGACCGTGGTGGGCCGCTGGGCGATCGAACCACCCAGGAACGACTGGTACACGTAGACGGTCGTCAGGACGAAGACGGCCAGCAGCGCGACGGCCGGTGCCATGAGGCTCAGGGGAAGACGCTTCACGAGGCACCTCCGCCGAGGTTCTTGAGCAGGTCCGCCAGCGGGTTGCCGCCGGCTCCGCCGGGCGTCGTGCCCCCGGGCGCCGATCCCGCAGCGGGGGACGGCGCGAGCCCGGTCAACGTGCTGATGAGGGGCAGCTGGTTGAGGTCCTGGACGAGCTCGGGGGCCACCTCGGGCACGGGCGAGCCGTCGCTCGACGGCGCGACGACGGTGAGGTCGCCGATGCTCAGCGACCCGCGGAACGCGAGGTGGGTGTTCAGGAACGAGCCGGGCACGCCCGACTGCATGCCGGCCACGAAGGCGAGGATCTGCTCCACGCCGGCATCGAGCCGCGGCTCGACCGAGGCGACCTCGGCGAAGATCGGTCCCGCCTGCGCGGCGATGGACACGATGTCGTCACGGGTCTGCTCGATCGTGGGCACCACGACGGAGCCCAGCGCGTCGATCGAGGTCAGCAGGTCGACCAGCGACGCCGTGTTCTGGTCCAGCACCTGCGCGGCCGGGGCGATCTCGGTGAGCGCCCGGTCGATCGTGCTCTGGCGTGCTGCCAGCACGCTGGAGGCGTTGGCGACGGCGGCAAGGGCCGCGTCGATGTCAGCGCTCATGTCGGTCACGGAGGACGCGGTGGAGGTGATGCGGTGCAGCACGTCGCGCACGGTGTCCTCGCGGCCGCCGATCGCGAGGTTGGTCTCGTCGACGATGGTCTGGATCTGGCTCAGCCCGCCTCCGTTGATGAACAGCGAGGCCGCCGAGAGCGTGTCCTCGACCGTGGGGGCGGCGGAGGACCGGTCGGGGTCGACCCGGGCGCCGTCCTCGAGCACGCCACCCTCGCCCGGCTCGGTGCTGGTCGTGGCCGTCTCCGTGGGAGCGACCGCGGCGGGATCCTCGACGACGTCGACGAAGAGCTCGCCGAGCGCCGTCGTCGTGCGCAGGCGGAAGTCGGCCGTCGTGCCGATCCGGGTGTCGGTCGCGATGTCCATCTCGACGACGGCCTTCAGGTCCTCGACCGCGATCGACACGACCCGGCCCACGACGACGCCGTCGACCTTGACGGAGGCGCCCTGCGCGAGGTTGAGGGCGTCGTCGAACGTGGCGGAGACACGGTAGGTGTCACCCGGCATCGAGGTGCCGGGCAGCGGGAGGTCGGCAGCGGTCGTGCCACACCCCGCCAGCCCCGCACCGAGGACCGCGAGCACGGCGGCACCGACCAGGCCGTTCCGGAGACGATTCATCCGCGCTCACCTCGCAACAGGTCGAGGAGGTCGAAGATCGAGGCCTCGTCGAGGTTGAGCTCGTCGCAGAGGATCTCGACCGAGTGGCAGATCTCCTCCACGGTCGAGCGGCCGGGGATCAGGTCGACCGGCCGGGTGAGGAAGCGCAGTCGCCCGCGGCTGTCGATCGCGTTCGGCAGGTTCTGCGTCACGAGCGGTCCGTTCTCGAGCAGCTGCGTGATGTCCTGCTCGTGCGCCACGAGCTCGTCGGACAGCGCCACGAAGTCGTCGATCTGGGCCGCGATCTGGTCACGGTGCGCCGCCGAGAAGTCGGTGAGGCCCTGGAGCATCGCGGTGATCGCGTCGAACGTGGCCTCGATCTGCAGCTTCTGGCCGTCGAGCATCACGGTGGCGTCGGTGACCTGCGTGACGAAGCTCCGCACGAGCGCGTCGTTGGCGGCCAAGGTCTGGGTCAGGGTGTCGACGTTGGTCAGATTCTGCTCGACCGCCGGCATCGAGCCCGTCAGCGCGGACAGGACTGACGCGAGGTCGGACAGGCCGGCGGCGATCGTGCCGCCGTTGCCCTGGAGGTTGGCGGCGCTCGCGGACAGCAGGTCGTGCAGCGGCCCGTCGGAACCGTCGGTGCTGCCGAGCGCTGACGAGACGTCCTCCAGCGAGCCGAGCAGCTGCTCGAACTCGACCGGCGTCCGGGTGCGGTCGACCGCGATGACGGCTCCGTCCTCGACCTCGGGCCCCGACGTGTACGCCGGGGTCAGCTCGACGTAGCGGTCGGTCGCGACCGAGCGCGAGACGATGACCGCCCCCACGTCCTTCGGCAGCTTGACGTCCCCGTCGACCACGATCTCGACGTCGACGTAGGCGCCGGCCGGCGTGATCGACTCGACCGTGCCGACGTTGACACCCCGGATGCCCACGTCGTTGCCGTGGAACAGACCGGTCGCGTCCGTGAACTGGATCGTCAGTCGCGTCTGGTCCTGGCCCAGCCCGGCGCAGCCCCCGAGCAGGGGCAGGGCCAGGACGAGGGCGAGGACTGGACGGACCAGGCGGCCGGGGAACGAGCGGCTCATGAGCACTCCCGGCTGGGACTGAGGCAGAACAGGTTGTCGGGGATGGCCGAGGGCACGTGCAGGTCGACCCACGGCCCGTTGCCGGACGCGTTGGCGAGGTACACGGTCATGTTCGACAGGCTCGTGACCGTCGCCAGCACGGTGTCGCGCACCTCGTAGAGGTGGTCCAACGACTCCGTCAGGTTGACCATGAGCGGGTCGAGGTCGTCGGCGGTGTCGCTGAGGATGCCGCTGACCTCCGTGGCCAGGCTCTGCGCGTCGACCAGGAGTGCGTCGATCGCTGCCTGTCGGGACGTCAACGCGTCGAGCACCAGTGCCGACTGGTCGAGGAGCACCAGGATCTCGTCCTGCTGGTCGACGAGCATGCCGGTGAACGATCCGGTCGCGTCGAGCAGCGCCTGCAGCTCGTCGGTGCGCTGGACCGCGGCCGACGAGAGCGCGGCCACCCCCTCGACGGCCGCCTTCGTCTCCTCGGGCGTGCGCCCCAGCACGTCGGCGAGCACGGTCATCGACTCCGCGAGCACGTCCTCGTCGAGGGCCTCGAGCTGGGTCTGGGCCCCCTCGATGACGTCCTGGAGGTTGTAGGGCACCCGGGTGCGCTCGAGCGGGATCGTGTCGTCGGCCAACGTGCCGGTGCCGGACGGCATGACCTCGAGGTAGTGCGTGCCGAGGAGCGTCGCGACCTTGACCGCGGCCGAGGTGCCGCTGCCGATCTCGACGTCGGCGTCGATCGTGAACTCGACGGCCACGGCCTCCTCGGTGAGGCGGATCTCGGTCACCTCGCCCACCCCGACGCCGGCGACCTGGACCTCCTCGCCGACCCGCAGGCCTGCCGTGTGCTCGATGATCGCCGTCAGGTGACGCTTGCCGATGCTGGCGCTGCTCAGGCCGACGACGAGCAGACCCAGCACCACGACGCCCACGACGCCGATCAGACCGACAGTGCGGGGCTCGCGCAGCCGCCCGCCGATGGCCCGGCTCACGAGCACACCTCCGAGTAGGGACCGGCCTGGTTGCCGAGGTAGATCGGCGTGCCGGGCACGATGTCGACCGAGATGACGCAGATGTACATGTTGAGCCAGGTGCCGGTGTTGGTGGGGCGGGCGAAGGAGTCGAAGCCGAGGGGCGCCGAGGCGAACAGCTCGTCGAGCGCCGTCTGGTGGCCCACGAGGGTGTCGGCGACGTCACGCAGCGAGGCGATCGTCGTGTCGAGGTCGGGCCGGATCTCCTGCGTCAGCGAGGCCGCGGCCTGAGCCAGCTCCGACACGCCGTCGAACGAGCCCGTGATCGCGTCGCGCTCGGCGGCGAGTCCGGTCATGAGGGCCGAGAGCTGGTCGACGGTGTTCGTGAACTCCGCCTCCTGCGCCGTGAAGTCCTGTAGCACGGGAGTCAGGTTGGTGAGGACCTTGGTGATGACCTCGTCCTTGGCGGCGAGGTCCTGGGTCAACGTGGCGGTCTCGGCCAGCAGGGCCTCCACGGTGCCCCCCTCCCCCTGCAGCACCGCGACGATCGAGGTGGCGAGGCGGTTCAGCGCCTCCGGCTCGAGGGTCTCGAACAGCGGCTCGAAGCCGTTCAGGAGCGCCGTGAGGTCGAATCCCGGGTCGGTCTGGTCCGTGCCCACGACGTCGCCGGCCTCCACCTCCGTGCCCGGCTCCTCGCCCGGGATGAGTGAGAGGTACCGCTGCCCGAGCAGGTTCTGGTAGCGCACCGAGATCTTGGTCGTGTCGGTGACGGCTTGGTCGGCGCCCACGGTGAACTCGACGCGGGCACGGTCGGTGCCCTCGAGGCGGATCTCCTCCACGCGGCCCACGCGCACCCCGGCCGCGCGGACGTCGTCGCCCGGGCGCAGGCCCGAGACCGAGGTGAACTCCGCGGTGTAGCGGGTCGAGTCGCCGCCGACCTGGTTCACCATCGTGTTGTAGATGACGAGCATGATCGCGAGCGCGACGGCCGCGAAGACCGAGAACTTGATCCGGACGCCCCAGTTCATTCCTGGACACCCCCCACGAATCCGCGGGTGAGGAGGTCACCGATCCCGTTCGGATCGGCGGCGGCGACGGCCTCGAGCTGGGCGAGCAGCCCCTGGATCTCGGCCACGAGCCCAGCGTCGTCGGCCGGGCCGGACGTGGTGGAGGTCGTCGACCCACAGTTCGGGGCGTACGCCCGGTACTCCTGCGGACCGAAGACGGCGCAGTCGGCACCCGTGTACGGCAGGTCGGTGTTGACGACGATGTCGACGGTCGTCTCCAGGAAGCCGCCCGGGGAGGCACCCGAGTCGGGGTCGGTGAACGACGTCGCGCCGATCGTGGAGAGCTCGACCAGCGAGTCGAAGGTCTTCGAGAACCCGGCTCGGCGGTCGAACATCGTCTCGACGATGGGCGCCGACTGGTCGAGTGCCTTGACCAGGGCCTGCTGGTTCCCCGCCACGAGGAGCTGGGTCTCGTCGACGAGCGCGTCGCCCCCGGTGAGCACCGTCGCGAGGTCGGCCTGACGATCGACGATCGTGCGGGTCGTGACGAACGAGTTCTCGAGCGCGTCCAGCAGGTCCGGGGAGATCTCGGCGATCGTGGTGAGGTTGGTCGCCAGCAGCTGGAGGTCCTCGCGCACGCGCGGCAGCTGCGGCTCGAGACGTTCCAGGTAAGAGTCGAGCGTGACGAGCGACGTGCCGAGGGACTCGCCTCGCCCGTCGAGCGCCTCGGCGAAGGCGCCGAGGGTCGTGGCGAGTCGCGCCGGCTCCACGGCCGTGAGGATCTCGTAGCTCGTGTCGAGGGCGTCCTGGAGCTCTCGGGTCTCCGTGGAGGGGTCCTGCGGGATGACCGCGCCGGCCCGGAGCGTCTCGCCCCCCGCGCTGCGCTCCGGCGGCACGAGGTCGACGAAGGACGTGCCGAACACCGTGGCCGGCAGGATGCGGGCCGTGACCTCTGCCGGGAGCCGGTCGGCCTCGTCGGGGTCGATCGACAGGCCCAGCCGGACACCACCGTCGCGGGCGTCGATCGACGTGACGCGTCCGACGATCGCGCCGCGGATCTTGACGTCGTTGCCCACCACGAGGGCGCCACCGATGTCGTCGACCTGCGCGGCGACGTCGACACGGTCGCTGAAGAGCCCGCCCTGGGCCGCCATGAAGCCCACGACCGCCAGGCCCAGCACGATGAGCGTCGCGATGCCTCGCTGGACGAGGCTGCCGCGCCGGTGCTCGAGGTCGCGGGAGATGTACGCCGCGGTCATGACGGCATCACCCCGAGATCCTGACGCCTGGGTCGCCGCCCCAGAAGAGCAGCGTCATGACCATGTTGAGCAGCACCACGACGACGATGCTGGCGCGGATGGCCCGGCCGGTGGCCTCCCCGACGCCCTCGGCGCCGCCCTTGGCCATGAAGCCGTACCAGCAGTGGATGACGGCGACCGCGAAGGCGAACACGACGATCTTGACGATCGAGAGCAGGACGTCGGAGAGCGCGATGAACGTGCCGAAGTAGTGCTCGTAGGTGCCGCTCGGCTGACCGAACAGCACCGTGACCGCCATCTGCGACGCCAGGTACGAACCGGCCAGTCCGATCATGTAGAGCGGCAGGATCGCCATCATCGTGGCGATGATGCGGGTCGTGACGAGGTACGGGATGGCCGGTACGGCCATGACGCCGAGCGCGTCGATCTCCTCGCTCGTGCGCATCGAGCCCAGCTGCGCCGTGAAGCGGCACCCGACCTGCGCGGCGAGGGCGAGTGCGGCCACGAGGGGCGCCAGCTCGCGGGTGTTGACGACGGCCGACACGAAGCCCGTGAGCGGTGCGAGCCCGATCGTCTCGAGGCCGTTGAAGCCCTCGATGCCCAGTGACGTGCCCGCCGAGAGGGCCAGCAGCACCATGACGCCGACGGTGCCGCCGCCCACGAGGATCGCCCCGGTGCCCCAGCTGATGTCGAGCAGGATCCGGAAGGTCTCGGCCCGGTAGTGCCGCAGGGTCGTGGGCACCGCGGCCACGGCGCGGACCAGGAAGGTCGTGAAGGTGCCGATCGTCGCGACGCGGTCGGTGGCGGCGTCGGAGGCGCGCCCGACGGCGCGGCTCGTCAGTCCGGCACGGCCCACGCGTTCGGTCGTCATGCGATCCTCGCCGGGACGAGCATGACGTAGCCCTGCGTGATCGCGACGTTGACGACGGCCAGCACGATGACCGCGATCACGACGCACTGGTTGACCGCGTCCGCCACGCCCTTCGGGCCGCCGGACGCGTTGAGCCCCTTGTAGGCGGCGATGATCATGGCCAGGAAGCCGAAGATCACGGCCTTGCCCTCGGCCAGGACGAGGTCGGTGGGCTGGGCGAAGGCGATGAACGACGAGAGGTACGCACCGGAGCTGACCGACCCTCCCCCGACGTTGATGACGTACCCGGTGAGCATCGCGGTGGCGGCGACGACGATGTTGAGCAGGAATCCGACCGCCATCGCGGCGGCGACGCGTGGGGCGACGATGCGTTGGACGGGGTTGAGGCCCATGACCTTCATCGCGTCGACCTCCTCGCGCACGGTCTGCGCGCCCAGCTGGGCGCAGACAGCGGAGCCGACCGCGCCGGCCATGAGGAGCGACGTGACGAGCGGCGCGGCCTGCCGCAGGATGCCGATGCCGTTGACGGCTCCGGTGAACGAGACCGCCCCGATCTGCGACGCGACGGCGCCGACCTGGATCGCGATGATGATGCCGAACGGGATCGCCACGAGCACGGTGGGCAGGAAGGCGACCCGGGTCATGAACCAGGCCTGGTCGAAGAACTCGCGCCACGAGAACCGTCGCATCACGATGTCGGTCGCCAGGAAGCGCAGCGAGCCGAGCCCGAGGATCACCATGGCCCCGAACGTGTCGACGCCGCTCCAGAACTTGCCACCGGCGGAGCGCGCGAGTCCGGCCGTCCGGGACGGCTTGCGCCCGACGGTCACACCCTCCTGCAGCCCCATGCGTCCCCTTCGCGTCGACCCTGCGCTGAGTCACTGTAAACGTGGGTGACCCGCGTCACAACGACTTTGAACAGAGTGTCCGTCACAAAATTTGGACGAATGTACCACTCAGGGGCGTCGCGCCGTCACGAAACGGGGTCGACCGGCCAGGTCCGGCAGGTCTCGGACGCCGCTCCACCGCGGGGCGAAGACTGCGGGGGCCGTCTCGCCCTGGGCGTCGGCGTGCTCCGCGGCGAGGACACCGCCGCTGCGGAGGAGGCGCCACCCGACCTGCTCGACGACGCGCATCGCGTCAAGGCCGTCGTCGCCCGACCACAGGGCGAGCGCGGGATCGTGGTCGCGCGCCTCCGGGGCGACGCTCTCCCAGGCGTCGAGCGGGATGTACGGAGGATTGGCCACGACCGCGTCGACCGTGCCGTCCAGCTCGGTGAACGCCTCGGCCATGTCGCCCTGCCGCAGGTCGACCCCGGTCCCGGCCAAGTTGCGAAAGGCCCACTCCATCGCGCCCGCGTCGAGCTCGACCGCGTGCACGCGGGCGTGGGGCACCTCGTGGACGATGCTCAACGAGATGGCGCCCGAGCCGGCACAGAGCTCGACGACGACCGGCGACGCCAGGTGCTGCACCTGCTCGACGACCCACCCGGTCATGACCTCGGTCTCGGGCCTCGGCACGAAGACTCCGGGGCCGACCTCGACGTCGACGTAGCGGAACGCCGCCGTCCCGGTGATGTGCTGCAGGGGCACGCGCCGCGCCCTGGCATCGACCATCTCGAGGTACGTGCGGCGCTGCATCTCCTGCACCGAGGCTCGACGGACCATGGCGCGCGGGACGCCGCAGACGTGCGACAGCAGCAGCTCCGCGTCGACCTCGGGCGACGCGACGCCACCGGCCCGGAGCGTCTCGACGGCCTGCTCGAGGAGCCGTTCGGCCTGGCTCCTGACGCTCATGTCCCGTCCGCCTGCGGGGCCAGGGCCGCGAGTCGCTCGGCGAGGTCGGCCTCGACGAGCGAGGTGATGACGTCGTCGAGCGCACCGTCCATCACGGCGTCGAGGTTGTAGGCCTTGAAGCCCGTGCGGTGGTCGGACAGACGGTTCTCGGGGAAGTTGTAGGTGCGGACGCGCTCGGAACGGTCCATCGTGCGGATCTGCGAGCGCCGCGCCTGCGACGCCTCGGCGTCGGCCGCGGCCTGGGCCGCCTCGAGCAGCCGCGAGCGCAGGATGCGCATGGCCTGCTCCTTGTTCTGGAGCTGGCTCTTCTCGTTCTGGCAGCTCACGACGATGCCGGTGGGCAGGTGGGTGATGCGGACCGCGGAGTCCGTCGTGTTCACGCTCTGCCCACCCGGGCCCGACGAGCGGAAGACGTCGATGCGCAGGTCGGCGTCGCTGATCTGGACGTCGACGTCCTCGGCCTCGGCGAGCACCAGGACCCCGGCGGCCGAGGTGTGGATGCGGCCCTGGGACTCCGTGACCGGCACGCGCTGCACGCGGTGGACCCCGCCCTCGAACTTGAGCAGCGCGAACGGGGCCTCGCTCGGGTCGGTGGCCCTGCCGGACTTGACCGCTGCCGTGACCGACTTGTAGCCGCCCAGGGCGGTCTCGGTGCTGTCGAGGATCTCGACCTTCCACCCGCGCGTCTCGGCGTAGCGCGAGTACATGCGGAGCAGGTCGGCGGCGAAGAGCGCCGACTCGTCACCGCCCTCACCGCCCTTGATCTCGACGATGACGTCCTTGCCGTCGGCCGGGTCCCGCGGCACGAGCAGACGTTGCAGCCGCTCGGCGAGCGCCGCGACCTGCGGCTCGAGCTCCGCGACCTCGTCGGCCAGCTCGAGCTCTCGGGCAGCCTCCAGGTCGTCGGTGGCCTCCTGCAGGGCGCGGTGGGTGCGGACGATGCCCCCGAGCTCGGCGTAGCGCTGCCCGACCCGCTTGGCGACAGCCGGTTCGGCGTGCACCGCGGGGTCGGCGAGTCGCTGCTCGAGGTCGGCGTACTCCTCGAGCAGGGTCGTGACGGCGTCGAACATGCGGCTCCTTGCAGTGCGTGGACCTACGGCGTGAACGGCTGGACAGACGACGACGCCGGTCATCCCCAGGCGGGGATGACCGGCGTCGCGGAGCAGCTACTTCTTGCCGTAGCGCTTCTCGAACTTGGCCACGCGGCCACCGGTGTCGAGGATCTTCTGCTTGCCCGTGTAGAACGGGTGGCAGGCCGAGCAGACGTCGGCGCGGAGGGTGCCCTCGGGCGCGGTGCTCTTCGTGGTGAACGAGTTGCCGCAGGTGCAGGTGACCTGGGTCTCGACGTACGCGGGATGGATGTCGCTCTTCATGGTGTCCTCTCAGTGACGCTGGGTCGTGCGCAGGGCTGCGGACGTGAACCAGGGCCGACGTCCTATTCTGCCACTCCCCCGGACCGAAACCAAGCGCGGTCGGGTTCGCGGCGGTCGAGGCAGGTGCCGGGCCGGAGAGGCGGGCTCAGGCGGGGAGCAGCTTCTCGATGTCGCCCGCGATCTTGGCCGGCGCCGTGGTCGAGCCGTAGCGCTTGATGACCTTGCCCTCGGTGTCGACCAGGAACTTGGTGAAGTTCCACTTGATCTTCGAGGGACCGACGCCGCCCTTCTCCTTCTTGAGCCACTGGTAGAGCGGGTGGGCCCCGTCGCCGTTGACCTCGATCTGGGAGAACAGCGGGAACGTCACGCCGTAGTTCTTCTCGCAGAACGACGCGGTCTCGTCGTCGCCGTCAGGGTTCTGGTGGCCGAACTGGTCGCACGGGAATCCGAGCACGACGAGGCCGCGGTCGACGTACGCCTTGTACAGCTCCTCGAGGCCCGTGAGCTGCGGCGTGAACCCGCACTGGGTCGCCGTGTTGACGACGAGGAGCACCTTGCCGCGGTAGTCGGCGAGATGCCGCTCGACACCGTCGATGCTGGTGGCGGAGAAGTCATGAGCAGTGGTCATGGGCCTCAGCCTAGGGCGGTCCGTCGAACGCGGCAGGTCAGCTCCACCGCCTGCATGGCCCGAACGAACCAGCCCGGAGGTCCCAGCAGGAACCGCCCCGATGGACCAGGGACCGAGGAGTCGGGCGGCTCTAGCCTGAAGGAGGCGACCGGCGGCGATCTGCGGACCGACCAGGGAGGGTCGTCAAGGGAGATGCCTCATGAAGACCTTCGCCTGCGGGGACGTGGTCCCCGACTGTGACGCCACCTGGGTCTGCGACACCGAGGACGACGTCCTCCATGCCGTGGCGATCCACGCCCGCGCCGACCACGGCCTGATCGAGGTGCCGGCCGAGCTGGTCGCCGCCGTGCGGAGCCAGATCCGCGACGTGGCGTGAGCCGGCAGGCGACGCTCACCGAGACGCGCGAGATCGCCACGCCCATGGCCGGCCCGCTCCTCGGACTGCGGCCGGTGCTCGACGTCGCCCGACGGACCGCCGCTGGATTCGAGGCGATCGCCGCTCCTGGGGCCCCCGCAGGGAACGCCGCAGCGGCCGCGCTCGGCGCCCGGAGCACCCTGCCCCCGAACACGTTCCTGACCCTCACGCCGGACCACGCCGCCCTGGCCGACCGCTCCTGGCTGGTCGCCACGACCGCCCCCGGCGACCTGAGCGGCGTCGTCGTGCACGTCGACGACCCAGAAGGGCTCGGGACGACCGGTCTGGACCATCTGCGAGTCGTGCGCGAGGCGGGTGCCCTGCTCTCGACCGGCAACCGGGACCGCGGCCAGCCGACGCTGCGGACCATCGCGGACCTCAGGCCCGCGATCGTCCGCCTCGGCCGCGACTGGGTCCGCGGCACCGACGTCGACGCCGACAAGCGTCACGCGGTCGCCACGACCGGTCGCGTCGCGTCCCAGCTCGACGCCTGGATCCTCGCCGACGACGTGCGGAGCGCGGACGAGCTCGTGGCCCTCGCCGAGCTCGCGGTGCCGCTCGCCCAGGGACCGATCATCGGGGAGGTCGCCTGGCCGTGGCCGGCGGTGTCCGCGGCGGCGCACCGGGCGCTGCGGGCGCTGCGGGGTCCGGCTCGCGATCGCGACCGGGACGACTCCCTCCGTGAGCTGCTGCAGCGGGCGTGCACGACCCCTCAGGACCGTCGTACCACCGCCGAGGCCGCCCGCGCCGGCTACGACGTGACCGTCGTGCTGGACGGCCATGGTCGCCCCGTGGCCCTGCTGGTCCTGCGCGGCGGCGGGTGGGTCACCCAGCGGCCGTTCACAGTCAACGTCGACACCTCCCCCGCGCAGGCGCTCGAGCGGGCACGGCATCGCACCCCCGGGCACGAGGACGCCCCGCTGGTCTGTACCGACACGGCGGGGCGCTTCTGCGGGGTCCTGCGTCAGGACCGGCTCGCTGCCCACGTGGCGGCGAACCGGTCCTGACCCGACTCAGACGAGGCGGCGGACGACCTCGGCGTTGGTCGCGGCCGAGCCGAGACGCTCCAGCACCGCCCCGACGGCGGCCGACGGGGCCACCTCGGCGAGCTCGCGACGCCACGCCTGGGCGGCGGCGAGCTCGTCGGCGGACTGCAGGAGGTCGTCGTGGCGCGTGCTCGACGCGACCGGGTCGATCGCGGGGAAGTGCCGCTTCGACGCAGCGTCGCCGTCGAGGCGCAGCTCCGTCGTGACGGTGCCCCGGACCTCGCCGAGGATGAGCTCGTCGATGCGCGAACCCGTGTCGACCAGAGCGGTCGCCAGGATCGTCAGCGAACCACCGTCCTCGAGGTTGCGCGCGGCGCCGAGCAGACGCTTGGGCGCGAACAGCGCGGAGGCGTCGATGCCGTCGGCGAGCACCCGGCCCTGGCCGGCTGCAGCCTGGTTGTAGGCGCGCCCCAGACGGGTGATGCCGTCGACCAGGACCACGACGTCGTGTCCGAGCTCGACGAGTCGCTTGGCACGCTCGATCGCGAGCTCCGCGACGGTCGTGTGGTCGCCCGCGGGACGGTCGAACGTCGAGGAGATGACCTCGCCCTTGACGGACCGCTGGAACTCGGTGACCTCCTCGGGGCGCTCGTCGACGAGCACGATCATCAGGTGGCACTCGGGGTTGTTGGCCGTGACGGACGCGGCGAGCTGACGCAGGACGCTGGTGTTGCCGGCCGCCGGCGGGCCGACGAGCAGACCCCGCTGGCCCTTGCCGATCGGGGCGAACAGGTCGACGACGCGACCCACGACGTTCTGCTGGTCGGTCTCGAGGCGCAGGCGCTGCGTCGGGAAGACCGGGGTGAGCGCCTCGAACTCGGACCGCGCCTTGGCCTCCTCGAGCGTCATGCCGTTGACCGAGTCGACCCGGACCATCGGGTTGAACTTCTCCTTGCGCTCGCCCTCGCGGGGCTGACGCACCTGGCCGACGACGGCGTCACCGCGACGAAGGCCCCACTTGCGGACCATCGACAGGGAGACGTAGACGTCGTTCTCGCTGGGGAGGTAGCCGGTCGTGCGGACGAAGGCGTAGTTGTCGAGGATGTCGACGATGCCGGCCGCGGGGACCAGGACGTCGTCCTCGGCGACCTGGACGTCGCCGTCGGCGGCGCGGCCACCGCGACCGCGGCCACGACGATTGCGGCGGCGTCCGCCGGCCTCGTCGTCGTCCTGCGGGCCCTGGTCGGACGGACGGTTCTGCTGACCGCCCTGACCCTTCTGGTCGCCCTGGTTCTGCTGGTCGCCCTGGGGCTTGTGCTGCTTGGGCTGGCCACCGTTGTTGGAGCCGTCGCCGTTGCCGCCCTTGCCGTTCTGCTGGCCACGGCCCTGTCCGCGCTCGGGGCGGTCGGACTGGTCCTGGTTCTCGGTGCGGTCCTGGTTCTCGGTGCGGTCCTGCTTGGGGCCACGATCCTGCTTGGGGCCACGGTCCTGCTTCGGCGCGCGGTCCTGCGGCTCGCCGTTGTTCTTGTCGGCCTGGCCGGCCGTCTTCTCCTGCTTGGCGGGACGCTCGGCGGCGTCCTTCTTCGGTCCACGCCCGGAGCGGGCCGACTTCGGCGCCTCGTCGGCGGACTCGGTCCGCTCGGGCGCGGGAGTCGCGGCCGGCGCGGCCTTCGGGGCATCGCCGCGGGCGGCCTTGATCGCGTCGATCAGGGCCCCCTTCCGCAGCGTGTTGGCGCCCTCGATGCCGAGCTCGGCAGCGATCTCCTGCAGCTCGGCGATGACCTTGCCGCCGAGCGCGCCACCGCTGGTGCGGCGGGCGGGGCGGGTCGCGGGTGCGTCGTTGGTGGGCTCCTGGGGAGCCTGGGTCGTGTCAGTCACAGATGGGTTTCCCTCTAGACGATGGTCTCGCCACGTCCGCGCGACGGCGGTCAGAGATGAACGAACCGGAAGGTAGGTTCCCGTGGCGTGCCGGGGAGTGTGTTCTCGACTCCGGCGTCACCACCGTATCACCGGACGACCGCGCCCCCGGCGTCGACATCCAGATGGTGAAGGGCCCATCCGTCCGGCAGGGCGTCGTCGATCCCGCGGGCGAAGGCGAGGACCGTGGGCCCGGCGCCGGAGATGACGGCCGGGACGCCCTCGACGCGCAGCGAGCGCACGAGGTTGTACGACTCGGGCATCGCGACGCTGCGATACGTCTGGTGCAGGCGGTCCTCGGTGGCGGAGATGAGTCGGTGCGGCGCGTGCAGCAGGGCCGCCACCAGGAGCGCGGACCGCCCTGCGTTGAAGACGGCGTCGGCGTGCGGGACGGTCTCGGGCAGCAGGCCGCGGGCCTCGGCGGTCGAGACGGGCGTGGGGGGCACGAACACCGTCACCGGGACCTGGCAGTCGAGTCGCTCGACCGCCGCCGCGGCACCGTCGACCCAGGAGATCGTGAGACCGCCGAACAGGGCCGGGGCGACGTTGTCGGGGTGGCCCTCGAGGTCGGTGGCGAGCTGGAACAGCGTCGCGTCGTCGAGTCGCTCCTCGCCCTCGACGAGCGCCCGTGCCGCGACGAGCCCGCCCACGATGGCGGCGGCACTCGACCCGAGCCCGCGCCCGTGCGGCACGACGTTGCGGCACGTGAGGTGCAGGCCCGGCGGCTTCTCCCCCAGCAGGTCGAAGGCGGCCTGCATCGAGCGCACGACGAGATGCGTCTCGTCGAGGGGTACCTCGCCCTGGCCGGCACCGGTCACGTCGATGTGCAGACCGGAACCGGTCGCCTCGACCGTGATCTCGTCGTACAGGTCGAGCGCGAGCCCGAGGGTGTCGAAGCCCGGACCGAGGTTGGCGCTCGTGGCGGGCACCCGGACCGTGACGGGGATCGTGCGCACGGTCACCGCAGCCCGGCGGTCTCGGCCGCCGCGTCGACGTCGACGTCGATGACGGCGTCGATCAGGTCGCCCCGGTGGGCCATCGCGGTGTCGATGTCCTTGAGCCCGTGGCCGGTGACGGTGACCGTGATGGTGAGACCGGGCTCGACCTCTCCCGCGGCCGCGGCCGCGAGCAGGCCGGCGACACCGGTGGCGGACGCGGGTTCCACGAAGATGCCCTCGCGGGCCCCGAGCTCACGCTGGGCCGCGAGGATCTGCTCGTCGTCGACCATGTCGATGCGCCCTCGGGACTCGTCGCGCGCGTTCTCGGCGAGGGTCCAGGACGCGGGGTTGCCGATGCGGATCGCGGTGGCGACGGTGTCGGGCTCGGGCACGACCCGGCCGAGCACGATGGGCGCGGCGCCGGCGGCCTGGAAGCCCCACATGCGGGGACGGCTGGTGGAGACACCCGCGGCCTCGTACTCGACGAAGCCCTTCCAGTACGCCGTGATGTTGCCGGCGTTGCCGACCGGCAGCACGTGCAGGTCGGGGGCCTTGCCGAGCACGTCGACGATCTCGAACGACGCGGTCTTCTGGCCCTCGATGCGGATCGGGTTGACCGAGTTCACGAGCGCGACGGGGTACTCCTTGGCGAGCCCGCGCGACAGGTCGAGGCAGTCGTCGAAGTTGCCGCGGACCTGGATGATGTCGCCGCCGTGCATGACGGCCTGGGCCATCTTGCCCGCCGCGATGCGCCCGTGCGGCACGAGCACGATGGGCGTGAGCCCCGCGCGGGCCGCGTACGCGGTCATGGACGCGGAGGTGTTGCCGGTCGAGGCGCACACGACAGCCTTGGCCCCCTGGGCCACCGCGGCCGAGATCGCGGTGGTCATGCCACGATCCTTGAACGAGCCCGTGGGGTTCTGGCCCTCGACCTTGACGAACACGTCGCCCTGGACGACCTGCGACAACCAGGCCGAGTGCACGAGCGGCGTGCCGCCCTCACCCAGCGTCTGCACCACGACGCCGGCGTCGAACGGCAGCCAGTCGCGGTACTCCTCGATGACGCCCCGCCACGGCCTCGCCATCACTGACCTCCTTCGACGCGCATGACCGACGAGACACCGCGCACCACGTCGAGCCCCCGCAGACCCTCGACGGTCGCGGCGAGGGACTCGTCCTCGGCCTCGTGGGTCACGATGACGAGCTGGGCGTCCGAGTCGTGACCCTCCTGGCGCAGCGTACGGATCGAGACGCCGAACTGCGCGAACTCCTGGGCGATCGTGGCGAGCACACCAGCACGGTCGTCGACGTCGACGACCAGGTGGTACTGCGTGCGGGCCCGACCGATCGGGACGAGCTCGACGTCGGCGTGCGAGGTCTCCCCCGGTCCGAACACGTCGCTGACACGGTTGCGGGCGACGGAGACGACGTCACCCAGCACCGCGCTGGCCGTGGGGGCACCGCCCGCACCCGGCCCGTAGAACATGAGCTGGCCGGCGGCCTCGGACTCCACGAACACGGCGTTGAAGGCGCCCCGGACGCTGGCCAGCGGGTGCGACAGGGGCACCATCGCCGGGTGGACCCGGGCGCTCACGGCCGGACCGTCGGGGGTCTCGATCTGCTCGCAGATCGCGAGCAGCTTCACGACCGAGCCCATCTCCGCGGCCGAGCGCACGGCCTCGGCGGTGACCGACCGGATGCCCTCGCAGTGCACGTCGTCGAGGGTCAGGTTGGTGTGGAAGGCCAGGCCGGCCAGCAGCGCCGCCTTGGCCGCCGCGTCGTGACCGTCGACGTCAGCGGTCGGGTCGGCCTCGGCGTACCCGAGCCGCTGCGCCTCGGCGAGCGCCTCGTCGAAGCTCTGACCCAGGGTCGACATCTGGTCGAGGATGTAGTTGGTCGTGCCGTTGACGATGCCCAGGACCCGGCTCACGCGGTCGCCCGCGAGCGACTCGCGCAGCGGACGCACGATCGGGATGGCACCGGCGACGGCCGCCTCGAACGACAGGTCGCGCTCGGCCTTCTCGGCGACGGCGAACAGGTCGGCCCCCTGGTCGGCCAGCAGCGCCTTGTTGGCCGTGACGACGGAGGCGCCGTGGTCGAGCGCCGCGCGGATGAGGTCACCGGCCGGCTCGATGCCACCCAGGACCTCGATCACGATGTCGAGGTCGCCCGAGCGCACCAGGGCAGCAGCGTCGTCGGTGAAGAGCTCGGCCGGCACGTCGAGGTCACGCTTGACCGCGAGGTCGCGCACCGCGATCGCGACGAGCTCGAGGGGGACGCCGACGCGTCGAGCGAGCTCGTCGGCGTCGCGCGTCAGGCGGCGTGCCACCTCCGTGCCGACGACACCGCACCCGAGCAGTGCGACACGCAACGGGTGGTCACGAGGGGGACGATCGACGGAGTTCACGGGGACCAGCCTATCGGCGGCCAGGCGCACCTCGTGCGCCGCGCTCCGTACCCATCCGACCCGCCGATCGTTGTAGCATCGGCCGTCGCACTGGGCCGTCGCACTGGGCCGTCACACGGGGGCCGTCACAGGGTGGCCCCGAGAGGAGCACGCATGGCAGCCGACAGGTGGCGCAGGGTCCGCAGGTGGGCCCGACGCCGGCGCAAGGCGCTCCTGATCGGCGGCGTCGCGCTGGTCCTGGTCGCGATCGCGGCCTATCTCGTCTACGACGCGGCGACCGAGGAGGTCGTGGGCGACGACGGCTCCGCCGCCGACACCCCCTTCGTGGCCCCCACAGGCACGCCGAGCCTGCCGCCAGCCGGTACGACCGACCCCGGCGCCCTCGATCCCGAGGCGTTCGGCCTGCCGACCGGCGGACTCTCGGTCGGGTGTGACACCACGACGTTCACGATGTCGTTCACGTCCGACGCCCCCATCGCGATCGCGGGGTACCTGACCTCGGCCGGTGAGACCGACTACTTCCCGGTCGACTCCACCGGGTCGGTCTCGGTCCAGCAGTGCCCGACCGACCCGTCGGTCCTGGTCCTCGCCCAGGCCGGACCCACGGCCACGACGCTCACCTGCACCACGACGAAGACCGGACGGGTCGCCGAGACGCAGACCGCCAAGGGTCCCTACGGCGTCGTCGCCTGCTACGGCTGAGCCTCAGACCACGTCGAGCGCCAGCAGGTCGTCCTCGGTCTCGCGCCGGACGATGACGCGGGCCTCGCCCTCGCGGACGGCCACGACGGCGGGGCGCGGCACGTGGTTGTAGTTGCTCGCGAGGGAGCGGCAGTAGGCCCCGGTGCCCGGGACCGCGAGCAGGTCACCCGGCCCCAGGTCGGCCGGCAGGTACTCGTCCTTGACGACGACGTCGCCCGACTCGCAGTGCTTGCCCACGACCCGGCTGAGGACCGCGGGCGACTCCGACAGTCGCGATGCGAGCGTGGCGGAGTAGTCGGCGCTGTAGAGCGCGGCGCGGATGTTGTCGCTCATGCCGCCGTCGACCGCGACGTACCGCCGGGAGGCACCGCCGTCGAGCGCGACCTCCTTGGTGGTGCCGACCGTGTAGAGGGTGAACGTCGACGGTCCGACGATGGCCCGCCCGGGCTCGATCGACAGCTTGGGGACGCCGATGTCGAGCGCGTGGCACTCGTCGTCGACGATCTTGGTGATCTCGCGGGCGAGGTCCTCGGGGGCGCGCGGGTCGTCCTGCGTCGTGTAGGCGATGCCGAATCCGCCGCCCAGGTCGAGCTCCGGGAGCGTCACCCCGAGCTCGCGCTCGATCTCGGCCTGCAGCCGGAGGACCCGACGGGCCGCGACCTCGAAGCCGTCGGTCACGAAGATCTGCGAGCCGATGTGCGAGTGCAGGCCCAGCAGCTGCAGACCCGCCGTGCTCGTGATGCGTCGCACGGCCTCGAGCGCCTGCCCGCCGGCGATCGAGAACCCGAACTTCTGGTCCTCGTGCGAGGTCGAGATGTACTCGTGGGTGTGCGCCTCGACGCCCGCGGTGACGCGCACCATGACTCGGACCGTGGCCCGCAGCTCGTCGACGAGGCGCGCGAGTCGGTCGATCTCGTCGAAGGAGTCGACGATGACCCGACCGACGCCGACCTCGATCGCGCGGCGCAGCTCGGCCTCGGACTTGTTGTTGCCGTGGAACGCGATGCGCGCCGGCGGGAACTCCGCACGCAGCGCCACCGCGAGCTCACCGCCCGTGCACACGTCGAGGTTGAGACCCTCCTCCGCGACCCAGCGGGCCGTGGCGACGCACAGGAACGACTTGCCGGCGTAGAACACGTCGGCATCGGCGAACGCGTCACGGAACGCGCGCGCCCGGTGGCGGAAGTCGTCCTCGTCGACGACGTACAGCGGGGTGCCGTGCTCCGCCGCGAGCTCGGTGGCCGACTCCCCGGCGACCGTCAGGACCCCGTCGTTCTTGGCCGCATGGCGCGACCACAGGTGGGTGACGAGCTGGTTGACGTCGTCCGGGCGGTGCAGCCAGGCGGGACCGCGGTCGCCGGCCTGTCCGTGCAGGGCGCCGGCCTCGTGGGAACGCATGGTCATATCCTGTCGCATCACATGCGGTCGGGAGCACCCACACCGAGCAGGCCGAGACCGTTGGCCACGACCTGGCGCGTCGCCGCCACCAGCACGAGGCGGGAACGGTGGACGTCGGCGACCTCCTCGTCGCCCATCGGCAGGACCCGGCACACGTCGTAGAACTTGTGGAACTTGGACGCGGTGTCCTCCAGGTAGCGCGCGACGCGGTGCGGCTCCCGCAGCTCTGCGGCTCGGGCGACGAGTCGCGGATACTCGGCGAGCGCCCGCAGGAGGTCACCCTCCTGCGGGGTGTCCAGCAGCTCCGGCACCAGCACGTCGACGTCCGGCGTGATGCCGAGGTCGCCGGCGTTGCGCACGATCGACGACAGGCGCGCGTGGGCGTACTGCACGTAGTAGACCGGGTTGTCGCTGGAGCTGCTGGCCCACAGGTCGAGGTCGAGGTCGATCTGGGAGTCGGTCGAGTACCGCGCCAGGGCGTACCGCGCGGCGTCGACGCCGATCGCCCCCACCAGGTCCTCCAGGGTGATGACCGTGCCGGCGCGCTTGCTCATGCGCAGCGGCTCGCCGTCCTTCAGGAGGTTGACCATCTGGCCGATCAGGATCTCGAGGTTGACGCCCGGCTCGTCGCCGAAGGCCGCGCACATCGCCATCATGCGCGAGACATAGCCGTGGTGGTCGGCGCCGAGCATGATGATGGCCCGGTCGAACCCGCGCTCGCGCTTGTCGAGGTAGTACGCGAGGTCGCCCGAGATGTACGCCGGCTCGCCGTCGGACTTGATGACGACGCGGTCCTTGTCGTCGCCGTAGTCGGAGGTGCGCAGCCAGCGCGCGCCGTCGCGCTCGTACATCTTCCCGAGCTGCTCGAGACGGGCGATCGCGCGGTCGACGGCACCGGAGTCGTGCAGGTCGTTCTCGTGGAAGT
>CAYRZN010000018.1:0-6323 GCA_964428825.1 uncultured Aeromicrobium sp.
ACGAGGCCGGCGTGGTGCCGGTGCACATCTCGCGCGAGCAGTTCAACTACTGGTCGCACACCCACATCACGATCGACGTGGTCCCGGGGCGGGGCGCCGGGTTCTCGATCGAGGGACCCACCGGCAAGCGGTTCATCATCCGGTCCCGCATCTTCACCGAGGATGAGGCCGAGCTGATGGCCGGGGAGCCCGCCCGGTAAACCGCTGTTACGCTGCTGCGAATCGGGTCCCGCCGTCGTACGGTCGGGACATGTCTGGCGGAACAGGTGGCAACCTCGTGGGCGATGTCGGGTACAAGCTGAAGGTCTTGCGACAGATCGGGCTGCTCAAGGTGCAGCCGCCGCACCGCCTCCTGAAGGCCGGCATCAAGCTCGTCACGTGGGGCCCCGGCTTCCCGTCCGCGGCCGGTGCCGCCGCTGCCCGCTTCCCGAACCAGCTCGCGATCATCGACGACGCCGGTGAGATCACGTGGCAGGAGCTCTACGACGAGGTCAACCGCGCCACCGCGGCGCTGGCCACCAAGGGCATCGGCGCCGGTGACTCGGTCGCGCTGCTGTGCCGCAACCACCGCCACATGGTCGTGGCCATGATCGCCCTGATGCAGCGTGGCGCAAAGGTGCTGCTGCTCAACACGATGGCCAGCGCCAACCAGCTCGGCGAGCTCACCCGCCGTGAGGGCGCCGGTCTGGCGATCGTCGACCAGGAGTTCCTCACGGTGGCCTCCGAGCTCGACCGCGACCAGATCCTCGTGGCCTGGGAGGACGACGACACGCACGGCCTGCCGACCTTGGCCAAGCTCGCCGCCGCGGAGTCCTCGAAGCCGCACAAGAAGCCCGAGCGCCCCGGCGGCATCGTGATCTTCACCTCCGGCACGACGGGTCTGCCCAAGGGCGCCAACCGCAAGGAGCCGGAGAACCTCGATCCGCTCATGACGTTCTTCGGTGCCATCCCTTACACCGGCAACTCCACCGTCGTCCTGGCGGCGCCGCTGTTCCACTCGTGGGGCCTGCTCAACTTTGGCTTCGGCCTGTCGACGGTCCCGACCTACGTCCTGCGCCGCAAGTTCAAGCCGGAGCAGGTCCTGGCCGACATCGACGAGTACAAGGCCGACGTCCTCGTGGTGGTGCCGCTCATGATGCAGCGGCTGGTCGACGCCTCCTCGACCGCGGTCGAGAAGAGCGACGTCTCGAGCCTCAAGATCACCGCGAGCAGCGGCTCGGCGCTCGCGGGCGACCTGGCGAACCACTTCATGGACCTGTTCACCGACTCGGTCTACAACTTCTACGGCGCGACGGAGACCGGATGGGTCTCCATCGCCTCCCCGGAGGACCTGCGGGCGGCTCCGGGCACCGCCGGTCGGGTCCCGTGGCGCACGATCGTCAAGATCCTCGACGCCGACGGCAAGGAGGTGCCGCCGGGCGAGACCGGCGTGATCCACGTCGGCAACGAGATGCAGTTCGGCGGCTACACCGACGGCAACTCCAAGTCCTTCGCCGACGGCCTCATGCACTCGGGCGACCTCGGCTACTTCGACGAGGAGGGTCGACTCTTCGTCGCCGGCCGCGACGACGACATGATCATCTCCGGCGGTGAGAACGTGTTCCCCCGTGAGCTCGAGGACGCGCTGATCGAGCACCCGGCGATCACCGACGTCGTCGTCACGGGCATTCCCGACAAGGACTGGGGCCAGTGCCTGGCGGCCTACGTCGTCGTCAAGGACGGCGAGTCCCTCGACCTCGACACGGTCGTGGCGTACGCCAGGGAGCGGGTCGCGCGGTTCGCGGTGCCCCGCAAGGTCAAGTTCCTCGACGAGCTGCCGCGCAACCCCACCGGCAAGGTCATGAAGCGCGAGCTGCCCGACTTCGACTGAGCCGTCGCAGCGGGCCGGTCGGCGGCCCGTGTGGCACGCTGAGGCCGTGAAGCTCGAGTACGCACCCGACGTCGACGGTGCCCCCGATCCGGGTGAGGTCGTGTGGACGTGGGTGGCCTACGAGGACGACCCCGCTCGCGGCAAGGACCGCCCGGTGCTGCTCGTGGGGCGCGACGGTGACGAGCTCCTCGGGCTGGCGCTGACGAGCAAGGACCACGACCGCGACCACGAGCAGGAGGCGCGTGCGGGTCGTCACTGGCTCGACCTCGGCACGGGTCCGTGGGACTCCCGCGGCCGACCCAGCGAGGTGCGCCTCGACCGTCTGCTCCGCGTCGATCCCGACGACGTCCGTCGTGAGGGCGCCGTGCTCGACGAGCCGCGCTTCGCCGCGGTCGTGCGCGCCGCCCGTCCGTACCTCGACGCCGCATGAGCAGGCGCCGATGAGCGACGAGCCCGGCACCGGTGGGCCCACGATCGGGCGGTTCGACGCGTTCCAGCGTCGGCACCGCCTGCTCGGCCTGCCCCTCGCGGTCATCTACAAGTACTTCGACGACCAGGGTCCGTACCTCGCGGCGATCATCGCCTACTACGCGTTCTTCGCGATCTTCCCGATCCTGCTGATCGGCACGTCGGTGCTCGGGTTCTTCCTGCAGGGTGATCCGGAGCTGCGCGACCGCCTCCTCGACACGGCCCTCAGCCAGTTCCCCATCGTGGGCGACCAGCTCGGACGTCCCGAGGGGCTGAGCGGCAGCACGGTGGCCATCGTCGTCGGTGTCGTCACGGCGCTGTACGGGGCGATCAACCTCGGTCAGGCGCTGCAGAACGCGGCCAACCAGGTGTGGGCGGTCCCGCGCAACAGCCGGGCCAACCCGTTCCTGCAGCGGTTCCGCAGCCTGGTCTTCCTCGCGATCGGCGGTCTGGGCATCCTCACCATCGCGATCGCCAGCTCGGTGCTGGCCAACCTCGACAACATCGGCACGTCGTGGGGCGACGACCTCAACCGCATCTTCGGGTGGGTGGGCTTCGCGCTGACCGTGCTCGTGTTCATGATGATCTTCCACCTGATCAGCGGCAGCCGGGCCACGTGGCGACGCGTCCTTCCGGGCGCGGTCGTCACCGCGTTGCTGTGGCAGCTGCTGCAGATCCTCGGCCAGGCGTACGTCTCGGGGGTCATCAACCGGGCGAGCCAGATGAACGGCACGTTCGCGCTGGTCCTCGGCCTGATGGGCTTCATCTTCCTGGCCGCGCTGATGGTCGTGATCGGCCTGGAGAGCATGGTCGTGGTGGCGCGCCGCCTGTACCCACGGGCCCTGCTGACGCCGTTCACCGACAACGTGGTCCTGACCGAGGCGGACCAGCGTGCCTACATCAGCTACGCCAAGATGCAGCGGCACAAGGGCTTCCAGACGATCGAGGCCCGCTTCGAGGACACCTCCGAGCAGCCGGCGGTCGTCGACCCGGATCCCGGTCCCGTGCCGACTCGCTCGGAGGGGTCGGCACGCTGATATCGGCGCGCGACGGCGCGTCGTGCTCCGCCGCACCCACTAGAGTGGGCCACCGCACGGTTTCGACGACGAGAGGGATGACATGCCCACGGGCAAGGTGAGGTGGTTCGACGCCGCCAAGGGTTTCGGCTTCCTGTCGTCGGACGAGGGCGAGGACGTCTACGTCCACTCCGACGCGTTGCCCGAGGGCGTCGACACGCTCAAGCCGGGCCAGCGGGTCGAGTTCGGCATCGCCCAGGGTCGCCGAGGCGACCAGGCGCTGCAGCTCCGGCTCGTCGAGACCGCCGCGCCGGGACGCAAGCAGGTCCAGGCCAAGCGCAAGGACCCCGAGCAGATGGTCGTCATCGTCGAGGACCTCATCCGCATGCTCGACGACCTGGGGGAGGGGTACCGGCACGGCCGCCAGCCCGACGCCCGCAAGTCGAAGCCCGTCGCCCAGGTCCTGCGCGCGCTCGCGGGTGAGCTCGACCCCAGCTGAGCGTTGCCGCGCGGCTGACCCGCGCCGTCTCGTACTGGGCGGTCTAGCTCTGGGGCTGCGGGTCGCCGCGATCGACCTCGACCGCGCGCCGGGGCCCCTGCCGCAGCTTGGCCACGACGAACGCGAGCCAGGCCAGGCCGATGCCGGCCACCACGAGCAGGCCGACGTTGACGCTCGCCTCGATCGTGAACAGTCCGATGCCGATGAGCCCGCCGGTGACCCAGCTGAGCTGGATCAACGTCTCGGACCGCGCGAACATCGAGGTGCGGACCCGTTCGGGCACGTCGCGCTGGATCAGGGCGTCGAGGCTCAGCTTGCCGAGCGACTGACACAGGCCGGCCGTCAGGCCGAGCACGATCGCGGTCACCCAGCTCAGCGTGAGCGAGACGACGGCCAGGACGGCGGTGTCGACGATCAGCACGAAGATGACGATCGCCTCCGGCGCGCGTGACCGCAGCACGTTGCCGAGCAGCACGCCGATCGTGCTGCCGGCACCGGCGGCGCCGATCACGAGACCCAGGAGGATCGTGGCATTGCCGTTCCACCCCAGGGACTCCGGCGGCTCGCGCAGCACGAAGGCCATGAAGATCGTCAGGAATCCCGTGATGAGTCGCAGGCCGGCGTTGCAGCGCAGCGCGTTGACGACACCACGCGGCGCGAGCACGCCCTTGACCCCGTTCGCGGCGGTGAGGTCGATCTTGTCCTCACCGTCGCTGGAGTCGACGCGCGCCGGCAGCAGGACCGCGAGCACGGTGCCGACCACGAAGAGCACGAACGCGTACCGGAGCGACCACTCGGCGCCGAAGTAGGCGGCGCCGACCGCCAGGGGGGCGGAGATCGCGCCGGCCGCGGTACCGGTGAGGGAAATGCGGGAGTTCGCCTTGACCAGGGTCAGCTGCTCGGGCAGGAGACGGGGGACGGCGGAGGCCCGGGTGATGCCGTAGGCCTTGGACGACACCAGGCAGAGCAGGGCGGCGATGAAGAACGTGGCCGACTGCTCGGCCACCGCACCGGCGAGGACCCAGCAGCTGAAGGCGCGGACGGCAAGCGTGGCGCCGATCGCCCACCGGCGTCCGCGCTGGAACTTGTCGAGGAACGGCCCGATCAAGGGGGCGACGACGGCGAACGGCAGCATCGTCAGGACGAGGAAGAGGGCGACCTGGCCGGTCGCCTCGTCCGTCGGGGCGGTGAAGAACACGGTCCCGGCCAGCGAGATCGCGACGGCGGCGTCACCTGCGGTGTTGAAGGCGTGCAGCTCGAGCAGTCGCGAGAGACCCGATTCGCCGGCCCCCGAGGAATGGGTGAAGCGGCGGGCCCGGATGAAGGCCCAACGGCTGCCACCGGCGACGGCGCGGCCCGTGCCGCGCACGGCCTTGACGGCTGGGTTCGGGCCCTGGGGCCCGGCGTCGCGAGGATCGTGGCGGGTGTCGCCGAGCGACTCGTCCCACGCGGAACCAGGGACGTGTGGATCTGCCTCGGGCAGGTCGTGCGGAGGGGCCGCGGGCCGCGAACGGCTGTCGTCGTCAGTCGGGGCACCCATGTCTCCCATCCTGCCTCACCCGTGTCGCCCGCGTGTGGTGGCATGAGGGACAATCGAGCGCATGTCCGTCGAGCAGATGTTGCAGGCCTCCGATGCCTTCGCCCGCACCGTCGTGGCCGAGGTCGCCGGTGGCGACGTCGTCGGCGCGCACCTGCGATCCGAGGTCGATGGTGATGGCCTCGTGTCGCACGTCTTCGAGGCGCTGCAGCCCGGGTACCGCGGCTGGACCTGGGTCGTGTCGCTCACCGCCGCTGCGGCCGACGCCGACCCCACCGTCAACGACGTCGTGCTCCTCCCCGGTGGCGACGCGATCGTCGCGCCGCCCTGGACCCCGTACCGCGACCGCGTCCGTCCGGGCGACCTCGGACCCGGCGACGTGCTCCCGCCGGAGCCCGACGACCTCCGACTCGTCCCGGCCTGGTCCGCAGGCGACTCCGACACCGAGGTCGAGGGCGGCGGCGACCGGCTCGAGGCCAAGGAGCTGGCCGGGGGGCGCAGCCTCGTGCTCTCGCTCGAGGGCCGCGACATGGCCGCGCAGCGCTGGCACGACGGCCAGGGTGGCCCGCACGTGGCCATCGCGCAGCAGGCGTCGGGAACGTGCCGGACGTGCGGATTCCGCGTGGGTCTCGTGGGTGCCCTGGCCGATCGCTTCGGCGTCTGCGCCAACGGCATGGCCAACGACGACGGCCGCGTCGTCGATCTCGAGCACGGCTGTGGAGCCCACTCCGGGGTGCGGCTCAGCCGTGCCACCGCGGTCAAGGAGCTCCCGGACCCCTACTTCGACACCCTGACCAACGACGTCGTGGCGCGGCCCGCGCCCCAGCCCGACGTGGTCGAGCCGGCCGAGGCGGCGGCGCCGGCCGCCGTCGACGTGCCGGCCGCCGACGACGTGCAGGGCGCCGGGGCGCCTACCGGCGAGGCGGCCGACGC
>CAYRZN010000018.1:6333-23353 GCA_964428825.1 uncultured Aeromicrobium sp.
TGAGACCACCGTCACCGCGGCTCGGCACGACGCGAGTCGAGGTCCGCTGTATAGGTGCATCGTGCAACAAGAAACCGCCGCTGTCGAGCTGACCCACCGCGAGATCCTGCAGGTGCTGGTCGGGCTGCTGGCGGGCATGTTCACGGCGCTCATCAGCTCCACGATCGTGTCCAACGCGCTGCCGACCATCATCGCCGACCTGAACGGGTCGCAGACCCAGTACACCTGGGTCGTCACGTCGTCGCTGCTCGCGATGACGGTCTCGATGCCCATCTGGGGCAAGCTCTCGGACCTCTTCAACAAGAAGACGCTCGTGCAGGTCGCGCTCGTCACCTTCGTGATCGGCTCGATCCTGGCCGGCGCCGCGCAGGACGTGCCGTGGCTGATCGCGTGCCGGGTGCTGCAGGGCCTGGCGATGGGCGGGCTGATCGCCACGTCGCAGTCGATCATCGGCTCGATCATCCCGCCGCGTCAGCGGGGACGCTACAGCGGCTACATGGGAGCCACCATGGCTGTCGCGACCGTCAGCGGTCCGCTGCTGGGCGGCGTCATCGTCGACACGCCCGGTCTCGGCTGGCGCTGGTGCTTCTACGTCTGCGTCCCGTTGGCGGTCATGAGCCTCGTCGTGCTGCAGCGCCAGCTCCACCTACCGACGATCCGGCGCAAGGTCCGCCTGGACCTCGGCGGCGCCGTGCTCATCACGATCGCGGCATCGCTTCCCCTCATCTGGGTCACCTTCGCCGGCACCTCCTTCGCCTGGATCTCCACCGAGACCGCGCTCTTCTGGGGTGTGACGCTGCTCGCTGCCGTGCTGGTGGTCGTCGTCGAGACCCGACACCCGGAGCCGCTCCTGCCGATCGCTGTCGTCCGTGAGCGCACCACGGCCCTGGCGATCATCGGCAGCATCGCCGTGGGCATGTCGATGTTCGGTGGCTCGGTCTTCCTGGGGCAGTACTTCCAGGTGGCCGGTGGGCACTCGGCCGCCTACGCCGGCGTCCTGAGCATCCCGCTCATGACCGGCTCGCTCGTCGGCACGGTGCTGAGCGGCCAGCTGATCACCCGCTACGGGCGCTGGAAGCGTTTCCTCGTGGCGGGGTCGAGCCTTCTCGTCGTCGGTCTGGCCATGCTGTCGACCGTCGACCACACGACCCCGGAGTGGCACGCCATGACGTCGATGGCCGTGATGGGACTGGGCATGGGCATGCTGCTGCAGAACTACGTGCTGGCCGTGCAGAACACGGTGTCGGTGTCGACGGTCGGAGCGGCGAGCGCCACGGTCGCCTTCTTCCGCTCCCTCGGCGGCGCGGTCGGCGTCTCGGTCCTGGGCGCGATCCTGGCCCACGACGTGAAGACCAGCGTCACCGACCAGCTCGCGAGCCAGGGCGTCTCGGGCCCCTCGACCGGGAGCGGCTCGTTGCTGGACCTGGACTCCCTGCCGGCTCCGGTCGTGGGCATCGTCCGCGCCGCCTACGGCGACGCGACGGGCCACATCTTCGCGATCGCCGCCGTGGTCGCCGTGGTCAGCCTCGTCGCGGCCCTCTTCATCAAGGAGATCCCGCTGCGCACCACGATCGACCGCGCGCCGGAGTCCGAGCAGGACGAGGAGATCTCGGTGCCGGTGGGCTGAACGTTCGAGATGGCGCGGGACAAGCGGCCACGGACGAAGAGCGGGGCGGCCTCCGCGGTCATCCAACTGGCCGAGTTACGGAGTGAACACGGCAGACGGTGACATCGCACGGCACAGGTGCCGTGCGATGTCACCGTCTGCCGTGCCCTGTTTCGCTGAGCCGTCAGATCCGGCACCCGGAGGCCGACCGATCTTGGTCTATGCCGCTTGACGGTCGCAACGGGAGGTGGTCACCTGCGCGGTTTCGAGGCTCGTCGCCAGAGCTCCTCGCACCTCAACCAGCGGTCGTCCGCGGCGTCAGGCCTTGCGGCGGCCGGGGCGGCGGGCGAGGGCGTTGCGTCGGCGGCGGCAGTACTCGATGCCGATGCACCCCAGGCCGAACCCGGCGATCGCGGTCCAGAACCACCAGTCGTCGCCCTGGTCGCGCAGCGTGCCGAGGAACGGCAGGAGCGCGAAGGCGGCGACGGCCCACAGGATCGTGCCGACGACCATGGTGCGGACGCCGTCGACGTCCATCGGCTCGACCTCGGCGACCTTGTGCGTCGTGCGACCGATCTCGAGCTCGACGATGTCGGGCCGCCCCAGCTCGTGGCGGCGGGCGGCGCGCTCGAGGCGCTCGCGCTCACGGTGCCCGAGCTTGCGCTCGATCGTCTCGGGGCCGTCCCCGGGAAGCACCTGACCGTCGTCGCTCACGGCACCCACCCTACTCGTGGGGCTCCGGGCGCACGGCGTGACGGCCCTGCCTGTCATGCTGGTGGGCGATGAATCCTCGCCACCGCCGACTGCTGATCCCCGGTCTGCTCATCACGTTGCTCGTCGTGGTCCTGCTGGCCTCGCTGGTCGGCCGTGCCGGCGCCACGACCACGAGCCAGGACGCCACCGTCGCCTGCACCGTGGACGACCCTCGGATCGACGAGCAGAGCGGCCTGGCCGTCAGCGCCGCCCACCCTGGGACGGCGTACGTCGTCAACGACTCCGGGAGCGACCCGGAGATCTTCGCGCTCGACCTCGCGACGTGCGACGTCGTCGGCGTCACCGAGATCGAGGACGTCGCGTGGCGCGACCCCGAGGCGCTGGCACTCGGCGGCGACGGCACGCTCTGGATCGCCGACACGGGCGACAACGACGCGGTCCGCGACGACGCGATGCTCTACTCGCTCCCCGAGCCCGGTCGAGACGACGCTCGCGTGACGCCGGAGGTCCACCCGATCGCGTTCGCGACGGGACGCGAGGACGTCGAGGCGCTCCTGGTCGACCCCACGAGCTCGGCGATGTGGGTCGTCACGAAGGGATGGCTCGGCGGCGAGGTCCTCGCCCTGCCCGATGACCTGGCCACGGACGCGGTGAGCACCGCGACCTCCACCGGGGTCGAGGCGCCGTTGCTCGTGACCGACGCGTCGGTGACGCCCGACGGGCACTACGCGGTCGTGCGCACGTACCTCGACGCCACGCTCTACGACGTGCGCGACGACTTCGCCAAGGTCGGGTCGATCACCCTTCCCGCGCAGCCGCAGGGCGAGACGGTCGCGGTCGATCCCGACGGCACCAGCCTCCTCGTCGGATCCGAGGGGGTCGGCGAGCCGCTGTACCGCCTTCCCCTCGTGACGCCGGAGCCCGTCGAGCCCGCCGAGGCCGCATCGACGGGACCCGCTGCCGACGACGTCGACGCGGCCTTCGGACCGTTCGGCTCGGCGACCCTGCCGGTGCTGGTCGGTGTGACGATCGTGTGTCTTCTGGCCGGGTCGCTTCTCCTCGCGCGGCGACGTCGGTCATGATGCTGTGCGGCGCCGACCCGGCGTCGCACCTGCGTTACCTGAGGAGCAGCATGGCCACGGCGGTTGACGACTTCTTCAAGATCTCCCAGCGGGGTTCCAGCGTCGCGCGGGAGGTGCGCGGTGGCGTCGTGACGTTCCTGACCATGGCGTACATCATCGTGCTGAACCCCATCGTGCTGGCGGGCGTCGCGGACGTCGACGGCAACTACCTCGGCGGCGGGTCCGAGCCGGGCTCGGGCTTCGCGACGATCGCGGCGTGCACCGCCCTGATCGCCGGGATCCTGTCCATCGCGATGGGCGCCGTCGCCAACTTCCCGCTCGCGATCGCGGCCGGGCTCGGTCTCAACGCCTTCGTCGCCTACTCGGTCGCCTCGCAGATGACCTGGGCCGACGCGATGGGCCTGGTGGTCCTCGAGGGCCTCATCATCCTGGTGCTGGTGCTGACCGGGTTCCGAAAGGCGGTCTTCGACGCCGTCCCCACTCAGCTCAAGACCGCCATCGCGGACGGCATCGGCCTGTTCATCACCCTCATCGGCCTGGTCGACGCCGGGTTCGTGCGCACGACGAACATCCCCGCCCCGCCGATCGGACTCGGCATCGGCAACACGCTGTCGGGCTGGCCCGTGCTGGTCTTCTGCCTCACCCTGCTCGTGATGTTCGCCCTCCACGCGCGGCGCGTCCCCGGCGCGATCCTCATCGGCATCGTGTTCGGCACCGTGCTCGCGGGCGTCGTGCAGGCCGTCACCGACACCCCGGGCGGTGGCGGCGACCCCACGTCGAAGGGCTGGAACCTCAACGTCCCGTCGTGGCCGGACAAGCTCTTCGAGGTGCCCGACTTCAGCCTCCTCGGCAACTTCAACCTCCTCGGCGGCTTCGACCGCGTCGGGGTCGTGGCGGCGTTCCTGCTGGTGTTCTCGCTCCTGCTCGCCGACTTCTTCGACACGATGGGGACCATGACGGCCGTCGGCGCCGAGGCCGGTCTGAACGACGACGAGGGCACGCCGCCCAACGCGCAGCGCATCCTGATCGTCGACTCGGTCGCGGCTGCGGCCGGCGGCGCGGCCGGCGTCTCGAGCAACACGTCGTACATCGAGTCGGCCTCCGGCGTCGGTGACGGTGCACGGACCGGTCTGGCCTCCATCGTGACCGGCGTCCTGTTCCTGGTGTCGACGCTGGCCGCGCCGCTGGTGAGGCACATCCCGAGCGAGGCTGCTGTCCCGGCCCTGGTCCTCGTGGGCTTCCTGATGATGACCCAGGTCAGCGGGATCGACTGGGACGACGTGGAGATCGCGCTGCCGGCGTTCCTCACGATCGCCCTGATGCCGTTCACGTACTCGATCACGGTCGGCATCGGCGCCGGGTTCGTCACCTACGTGCTGCTCAAGGTCGTGCGGGGCAAGGCGGCTCAGCTCCACCCCCTGATGTGGATCGTCGCAGCGCTGTTCGTCGTCTACTTCGCGATCGACCCGATCACCCGCTGGCTCACCTGATCCGAAGCGCCGCCCAGCTACTGGCGGGTGCTTGCGACGTTCGAAGAAGCGCCCATAGCCTGACAAGACTGGATCTCACACCTCAGACGAAAGCGGCCAGACGATGAAGGACCTCACGTTTGCATGTCGGAGTTTGGCCGTCGCCACGGTCGCAGCGGCCTTGTTCGTGATCGGTCCCGCGCCTTCGGCGCAGGCCGCGACCACGTACACGGTGTACGGGTCGACGCTCGAGAACTGCCGGGGTCAGCTGGCTGGAGCAGTGAGGGCACTGCGGTCGCAAGGAATTGCCGCTCGGATCACGACCAACTGCTATCGCCATGGTGGCGCGAACGCGTACATCGGGCGATACACCATCCCGTAGGAAACGGGAGTGCCCGTACCGGGTTCGATCTTGCTGCCCAGAGGGAGCAGCTCGTGCCGTCCGTGCGTCCAACGGTGGACCTGAGGTGAGATGGTTGGTTGCATGCTGATCGATCTGGGTGACGGCCGCCGTCCGTCGGTTCCCGAGTCCACCTTCGTCGCGCCGAACGCCACGCTCGTCGGTTCCGTCGAGCTGGGGGAGGGGGCCAGCGTCTGGTACTCCGCGGTCCTTCGCGCCGACAACGCGCCGATCACGATCGGCCGTGACTCCAACGTGCAGGACGGGTGTGCCTTCCACGTCGACCAGGGCAAGCCGGTGACGCTCGGCGATGGCGTGTCCGTGGGCCACAACGCGGTCGTGCACGGCGCCACGATCGAGGACCACTGCCTGATCGGCATGGGGGCCGTCGTCATGAACGGCGCGGTCATCGGCGCGGAGTCCCTCGTGGCGGCAGGCGCCTTGGTCACCGAGGGCATGCAGGTGCCGCCGCGCTCGCTCGTGGCGGGCGTGCCGGGCAAGGTGCGGCGCGAGCTCACCGACGACGAGGTCGCCACGCTGCACCGCAACGCGGTGATCTACACCGAGCACCGCGAGCTGCACCGAGGTGGGACCGAGATCTCCTAGGGCATCAGGAGGCGAGCTGCTCCACCACGTGGTCGATGCAGGCGGTCAGCGCGCTGATGTCGGCGGGGTCGATCGCGGGGAACATCCCGATGCGCAGCTGGTTGCGTCCCAGGCCCCGGTAGCCGTCGACGTCGACGACACCGTTCTCGCGCAGGGCTGCCGAGACCTCGGAGGCCTCCACCCCCACGAGGTCGATCGTGCCGACGACCTTCGAGCGCTCGGCCGGGTCCGGCACGAACGGCGTCGTGTAGTCCCGCGACTCGGCCCAGTCGTACAGGCGTGACGCCGAGTCGGCCGTGCGAGCCGCGGCGAACCCCAGACCACCGAGCCCGTTGAGCCAGGCGATCTGCTGCTCGAGCAGGAACAGCGTGGCGAGCGCAGGGGTGTTGTAGGTCTGGTCCTTGCGGGAGTTGTCGATCGCCGTCGGCAGGTCGAGGAAGCTGGGGATGTGCCGGCCCGAGGCCTTGATCCGTTCGGCGCGCTCGACGGCCGCGGGCGACATGAGCGCGATCCAGAGCCCGCCGTCGGACGCGAACGACTTCTGCGGGGCGAAGTAGTAGACGTCGGTCTGGCTGACGTCGACCGCCAGCCCGCCGGCGGCCGAGGTGGCGTCGACCAGGACGAGGGCGTCGGGGTCGGCGCCGGCGACGCGCTCGACCGGGACCCAGACGCCCGTCGAGGTCTCGTTGTGGGCCCAGGCGTAGGTGTCGATCCCGGCGACGGCCTCAGGCGTGGGGTGCGTGTGCGGCGCCGACTCGCGGATGTCGGGAGCGCCCAGGAACGGGGCTGCGGCCACGGCCTTCGCGAACTTGCCGCTGAACTCCCCGTGCACCAGGTGCTGGGCGCGCTCCTGCACGAGGCCGAACGTCGCTGCGTCGAAGAAGGCGTGGGAGCCACCGACACCCAGGACGACCTCGTAGCCGTCCGGCAGGGTGAAGAGCTCGGCCAACCCGGAGCGGATGGCGCCGACGAGGTTCTTGACGGGAGCCTTGCGGTGCGAGGTGCCCAGGAGTCCGGTGCCGGTCGCGGCGAGCGCCGCGAGGGCCTCGGGGCGCACCTTCGAGGGGCCTGAGCCGAAGCGGCCGTCACCCGGAAGCAGGTCTGCGGGGATCTTCACCTCCCCATTGTCACGTGCAGGGGAGCGGTCCCCGTTGTCCGGCCCGGCCGAAGGGCGATATACCGGTCTTCAGACGCAGACGCCCCCAACGGATAGGGTGCTGCCCAGACAGCGTGCGGACCGGCCGGTGGGCCGATCGGCCGATCGGATCGAAGGGTGAGTCGGCCGTGAGCGAGCGAGAAGTGGGGATCACCTCGTGACGGCGCCGCCCAGGGTCGCTGTCCCTGAGGTGGGGCTGTCATGAGTACCTGGCGACTCGCCATCGACTTCGGCACCTCGAACTCGACCGCGGCGATCCAGATCGACGGTCGAGAGCCGCAGACGGTGCGCCTCACCGACGGCGGCGACGTCATGCCGTCCGCGGTCTTCGTCGATGCTGGTGGCCTGACGGTGGGCGTCGAGGCCACCCGGCGCATGCTGCTCGACCCGAGTGCGTTCGAGCGCAACCCGAAGCGGCTGGTCGGGCAGCGCGTGGTGCAGCTCGGCGGCACTGATCGCGAGGTCGTCGACCTCGTCGCCGCGGTCCTGCGCACCGTCACGCAGCGTGCCGCGCGTGTCGCCGGCGGCGGTCGTCCGTCCGAGCTCACCCTCACCTACCCGGCCGGCTACCAGCGGGCCCGGCGCGACGTCCTGGTCGAGGCCGCCGAGCGTGCCGGCTTCCCCCGCTCGGCGGTGGGCCTGCTGCCCGAGCCGGTCGCCGCGGTCTCGCGGTACGCCCAGCACGCCCCCTTGCCGCCGGGTGGCAGCCACCTGTGCGTCGTCGACATCGGTGGTGGCACGGCCGACATCGCGGTCCTGCGCGTCACGGGCGACGCCCTGCGGCCGTTCGAGGTCGTCTCCACCGCCGGCCGTCCGGACCTCGGCGGCGGGCTGTTCGACCTGCGTCTGGAGAACATCGTCCTCGACGCCGTCCGTGCGGGCGGCCACGCCGAGGTCCTCGCCGCGCTCGAGAGCACGGCCGGGCTCGGTGCGCGCCGTGCCCTGCGCGAGCAGGTCGCGCAGGCCAAGCACGCGTTGTCCGAGAGCGAGTCCACGACGGTCCCGGTCGTCACGAGCGGCGGCACCGCCACGGTCACGGTCACGGCCGACGAGTTCGCCGAGGCGATCGCCGACGACGTCGAGCAGATCACCGCACTGACGATCGAGGCCTGCACGCGGGCCCGCCTCCGACCTACCGAGCTCGCCACGGTCTACCTGACCGGTGGCGCCTCCCTCGTACGGCCGCTGCAGACCTCGCTCGCGCGGGTCGTGGGCCAGCCGGCAGCCACGCTCGACGACCCGAAGCTCATCACGTGCCTCGGCGCGTTGTCGCCGCTCGGGCGTCAGCTGCGCGAACCCGCGATCGCCCCCATGGCAGCCCCCGCACCGCGGCACGCGTCGGCTCCCGCGCCGGCACCGGCCCCCGCACCGGCACCGGCTCCGGTCGCGGCACCCGCTCCCGCACCGGCCCCGAGCGCGACGGAGACGACCGGCGGCATCCCCGCCGTGCCGTACTACGCGCCCGCGCCTGCGCCGGGCCCCGGTGGGCCCGGCGGCGGCCGGTCCGCCGACGCGCGCAAGCGCCGCACCGTGCTGATCGGTGTCGTGGCAGCGACGCTCGTCCTCGTCGGCGGTGGCATCGCGGCGGCCGTCACGATCCTGGGTGGCGACGATCCCAACCCGCAGGCGTCCACCGACCCCGACCCGACGCGCGAGACGCCGACCGACGGCACGGTCGAGGACCCGGCGTGCGAGGACAGCCCCGACCTCACCGACGAGGAGTGCACGCTCCTGAACGACGCCCTGACCGCCAATCCGCGGGTCGACCCCGCCGACTGTGAGGGCATCGACCCGGAGGGCGCCCAGGTCGCCGTCCAGTGCTTCGCCTTGAAGGACGACACCGGCTTCAAGCCGGATCACCTCAACCTCTACGGCTACGGCGACGAGGCGACGATGGACGAGGTGTTCCAGGGCGTCATCGACGACGTGGGTCTGTCGGGTCCGCAGGCGCTCGACGGCGCGCCGGGGTGGGACACCTGGAAGTACGAGACCGAGACCGAGGACGCCGGACGCGTCCTGCTCCGCTACAGCGAGGAGTCGGACACGAGCTACGTGGCGTGGACCGACACGGACGTCCTGATCGAGATCTGGGCCGCCGCCGACGACAAGCGGCTTCCCGAGCTGTACCAGTGGTGGGCGGTCGCGTGACCCGCCCTCCGAGCCGGTGAGCCCTGCCAGGCCGGCGCTGGCCGCCGACCGTCCGAAGCTGACGGCGGCGCAAGGGCGCGTCGTGCGCTCGACCGTCATGGCCCTGAAGGGCACCGAGTTCGAGCCGTGGGCCGAGGCCATGTCGTCGGCCCTCGCGTCGTCGGCGCCGACCGTGCCCTCGGCGGTCGTCGTGGGTGAGGTCAAGCGGGGCAAGAGCACCCTCGTCAACGCGATCCTGGGGCAGACCGACCTCGTGCCCGCGGGTCTGGGTGTCGTCACGGCCGGCTTCGTGCGGGTCGCCCCACCCACCGACGACCTCGTCGACGGCCAGGCGCGCGTCCAGCTCGCCGACGGCACCACCCGGCAGGTCAGCGTCGCCACCGCACGGGAGGTGGCCGTCACCGGCAACACCGGAAGCGAGGACGACTCCGCCTTCGTCGGCATCACGATCGCGCACGACTCCGCGGTGCTGCCGGGTGTGGCGCTGGTCGACACCCCCGGCATCGCCGGTCTCACCCAGGGGCACGCCGAGCTCGCGGCACTCGCCGCCGGACAGGGCAGCGTCCTGGTCATGGTCACCGACGCGGGTCAGGTGCTGACCCGGCCGGAGCTCGAGTTCCTCACCGACGTCTCCTCGAAGGTCGAGCAGGTCGTGTTCGCCCTCACCAAGATCGACCAGTACCCGTCGGGCTGGGAAGAGGTGATGGCCGAGAACCGCGAGCTGCTGCGCCGGCACGCCCCGCGGTTCGCCGACGCGCCGATCTGCCCCGTGTCGTCGACCGTGGCGCTCGAGATCATCGACCTCGATCCGGCAGAGGCGGCCGACCTGCGCGAGTACGCCGGACTCGACGTGCTGGCCGAGGCCGTCCGCGAGCGCATCGTCGCGCCCGCCTCGATCGCCGTGGCCAACGCCCTGCGGTCGGGGCTGTCCGGGATCGAGCGCTACGAGACCAAGCGACGCCGCACGATCGAGGCCCTCGAGTCCGCCGGCCAGCAGGTGCCGGAGCTCGACGCCCTGGTCCAGCGCCTGCGCGGTCTGCAGGAGCAGGGCGACCGCTGGTCGCTCGACCTGAACTCCGACTCCAGCGTGCTGCGCGCCGACGTCCTGCACCGGGCGTCCCAGCAGCTGGCCGTGGTCCGGCAGCAGTGGACCGCCGTGGCGCACGAGCGCCGCAAGGAGAATCCTGACAAGGTCATCGAGGAGGTCGCCCTCGCGCTCACGGCCCAGCTGCGCGCGATCGTGACGTCGGCGATCGCGGAGTTCACCGACGGCTTCCACGTGCAGGCCGACCACCTGTTCCGCTCGATCGGACGCGACCTCGCGACCGCGGTCCGCCTCAATCCGGACGTCGACGACCTCGCGATGGCGGAGGTCGCCGAGGCCGAGTACAGCGGCAGCTTCGACGCCACCTTGGCGAGCACCGCGATGATCGGGTCCAGCATGGGCGGTCTGGTCGCCGGGCTGATCGCGCCGGCGATCATCGCGCCCGTCTTCTCGATCGTGGGTGGCGCGGCCTGGTACATCGTGAACTACCGGACCCGACGCGCCCACAACCTGGAGCGGCTCGTCACCCAGACCGCGTCCACGGCGGTGAATCGTGCCGAGACCCACCTGCGCTTCGCTGTCGACCGGGCCCGCACCGTCATGCTGCGCGACGTCACGATCGCCTTCCGGCACGAGCTCAAGGCCGCGCTCGACTCCGCCAAGACCGAGCTCGAGGCGGCTCGTCGGTCCGCGGCGGAGACACCGGAACGTCTGCGCCGCGAGGTCGCCAACGAGACGCGGCACCTCGAGGCGTTGCGGGCGCAGCGGGAGGAGCTGCAGGCTGTCATGAGCGAGGCGCTGAGCCCCCGTCCCGCGAGGGCTGCGCGAGGGGGCCGGGACCAGCCGGGAACAAACCGACCGACCGCCACGTCTGAGGTGTGACGGACCACCACAGCACTGAGGAGACCACGATGTCTGACCCGAGCGACGACCTGATCGGCAACCAGCAGTTCGACGACCTCGATGGCGACGGCGTCGTCGACACGGTCGTGGAGTACTTCGACGACAACTCGTCGATCGCGACCTACGACACCGACGGCGACGGCAAGGTCGACGCCGCGGACATCGACTCCGACGGCGACGGCAAGGTCGACCTCGCGGTCCTGGACCTCGGCAACGGCCAGGTTGGTGTCTACGAGAACCCCAGCGACACCACGGCTCAGCCCACCGTCGTCGACCTCGAGGAGGCCACGCAGATGGCCCCCGACCTGGTCGAGACCTTCGGCGACGAGCTGGGCGAGTCCGAGTTCGAGCAGACGGGCTTCGACGGCTCCGGCTCCGACGACGAGGACGACAAGGACTCCGACGAGGACGAGGACGAGGACGACAAGGACTCCGACAGCCCGAGCAGCTGGTTCGCCGATGGCGACTCGAAGGACGACACGAAGAACGTCGACTTCGAGGACGAGGACGACGACGAGAAGGACGCCGACGACGACGGCAAGCACCCGCAGGGTGACCCGAGCAGCACGGGCCTCGTGGGCGATCCGTTCGGTGACGCCGAGCTGTGGTTCGAGCAGGCCGTGAACGGCACCTGTGGTCCGTCGGCGATCGCCCAGATCGTCTCGGAGTACACCGGCGAGACCTTCGCCAACGAGGAGGAGTTCGCTGCCTGGGCCGTCGACAACGGCGTCATGGAGGTGCTGCCCGACGGCACCACCACGGGCATGTACGCCGACGACATCGTCGACATGCTCGAGGCGCACGGTGTGCCCGCCGAGCTCGAGGACGGCCTGGAGATCCAGGACCTCAAGGACATGCTGGCCGACGACGTGGGCGTGGCCGTGATGGTCGACGCCGACGAGTACTGGGGGCCGATGTACGGCTACGACCCCGGCCCGGAGAACAACGCGGTCAACCACATCGTCATGGTCACCGGCATCGACGAGGACAAGGGCGTCGTCTACGTCAACGACACCGGCACCCCCGACGGCGAGGCCATGGAGATCCCGATCGAGTACTTCGAGGACGCGTGGGAGGACGGCAACAACCAGGCCGTCGTCTGCGACGAGCCGGCGCCCGACAGCGCCGCCTCCACGGTCGGCTCGGGTCTCCCGCAGTCCGAGGCGGTCTCCACCATGCTCGACGGCAAGTGGGCCCTGCTGCCCGTCGTCCTCCGGGGCGACGAGGTCGCGGCGGCCAAGGCCTGATCGCGATGGCCGACCACCTGCCGATCGTCGAGGTCCCGGAGTCCACGTGGCTCCGGGCCCTCGCCCACGCCCTGGACCCGGAGGCCGAGACGCCCGACGAGTCCTTGGCGCCCGACGACGATCCGGTCGCCGCCTCGTCCGACGAGCTCGACGCCGACGACGGTGCGAACGATGACGACGAGGACGTCGATGGTGACGACACGTCGATCACGCTCGACGACTCGGACCTGAACTTGTGGGACTCCGGCGACACCTGGTCACCCGCCGACGACGGCGCCGACGCGCCCGACCACGGGCACCACGACGACGGGATCGGGTGACGGGTGACGACCGTCGTGCAGCGGGTGGACACCCTGCTGCTGCAGATCGAGGCTGTCGCCAGCCCGACCGTCCGTGAGGTCGCGGCGCGGCGCCGCGCGGCGCTGCTCGACCCGCTCCGGCTCGCCGTCGTGGGTCGCGTCAAGGCCGGCAAGTCCACCCTCGTCAACGCCCTCATCGGCCGGCGCATAGCGCCGACACGGGCAGGGGAGTGCACGCGGGTCGTCACGTGGTTCGAGTTCGGGTCGCCCGACGGCGCGGCGGTGGTGCACTGCCACGACGGACGGGAGATCCCGATCTCGCTCGTCGACGGCCGACTCCCCGAGGACCTGCCGGTCCCCGCCGAGGAGGTGCGGCGACTCGTGGTCAGCCTGCAGTCCGCTCCACTGCGCGGACTGACCTTGATCGACACCCCGGGACTGTCGTCGTTGACGCCCGAGAACGAGAGTGCGACGCGGTCGGCGATCCTCGGTGACTCCCTCACTTCGCAGCACGCCAGTGGCGACGCCGACGCCGTGCTGTTCCTGTTCCGTCAGGAGCAGCGCGAGGACGAGGCGGAGTTCCTCAAGCAGTTCCGTGCGGCGTCGGCGGAGATGAACGGATCGGCGGTCAACGCCGTCGGGGTCCTGTCGCAGGCCGACCTCCTGGCCGACGCCGCCGCCGACGACCCGATGCGTCCGGCCCGTGACCAGGCGCGACACCTGGCGGCGTCGCGCGTGGGCGAGGTGGGCGACGTCGTCCCGGTCTCCGGGCTCTTGGCGGAGACCTCGCGCACCGGGCGTCTGCGCGAGCGCGACGTCGTCGACCTCGCCTCGCTCGCCGAGGTTGCGCCGGTCCGGTTGCGCACGGGGGTCGGGCTCGACGCGATCTTGCCGCGCGACCGCCTGCGGGACCTGCAGGAGAAGCTCGGACCGTTCGGCCTGGAGGCGGGCCGTCTCCAGGCCGGCGACGGCTCCGACGCGTTCGCCGGGTGGCTCGGTGATGTCTCGGGCCTGGGCGGGCTGCAGCGTCTGCTGCGCGACCACGTGCAGGCGAGGGCCGGCGGACTCAAGGCCCTGCGTGCCTTGGACGCCGTCGAGCGCGCGGCGCGTCACAGCGGCGTCGACCAGGTCGTGCTCGACCTGGTCGAACAGGCGCTGGTGGCACCGGAGCTGCAGATCGTGCGGGAGATCCAGGCGATCGGCATGCTGCGATCCACCCGCGTCGCGACTGACCTGATCCCCGAGCTCGAACGGCTCAGCCGCACGTCCCACCCTGCCGAGCAGCTCGGCCTGGGTCGCGACACTCCGGCGTCGGAGGTGGCGTCCGAGGCCCGCCGTCGCTCGGGCGAGGCGCAGTCCCGCGCCACGTTGGCCTTCGCACCGGGCGAGGCCGAGGCCGCACGGGTGCTGGCCCAGTCCTACCGCGCCATCGCGCACCGCGCCGAGCTCCCGCCGGTCCCGCAACCGGAGCCGTCCCCCGCGCCGCGCACCACCGGGCGTCCGGCCTCCTCGCGCCCCCTCCCACCTCCTCCGCCCCCGCCCCCGCCGTCCCCCTGAGTCGCCGCGGGGAGGCCTCCCCATCGAATTTGCTAGTGAACCACCCCGGGACGGGACATACTGGTGCCCGTTCGACCGACTGGGGGGCTGATGACGGAGGCCGTGGGAGCCGAGGGCTCGCTCGTGGAGCGCGCCCGAGCGGGTGACGCCGACGCGTTCACCCAGCTCGTCACCGAGAGTCGCGACGTCCTGTGGTCGGTCTGTCTGCGGATCACCGCGGACCAGCAGGACGCGGAGGACGCGCTGCAGGACACCTTGATCTCGGCCTGGCAGAACCTCGACAAGTTCCGGGGCAACTCCAAGTTCAGCACCTGGTGCTACCGGATCGCCGCCAACGCGTCCATAGCGGTGTGCCGCAAGCGCCGCAGCATCCCGATCGACACCGACGACATCGTCGACCTCGTGGTGGCCGCGGACGTCACGAGCCAGGTCGACGACCGTGACCTCATCACCGCGGCGCTGCGCGAGGTCGGCGAGGACTTCCGCGAGGCCCTGGTCCTGCGCGAGTACGGCGACATGACCTACGACGAGATCGCCGCCCACCAGGGCATCGGCGTGCAGACCGTCAAGAGCCGCATCAGCCGGGCCCGCGCCCAGCTCGGCGACGCGGTCCGCGCGGCCACCGCCTGACGCTGCAGTCAGCGGTGACCGGGCCGAGTGGGCACGAGGGCTCCGGACCTCGTACGATGCGGCTCATGTCAGCCGAAACGCCGGCCGCCCCTGCGGAGGTGACCGTCCCGCTCGCCGAGGGTCTCGAGTCCACGCGCGAGGCGTGGGAGAAGGCCACTGCGGCCGTCCTGCGCAAGACGCGCAAGCTCGCCGAGGACGCCCCGGACAGCGACGCCTGGGCCACGCTCACGACCACGACCCTCGACGGGATCGAGGTCACGCCGTTGGGCACCCCCGAGCTCACCGCGGGCCTGCCGCCGACCGGGCTGCCCGGGCAGGCGCCGTTCACCCGCGGCACCGAGGCGCTGCGGGAGAACCGTGCCTGGGACATCCGGGCCTGGTTCACCGACCCCGACGGTCAGCGGACGGCGGACGAGGTCGTCACCGACCTCGAGAACGGCGTGAACTCCGTGTGGCTCACGCTCGGCGCCGACGGCGTGCCCACGGACGCGCTCGCGAAGGTGCTCGAGCCGGTCTTCATGGATCTCGCCCCGGTCGTCGTCCAGGACCTCCAGGACCCGCTCGGCGCGGCACGCGCTCTGGCCTCGGTCATCGAGGACAAGGCGGTCTCGGCCCACCACGGCACCAACCTCGGGGTCGACCCGGTGGGCACCGCCGTCCGTGAGCGACTCGGCCTCGGCGGGGGAGAGACCGAGCTCGGGGTCGCCACCGAGGCCGCGCGGATCGCGCTGCCCCTCGGCATCGGCGCCGTCGTGGTCGACGGCACCGCGGTCCACGACGCGGGTGGCTCCGACGTCCAGGAGCTGGCGTACCTGCTCGCCGCCGGTGCCACGTACCTGCGGGCCCTGACCGAGGCCGGTCTGACCGTCGACGAGGCCGCCGGGCTGCTGGAGTTCCGGATCGCCGCGACCGACGAGCAGTTCCCGACGATCGCCAAGTTCCGTGCGGCGCGCCGCACCTGGGCCCGTGTCGCCGAGCTGAGCGGCGTGGCCGAGTCCGGTCGCGGCCAGCGCCAGCACGGTGTCACCTCCCGACCGATGATGACGTCCTACGACCCGTACGTGAACATGCTGCGCACCACGGTGGCCTCGTTCGCCGCCGGCGTCGGCGGCGCGGCATCGGTCACGGTGCTGCCGTTCGACGAGCCGCTCGGCCTGCCGGAGCCGTTCAGTCGCCGCATCGCGCGCAACACCTCCAGCCTGCTGATCAGCGAGTCGCACGTCGCCAAGGTCACCGACCCCGCGGGCGGCTCGCACCTCGTCGAGCAGCTCACCGACGACCTCGCTCGCGCCGCCTGGGCCGGTTTCACCGAGCTCGAGGGTGCCGGGGGCGTCCTCGAGGCGCTCGACCTCGTGGCCGAGCGGGTTGTCGCCACCCGCGAGGCCCGCAGCCTCCTGGTGGCGAAGCGCGCCATGCCGCTGACGGGCGTGAGCGAGTTCCCCAACCTGCACGAGGAGCAGCCGGAGCGTCGGCCGTACCCCACGGCGCCGGCCGTCTTCCGGTACGCCCACGAGTTCGAGGCCATGCGTGACGACCGGGTCGCGACCCCGGTGTTCCTCGCCACGATGGGCCCCATCGCGTCCCACACGGCACGCGCCACCTTCGCGGCCAACCTGTTCGCCGCCGGTGGCATCGACACCGTGGCCGCCGGTCCCACGAGCGGCGTCGACGAGGTCCTGGCGGCCTACGACGGCTCGCCCGTGGTCTGCCTGACCGGCCACGACAAGGTCTACGCCGACTGGGGCTCCGAGCTCGTCACTGCCCTGCGCGAGGCCGGAGCCACCTACGTGGTCGTGGCCGGCAAGGCTGACGTCGGCGCCGACGACTCCGCCGTGGCCGGGCTCGATGCCCTCGCCTTCCTCCGCCGCACCCGAGAGGAGCTGGCTCACTCATGAGCAGTGTCCCCAGCAGCTTCGCCGATTTCCCGCTCGACCCCGAGCAGCAGCCGACGCCCGATCCCGAGGCCTACGCCCGGGCCGCCGACGGCGTGGAGTCCTGGCCGGCGCCCGAGGGCATCGACGTCAAGGAGCTGTACACGGCCGCCGACCTCGAGGGTGCCGACGCGCTCGACACCTACCCGGGCCAGGCACCGTTCCTGCGCGGTCCCTACCCGGCGATGTACACGACCCAGCCGTGGACGGTGCGGCAGTACGCCGGG
>CAYRZN010000019.1:0-23048 GCA_964428825.1 uncultured Aeromicrobium sp.
ACCCCCAGGCGACCCGCCGGTTCTCGTGCCAACCCCGATCACCAACGACAAAACCCCCGCAAAGAGCGCGGGGGTTTTGCTTGTGGTGGCCAGGGCCGGGGTCGAACCGGCGACCTACCGCTTTTCAGGCGGTCGCTCGTACCAACTGAGCTACCTGGCCGTGCCCGTCTCGCGACGAGCGACCGCCACTCTACTCGATGGTCTCGGTGCGGACCGAATCGGTGCGGGCGTCAGACCACGCGGATCGCGTCGTCCGCCGAGATCCGCGGGAGCCGGTCGAGCCAGGCGTCCTCGCCGGGGTGACCGATGTTGATGACGACCTGCGACTTCCAGGCCGTGCCCTCGAAGAACTCCGCGTCGACGCCGGCCTTGTCGAAGCCGGCCTGCGGGCCCGTGCCGAGCCCCGCCGCCCGCAGCCCGATGATGAAGTACGCCGTCTGCAGCGCCGCGTTGTAGACGGCGGTGCGCTCGCGGCCCTCGTCGTCGCCGAACCACGTGATGGCCTCGGGGGCGTGCGGGAAGTGCTCGGGGAGCCGCTCGTGGAAGTTGGTGTCGGCGGCCACGACGGCGACCAGCGGCGCTGCGGCGGTCTTGGCCGCGTTGCTGCCGGACATGTGAGCGACCAGTCGATCGCGGCCGGGGCCCTTCTCGACCAGCAGGAGACGCATCGGCTGGTTGTTCATGGCCGTGGGGCCGAGCTTGACCAACTCGAAGACGTCCTTGACCTGCTCGACGGACACCGGCTCGTCGGTCCAGGTGTTGGCCGTGCGGGCCTCTCGGAAGAGGGTGTCGAGCGCGTCGTCCGACAGCACGTACGAGGTCGTGGAGGCAAGAGTCATGTCGGTTTCAACCATCGCAGCCCCACGAGCCTTCCCCGACGACGGCATGAGGGCTGTGGCGTGAGTCACGATCCCTGGCTAATGGCTCAGGCCGAGATGGCCTTCTCGTCGCCCAACCGGGCGCGGTCGGCGGCCGCCCGGCCGCGGGACGCGGATCGCGCGTCGTCGACCGTGCTGCTGCCCTTCCAGGTGCCCGACACGCCGTGCTGGCGCCCCATCGTGGTGAAGTACTCCGCGACCTCGAGGTCCTTGGCCACCAGGGCCAGGGCCGTCGAGCTGGAAGCTTCGGTGTCGCCCGTGCTCGGCTCGCTGCCGGCGCCGGACGCGACCCGCGCCGCGGCCCTGGCCTCGTGGAGCCGTTGCCCGATGCGGCTGGTCCAGCCCTCGTAGAACGCGGCGCGAGCCGTGCGGCCGTGCACGGGCCGGTGGGCCCCGGAGCGGATGTAGGCGTCGGCGTCGGCCACCATCTGCACCGCCAGCGACATGTAGAGCATCCGCGTGACGTCGATGTCGCCGGCGAAGCCGTAGAGGGTCACGCCGGTGTTGTCCTGGCGGATGCTGCACCGCAGGTCGTTGGCGCGGGCGATGGCCAGCATGAGGTGGATCAGACGCACGTTGGACGGCTGGCCACGGTGCCCGAGCCGGACGCTCTCGAACGTGGGCGTGCGCTCGGCCTCGCCCTGCTCGTGCGCCGCTCGCGCCACGGCGAGCTCGATCGAGTGGATCGAGGCCAGCTCCTGCGCCTTCGCGAAGAAGGCCTCGCGCTCGGCCTCGGTGGAGGCGCCCTCGGCGTGGCGGAGCAGCTTGCCGACCTTCTCGAGCATCCCGTCGTCAGCGCCGCGCCGGCGATCGAGCCCGACCTGCGCGTAGGCCTCCCGCAGCATGGCGGCGATCTGGACCCAGCCGATGTCCTCCAGGAGTCGCACGAAGGTGGACCGGAACCCCTCGCCGTGGACGTCGATGATGGCGCCCTCGATCCCGGTGTTGAGGTGGTGGGCCAGCTCGTGGAGCACCACCAGCCCGCGCAGCGCCCAGGAACCGCCCCGCTCACGCGCCGGGAGGAAGATGAACCCCTCGCTGTAGCTCGCCTTCTTCCAGCCCGAGTGGGCCACGACGCGGACCGGCTTCTTCTCCCGGCCGCGATAGCCGGAGCCGTGCTGACGTGACAGGTCCTGCAGCCGCTCGAGGACCTTCTCGACGAAGGCGGTGACCTCGGACGGGCGGCTGAACCGGGGCTCGACCTCGGGGGAGTACGTGGCCTGCTGGTGGCGCCCGTCGCGACGGATCGTGACCTGCACCTCGCCGGTCTCGAGCGAGGTGGCGTCGAGCCACGCCGTGACCATGTCCTCGGCGGCGTACGTCGTCCTGCGGTCCGGATCACTCATGACCTGAAGCCTGACAGACCCCACCGACACGGGGGCCGGGCGAGCACGAGGGCGCCACAAAAGCGTCGAGGTCCATACCGGACGGCATGGACCTCGACGCTTTTCTGCGACCCCGACGGGACTCGAACCCGCGACCTCCGCCGTGACAGGGCGGCGCGCTAACCAACTGCGCCACGGGGCCTCATACGTGCGGCGAACCGCGGACGCAACCTTAGCCCATGGGGTCGGCCCGGGCCAAAACGACCCCCTCGTGAACGAGCTACCTCATCGCGGCGACGCGGGGCGCGCGTCCCACACTGCGGGATCCGCTCCACGGAGGCGACGAGACGGCTTCGATGGAGTCATGTCCGTCCGTCGCGTCACCGCGCCCGCGCTGAGTCTCGCCGAGCTGGTCGACCTCACCCACGAGGTCGCCGACGAGGTGCGACGCGGGTGTCATGCGGTGCACGCCGACACCGAGGAGCGCTGGCACGTCCGGCTGCGCCGCGACGACCGGGTCGATGTCTGGCTGATCAGCTGGACGACCGACCAGGGCACGCAGCTGCACGACCACGGTGGCTCCTCGGGGGCGTACATCGTCGTCGAGGGCCAGCTGACCGAGACCGTCTGGACGCCAGGTGCCCACGAGCTGCGCGACACGGCACGCGTCACCGGTGACACCGTGGTCTTCGGTGAGCACTACGTCCACGACGTGCGCAACGCCGCCGTCGGGACCGCCGTCAGCGTGCACGCGTACTCGCCGCCCCTGGAGTCGATGAGCTACTACGACGTCGAAGGCGGACAGCTGGTCAAGCTCGCCGAGGCGTGGACCGACGACCCGGAGGCGCCGGCCCCGGCCTCGGTCGCCGAACGGCAGGCCTCATGACGGCGGAGTTCGACTCCGTCGACGACCTCCTCGCCCACGCGCGCGGCTCGATCGAGCGCCACGCCCCGGCCGAAGCCGCCCGGCTGGTCGCCGAGGGCGCGCTCCTGGTCGACATCCGGCCCGCGTGGCAGCGCGTCGAGGACGGTGAGATCCCCGGGGCGATCGTGGTCGAGCGCAACCACCTCGAGTGGCGCCTGCACCCGGGGTCGGGTGCAGCCCTGCCGCAGGCGACCGGCGACCGGTCGTGGATCGTGTACTGCACGGAGGGCTACACGTCGTCGCTGGCGGCGGCCTCGTTGGTCTCGCTCGGGCTGCGTGCGGGGGACCTCGAGGGCGGCATTTACGCCTGGCGCGCCGCGGGCCTGCCGGTCGTGGAGGGTGGCACACCCGTCGAGCAGGTCGTCACTGCGTGAACGTTCACCTTGCCGCCGCGGCGTGGCACCATCAGACTGTCGGGGACCGTCGAACCCGTGGGTTCGCCCCACCGGCGTCTGTGAGGCCTGCATGATCGAGTACCGCTCCGTGGGCAAGACCTTCCCGGGCGGCAGTCGGGCCGTCGAGGGCTTCGACCTCACGATCGCCTCGCACAGCACGACCGTCTTCGTCGGCTCGTCCGGCTGCGGCAAGACCACGCTCCTGCGGATGGTCAACCGCATGGTCGAGCCGACGCACGGCCAGGTGCTGATCGACGACGTCGACGTCGCGACCCGCAACCCCGTCGAGCTGCGCCGCAGCATCGGCTACGTCATGCAGCAGTCGGGGCTGCTCCCGCACCGCTCGGTGCTCGACAACGTCGGCACCGTGCTGCGGCTGCAGGGCGTGGGTCGTGCTGAGACACGCCGCCGCTCGCTCGAGGTCATGGAGACCGTCGGCCTCGACACCGTGCTGGCCGACCGCTACCCGCACCAGCTCTCCGGCGGGCAGCAGCAGCGTGTCGGCGTGGCTCGTGCGCTCGTGACCGACCCGAACATCCTGCTGATGGACGAGCCCTTCGGCGCCGTCGACCCGATCGTGCGCGACGAGCTGCAGGCCGAGCTCCTGCGTCTGCAGCGTGACCTCGGCAAGACCATCGTGTTCGTGACCCACGACGTCGACGAGGCGTTCCTCCTCGGTGACCAGGTCGTGATCCTCGCCAAGGGCGGCCAGCGTGCCCAGGTCGGTTCGCCGGCCGACATCCTCGCGAGCCCGGCCGACGACTTCGTGCGCAGCTTCGTCGGTCTCGACAAGGGTGGCCGGGAGCTGCACGTCGAGACCCGCGACGGCGTCCAGGTCGTGGTCGACGGCCAGGGTCGCGCCGCCGGGCTGCTCAAGGGATGAGCCGCGCGCGATGACGTGGATCAGCAACAACCTCGACCTGATCGGGGGATACCTCGTCAGCCACCTGTGGTTGAGCATCGTGCCCATCGTCCTGGGGTTCTTCCTGGCCCTGCCGATCGGCTGGGTCGCCCATCGCGTCCCGCTGGTCCGAGGCATCGTGCTCAGCACCAGCAGCGTCCTGTACACGATCCCGTCGCTGGCGTTCTTCGCCGTCATGCCCGCGTTCATCGGTACCGACTACCTCGACCCGCTCAACGTGGTGATCGCGTTGACGGTCTACGCGGTCGCGGTCATGGTGCGGTTCGTCGTGGACGGCTTCGCCTCGGTCTCGCCGACCGTGCTCGACGCCGCGACCGCGACGGGATACGGACGAGCGGGCTTGGCGTTCCGGGTCCAGCTGCCGCTCGCCGGCCCGGTGCTCCTCGCTGGTCTGCGGGTCGTCTCGGTCAGCACCGTCAGTCTCGTCAGCGTCGGTGCCCTGATCGGCGTCGACAACCTGGGGCGACTGTTCACGGTGGGCCTGCTGACCGACAACAACGCCGAGATCGTGACCGGGCTCGTCCTCGTGGTGCTCGTCGCCGTGGTCTTCGATGCTCTGCTGGTGCTGGGCGGACGGCTGCTCCTGCCGTGGTCGTCCGGCCCGCGCACGGCCCGCACGGGGGTCCGATGAGCGTCGCGAGCGAGACCTGGGCGTGGCTGACTGACGGTGCTCAGTGGTCAGGACCATCGGGCATCCCCACCCGGGTCGCCGAGCACCTGGAGTACACCGGCCTGACGCTGGTCATCGCGACCGTCATCGCCCTCCCGGTCGGCCTCTACATCGGTCACACGGGCCGGCTCCGCGGGATCGCCGTCGTCTCGACCGGCGCCCTGCGGGCGTTGCCGACGCTGGGCGTCCTGACGATCGTGTCGCTGCACTCCGGCATCGACCTCACGGCAGCCCTCGTCGCTCTCGTCCTGATCGCGATCCCTCCGCTGCTCGCCGGGGCCTACGCGGGACTCGAGGCGGTCGACCCGGCCACCGTCGACGCCGCCCGCGCACTCGGCATGACCCCCTGGCAGGTCCTGTGGCGCGTCGAGGTCCCGCTCGCGCTGCCGCTGTTGGTCGGTGGCTTCCGGTCCGCCACGCTGCAGGTCGTCGCGACCGCCACGATCGCCGCCCAGGTCCCGGGGCCCGGTGGCCTCGGTCGCTACCTGATCGACGGCATCGCGGTCTCGGACTACCCCCGCGTCGTCGGGGGAGCGGTCGTCGTCATCGTGCTCGCGCTCGTCGTCGACCTCGCGTTCGCCGCCCTCCAACGACTTTCCACCCGCAGGCGCGTCTCGACCCCCGACCGCGCCCGACTCGAGAAGTAAGGAATCCCCATGTCGATCCGCAAGCTCGTGGCACTGTCCGCGACCGCCGCGCTCGCTCTCGGTCTGACCGCCTGTGGAGGTGATCCGGGCGAAGGTGACAAGGCCGCCGCCGACACCATCGTGGTCGGTTCGGCCAGCTTCCCCGAGGCCGAGATCCTCGGTGAGATCTACTACCAGGCGCTCGACGCCGGCGGCGTGAAGGTCGACAAGGACCTCAACAAGGGTCAGCGCGAGACCTACCTCAAGGCCTTCGAGAACGGCGAGCTCGACCTCATCCCGGAGTACAGCGGCAACCTGCTGAGCTTCTACGACCCCGAGGCCACGGCGACGTCCTCGGAGGACGTCGCGGCCGCCCTCGTGGACGCGGTGCCGGAGGGCTTCGAGGTCTTGGCCCCGGCCCCGGCCGAGGACAAGGACTCCCTCGTGGTGACGCCGGAGTTCGCGGCGGCCAACGGCCTCACGACCATCGCCGACCTGTCCAAGGTGCCCGGTTTCACCCTGGGTGCCAACTCCGAGTTTGCCGAGCGCCCCTACGGCATCCCCGGCCTCGAGAGGGTCTATGGCCTGACCGGCATCGAGTTCATCCCCACTGGTGACAGCGGTGGCCCGAAGACGCTGAAGTCGCTGCTGGACGGCGACATCGACGTTGCCGACATCTACACCACGACCCCGTCGATCCCGGCCAACGACCTGGTCGTGCTGGAGGATCCGGAGAACCTGATCGCGGCGCAGAACATCATTCCGTTCGTCAACTCCGAGAAGCTGACCGACGAGGCCCGCGCGATCCTCGACCAGGTGTCCGCGCAGCTGACGACGGCCGATCTGCTCGCTCTCAACACGGAGAACCAAGGTCCGGACAAGACCTCGCCGAAGGACCTGGCCAAGCAGTGGCTGACCGACAAGGGCCTCATCTGACCTGAGGTGCCGAACGGAACGAGGCTCGCACGCTCCGGCGTGCGAGCCTCGTTCGGTTCTCAGCCCTCCGAGAGACCGATGCGGTCGTGCAGGCGGCGCAGGGGGCGGGGAGCCCACCAGTTGCGTCGGCCGAGCATCGCCATGAGTGACGGCACCAGGAACGCGCGCACGATGGTGGCGTCGATCAGCACGGCGGCCGCGACACCGACACCGAGCTGCTTGATGAACACGACCTCGCTCGTGGCGAACGCACCGAGCGCGATCGCGAACAGCACGGCGGCCGCAGTCACGATGCGCCCGGTCCGCTGCAGGCCCAGCGCCACCGCCTCGTGGTCGGAGGCACCCGCGTCCCGCGCCTCCTTGATGCGGGTCAGCAGGAAGACCGCGTAGTCGGTCGAGAGCCCGAAGACCAGCGCGAAGATCAGCACGGGCTGGGTCGAGTTCAGGGCCCCGACGCTGGTGAAGTCGAGCAGGCCCTCGAGATGGCCCCACTGGAAGATCATGACGAGCAGGCCGAACGTGGCGCTGACCGTCAGCAGGTTCATGAGCAGGGCCTTGACGGGCAGGACCACCGATCCGGTCATGAGGAACAGCGTCACGAACGTCAGGGCCCCGAGGATCAGGAGCGCCAACGGGATCCGGTCGGCGATCGTGGCGAGCTGGTCGACGTGGTCGGCCGCCGTGCCTCCCACCAGGACCTCACCGGGCGCGTCGAGCGCACGGATGTCCGACACGAGCGACTTGGTGCCCTGGTCGAGCGGCGCACCCGTCGTGAGGACGTCGAGCTGCCACAGGTCGTCGCCGAGGTAGCGCGGAGGGACCACGGTCTCCACACCGTCCAGACCGTCGAGCTGCCGCGCCCAGGCCGCGACCTCGGCTCCGTCCGACTCGTCCGCCTCCACGGCGACGAGGACGGGTGAGGAGTCGGCATCCGTGAACTCGGTGCGGAGCGTCTCGTCGACGACGCGCGCGGAGGCGCTCTCGGGGAGCACGCTCGAGTCGACGCCGGTGAAGCTGACGTTGAGGAACGGGGCGCCGATGCCCAGCAGGACGGCCGTGGCCACGACCGCGGTTGCGACGCGATACCGCATGACGAACTGCGAGAGCCGGTACCAGAACCCGCGGTGGTCGGGATCCGCCTCGGCCTCGCTCGCACGCTTCCACCGGGCGGGTGCCAGCGCGTTGACGCGCAGCTGCAGCACGGCGAAGATCGCCGGCAGCACGACGAGGCTGACGGCGGCCGCCATGAGGGCGACGAGGATGACGCCGACCCCCATCGAGTAGAGGAAGCGCAGGGGGAACACGAGCAGCGACACCCCGGCTCCGGCGATCGTGACGGCCGAGTAGAGCACCGTCCGGCCCGCCGTCGCGACGGTGCGGCGCACCGCCTCCGCGCCCGGTCCGACTCGCACGAGCTCCTCGCGGAACCGCGAGACCATGAAGAGCGAGTAGTCGATGGCCAGCCCCAGCCCGAGTCCGGTGATGAGGTTCAGGGCGAAGACCGACATCTCCAGTCCGTCGTTGACGCCGCGCAGGACCAGCATCGAGGAGACGATCGTCAGCCCGCCGACGAGCAGCGGCAGCAGTGCGGCCACGGCCGACCGGAACACGAGCAGCGCGGCCACGAAGAGCAGGGGGAACGCGATCAGCTCGGCGCGGACGAGGTCGTTCTCGACCTGGTCGTTGACCTGCTGGAAGGCTACCGCCGATCCGCCCACGGACACCCCGTCGATCCGAGCCAGCTCGTCGCGGAGGTGCTCGGTCGCCAGGTCGCCGTCCGCGTCGGCCGCGTAGGTCACGGCGTAGAACGTGCGTGTCCCGTCGTCGGAGACGAACGGAGGTCCGGCGTCCGGACCTCCGACGACCTGGCCCACGGCCTCGTCGCGGTCCAGGATCTCGAGCAGCGCCTCCTGGGCCTCGGTGTCGCGGGAGTCGACGAGGGCGACGACCGAGGGCGACGCGTCCAGGCCGCTGGCCTCGGCGACGCGGTCGAGCGCCAGCGAGCTGTCCGAGCTCGTGTCGGAGAACGAGTCGGTGTCGGCATTGAGCAGCCCGGTCACGGGACCGCCCAGGACGACGGCGACAGCGACGAACACGCCGGTCACGGCGAGGACCCGCCACGGCCGCGACGTGGTGAGGCGGGAGAGGGCGTCGATCATGAGAACTCCTGGAGGATCTGGAGGGGGTCGCCGTAGAGGTCGGGCAGGTCCAGCGCCCCGAGGACCGTCAGCAACATCCCGTAGGACATGAACCGCCGGACCTCCTCGGCGGACTCCCCGCTGAGCTCGGCGACCTCGTCCCAGACGGCTCGGTACGTGCGTTGCGCGACGTCCTTGATCGCGGGGTCCGAGGCGGCGGCCCAGGTGTGCAGCTGGCAACGCAGGTCGTTCGGGTCGTCCTCGAGCAGGGCGAGGTACGCCGCGCCCATCGCGGCGAGCGGGCTCAGGTCCTCCGGCCGACGCTCCACCGCCTCGCGGAACACGGCACGGAGGCCGTCGGTGTGGTGCTCGATCGCGGCGGCGATGAGCTCGGCCTTGGTGCCGAACAGACGGAAGAGGTACGGCTGGCTGATGCCGGCGCGCTCGGCGATGACCTCGGTGGACGTGGCGTGCATGCCGGTGCGTCCGTACTCGAGGATCGCGGCCTGCAGGATCGCCTCGCGGCGATCGTCGGCACTCATGCGGGGGGACATGCACGATAAGTTAGTGATGACTCACAAACTTCGTCAACCCCTGGTCGACCTCTGGACATCGGGCGAGGCGAGCGGGAGGCTGCATCCCATGCCTCTCCTCGACGTCAACGGCACGCAGGTCCACGTCACCGACACCGGCGGCGACCGGCCAACCGTGGTGTTCGGCCACGGTCTGCTGTTCAGCGGGTGGATGTTCTCGGCCCAGGTCGAGGCGCTGCGTGACCGCTACCGATGCGTCACCGTCGACTGGCGTGGTCAGGGCCAGTCGCCGCCGGCGCGGTCCGGGGGCTACGACATGGACACCCTCACCGACGACCTCGTCGGTGTGCTCGACGCGCTGGACCTCGGCGCGGTCCACTACGTGGGCCTGTCGATGGGTGGTTTCGTCGGCATGCGGCTGGCTGCTAGGCACCCGGACCGGGTGCGTTCGTTGACCCTGCTCGACACGAGTGCCGGGCCCGAGGATCCCGAGAAGATCGCGCGGTACAAGCTCCTGTCCACGGTCTACCGGCTGGTCGGGATGAAGCCCGTGGCCGGCAAGGTCGAGCCGATCATGTTCGCCCCGGGCTTCGGCGACGACCCGGCCGAGCGTGCGCAGATCGACGAGTGGATGCGCCAGCTGGGTCGGGTGGGTCGCGGTGGCATGAAGCGGGCCATCCGCGGCGTCACCGACCGGGAGGCGATCCTGCCGGAGATCGGCCGGATCACGGCGCCGACCGTCGTGGCCACGGGTGAGCACGACGTGGCCACCCCGGTGGCCAAGGCCGAGACCATCGCCGACGCGATCCCCGGATCGCGGCTCGTGGTCATCCCGGGGGCAGGCCACTCGAGCACGATCGAACGGCCGGACGCGGTCACGGAGATCCTCGATCAGCACCTGGCGGAGAATGCTTAGCTCCCGCTCCCCACGCCACAACCACCGGTGGTTGAGGTGTGAACGCCCTCCAGGGCGTGAGCCTCGAAGCCACCCGAAGGTGACCGACGACCTCAACCGACCACCGCTTCGGTGGCTCGTCGCTGGCGCTCCTCACGCCTCAACCACCGGTGGTGCGGGCGCCTGAGTGCTCCGCCCCTTGAGGTACGAGCCCTCGACAGGGGTTCCGCAACCCTCGTCGTGACCGAGGTTTCGAGGCTCGTCGCTGGCGCTCCTCACGCCTCAACCACCGGGGGTGCGGGCGCCTGAGTGCTCCGTCCCTTGAGGTGCGAGGTTCGAGCCTCGACAGGGGTTCCGCAACCCTCGTCGTGACCGAGGTTTCGAGGCTCGTCGCTGGCGCTCCTCACACCTCAACCACCGGGGGTGCGGGCGCCTGAGTGCTCCGCCCCTTGAGGTGCGAGGAACGAGCCTCGAAAGGGGTACCGCAACCCACCACCTGACCAGGGTTTCGAGGCTCGTCGCCAGGGTTCCTCACACCTCAACCAGCGGGAGCAGGGGGCACCTCAACCACCGGGGGTGGGCGGGATCACGATCCAGGGGTCGCGGGGGAGGCGTGCCGGGTCGAACTCGTCCAGCCACTCCTGCGGAGTCGCCCCGGTGTACCCCAAGGACGTGCCGATCAGGGCGACGACGTCGATCCCTCGCTCACTCAGCTCGGCGAGCGTCACGGCTCCGTCGCGCTTGGCCAGGCGGGCGCCGCCGACGTTGAGGGCCAGGGGGACGTGGGCGTACTGCGGCATGGCCAGATCGAGCAGCGTGGCGAGGTAGGCCTGGCGAGGGGTCGACGGCAGCAGGTCGTCACCCCGCACCACCTGGTCGACCCCTTGGTACGCGTCGTCCAGCACGACGGTGAGGTTGTACGCCGCGACACCGTCGCCGCGCTGCAGCACGAGGTCGTCGACGGGGCCCGTGAACGCACCGTGCAGCAGGTCGTGCACGGTCCACTGGTCCACCTCCGACCTCAAGCGGATCGCGGCAGGACGTTCGCCCCGCCGCGCGTCGCGCTCGGCGGCCGAGAGGTCCCGGCACGTGCCGGGGTAGGAGCCGGGCGGATGGTGGGGTGCGGTCGGTGCCTCGAGGATCTCGCGACGGGTGCAGAAGCACTCGAAGGTGCGGCCGTCGGTGATGAGGGCCCGGACGGCCTCGTGATGGGCGTCCGTGCGCGTCGACTGCCAGAGGGCTGTGCCATCCCAGTCGAGGCCGAGAGCCTTGAGGTCGGCGAGCTGCCGTTCGGCTGCCCCCTCGCGCGCGCGATCGAGGTCGTCGACGCGCAGGACGAAGTCGCGCCCGGTCGACCGGGCGAAGAGCCACGCGAGCACTGCGGTGCGCAGATTGCCGACGTGGAGGTCGCCGGACGGGGACGGGGCGTAGCGACCGGCGGGCACCACCCCAGTCTGCCGGCGTCGGGCTCCGGACGTGCAAACGCCCCATCCGCTGCGTGAGCGGATGGGGCGCTGCGAGCGCTCAGGTCAGATCAGAGGGCGCGGATGTTCGCGGCCTGCAGACCCTTCTGGCCCTGCTCGACGTCGAACTCGACCTTCTGGTTCTCGTCGAGCGAGCGGTAGCCCGAGCCCTGGATCTGGTTGAAGTGGGCGAAGAGGTCCTCGCCGCCGCCGTCGGGGGCGATGAAGCCGTAGCCCTTTTCAGCGTTGAACCACTTGACGGTTCCGGTAGCCATTTTGTTCTCCTTCGGTGGGGATGTCGCACGCAACTGTTACGAGCGACGGAGTCGCGACGCGCATCAACCGAGAGAAGAATCAAAGACTCCACCTGAGTGGGGCCGGTCAAGCAACACTGGCACAACAACGCCTACAACACGGATCACCCTACCGCATGCCGCCCGTCGCGCGACACCTGCCGGGTTCGTGGGGTCGGACGCGGGCCGAGACGGGGTCCGCGGGGGAACGCGCGGGTGAAATGTGGGACACGTGGCTGACTTCACGCCCCGGAGTGGCTCCAAGCGCGCTTTACTTCCGCCATGTCCTCCGCTCCCGGCCGATCGGCCGACCGCTCATGACGCCGGAGACCCGTGCCGCGACCTGCGACGCGATCCTCTCCGCGGTCGAGGAGTGTGAACGGGCGCGGCGCTGGCACCGACTGACGCGCACCGACGTCGACGTGTTCTCACGCCGGATGGTGCGTGCCGTGCGGGCGGGCGAGAGCGCCGACGCCCGCGCCTACGAGCGTCAGGTGGCCGCGGCGAACGAGGCCTGCCGCGCCGCTTGGACGGCGTACCGCGGGTCCGTGGCCAGGCTGACGCATCTCGTCGCCGGCCGTGCCTGAGACCGGCGTGCAGCCTTGGCCCGCACTAGGGTCGGAGCCGAGGGAGGGGTCCATGGACGAGCTGGGGGAAGCGGTCGACGCGTTGCGGCGCGCCGAGGAGGTCGTCGCGGAGTCGACGCGTCGGCGTGACGACGCCGTCCGCCGCGCGATCTCCGACGGAGTACCGGTGACGACGATCGCGGAGCGCGCGGGCTTGTCGAAGGCGCGGGTCTACCAGATCCGCGACCACCGGCGCTGAGATCGCGTCCGGCGGAGGTCAGCCCTGGGCGGGCAGGGCTGAGGCGAGGTCGGGGTGGATCTCGAACACGTTCTCCATGCCGGTGATCGTGAGCACGCGGTGCACGACCGAGTTGGCGCCGGCCACGCGGAACGCCCCGTTCTCCCGGACGATCTTCCAGGCGCCGACGAGGGCGCCGAGACCGGAGGAGTCCATGAAGTCGACCTTCGTCAGGTCGACGACGACCCGCTCGTCCCCGGACGGCAGGCCGGCGATCAGCTCAGCGCGCAGGTGGCGGGCGGTCTCGATGTCGATGTCGCCGTCGAGCGTGAAGACGACGTGACCGTGCCGCTCCTCGCGGGTGACGGAGAGCGGGACGTCGGACGGGGCATCGGTGGGCTGATCACTCATGGTGTGTCCATTGTGGTGGTAGGGACTGAATCGTGCCGTGCGGACCCCGTCCGACGCAGGGCGACGACGGTGAGGTCGTCGTCCATCGTGCCGGGAACGGCGGCCAGGAGCCCCTCGATCCAGTCCTCGAGCGGACCGTCGGTGGGAATGTCGGCGACCCCCGCACGGAGCTGGTCGAACGACTCGTCCAGCAGGACGCCACGTCGCTCGACCAGGCCGTCGGTGTAGAGCAGCAGCATCTCGCCGGGGGCGAGCTGCACGCGGTCGGTGCGGGCGCGACCGATGCCTGCGCCGAGCAACGGGCGCCCGGTGGCCGGCTGGGTCGTGGCTCCGCCGGCCCGCACGACGAGCGGCGGCGGGTGTCCCGCGTTGGCCAGCTCCACCTCGCCGGTGGCGTTGTCGACGACCGCCATGATCACGGTGGCGGTCTGCCCCCCGAGCATCCGGGCCACGAAGCGATCGAGACGGTCGAGCGTCTCGGCGGGGGAGTGGCCGTCGACCGCGTACGCCCGCAGCGACGTGCGCACCTGCGCCATCGCTGCAGCCGCCGTCACCCCGTGCCCGGCGACGTCGCCGACGGTCACGGCGACACGTCCGTCCGGGAGCGTGAAGACGTCCCACCAGTCGCCACCGAGCTGGATGTCGGCAGCGGGGCGGTACCGGGCGAGCAGGTCGAAGTCGGTGAGCTCAGGGGTCTCGGTGGGCACGAGCGAGCGCTGCAGCGACTCGGCGACGGCCACGTGCTCGCGCGAGCGGCGGACGAGCTCGTGGGAGACGGTGCTGCGGAGCTGGTCGGCGACCTCGAGCTGCCACGGGAGCCACGGGTCGCTGCGGTCGCGGACGACCTCGCGCCACCGCTCGAAGGACTTGCGTGGGCTCAGCCGCACCTCCGGTCCCTCGGCCGCGGCGAGCTCCTTGTTGCGCGGGTCGCCACCCCAGTCGACGACGTGGACCTGCGCCGGGCGGAGCCACATCATCCAGCGCTCGGCGCTGTTGCTGATGACGAGCGCGCCGGCGGCGGTCTCGGAGTGCGCAGCGAGCGCGGGATCGAGGTCGACGAGGTGGGTCGACGACCTCGCCGAGCCCGTGTCGGACCTCAGCAGTCCGGCGATCCGGTGCAGCGCGGTGTCCTCCGGCACGCGCCCGGCGGTGAGCAGCCGACCCTCGACCCAGATCGCCGCCCCGGTGGCGCCCACGAGGTCGAGGGTCGCCGGGTCGGCGATGAGCGCGTCGTGCACGGGCCGGAGGTCGGCACCGATCCGGGTCACGAGGGCCGACAGCTCGGTCGTGGCGCGCAGCTGGTCGAGGCGGCGGTCGGCACGCTGGCGGTCGTCGATGAGCTGTGACCCCGTCTGGCCGAGGAACTCGGCGGCGCTGCGCACGTCGAACGAGACGTGGTGCGGTCCGGAGTAGTGGTGGCAGGCCACGAGGCCCCACAGCTCGCCGTCGCTGATCATGGAGACCGACATCGAGGCCGTGACCCCCATGTTGCTGAGGTACTCGACGTGGATCGGCGAGACGCTGCGCAGCGTGGAGTGGGACAGGTCCAGGGGCTCGCCGGTGGTGGCGTCCAGCACGGGGTCGAGCGGAACGGGTGCGTAGCCGATGTCGGTGATCAGGCGCGTCCAGTTGACGGTGTAGAGGCGGCGCGCCTGGGCCGGGATGTCGGTGGCGGGGTAGTGCAGGCCGTGGAAGGAGTTCAGGTCGGGGCGCTTGTCCTCGGCCACGACCTCGCCGTTCCACTGGGCGTCGAAGCGGTAGACCATGACACGGTCGAAGCCCGTGAGCGCGCGGATCTCGGCGGCGAGCTGGTCGCAGAGCGCGGTGAGCGACCGGGTCTGCGTCAATCGGCCCACGGCGGTGCGCGCCGTGCGGTACGAGACGCCCAGGCCGGCGCCACCGACCGGTTCCAGCTCGACCACGACGCGCTCGCCGGAGTGGTGCACGACCAGGTCGACGGCCGAGCGGCCGAGCAGTCCGGGCCCGGGCACGCGGACCCGTTGCGCGACGAAGAGGTGCTCGTCGGCGACCGCCTGGCGCACGGCGGCGGCGGCCTCGCGGCCGATGACGTCGTGGAGCGGCTGCCCGCGCACGTCCGTGACCGTGCGGTCGAGCATCTCGACGGTGTTGGCCGAGACGACCTGAACGCGCTCCTCGACGTCGAGGGCGATCAGGAGGCCGTGTGGCTGGATCGCTCCCGGGACGTGGATCGGCTCACGGTCGCACGTGGAGAGACTCGCGGTCTCGTACGCGGGCGTGTGGTCCGACAGAGGGAGCGTCACAGGAACCCTTCGAGGAAGTGGCCCGCCTGGGTGCTCAACCGGTGCACCGATCCTAGGGGGTGGAGCAGACGCCGGTCACGCACCGCTCGGGCGAGATCACCGGTCAGGGAAGGATCGAGTCGACGTAGCCGCCGTCGACCCGGACGGCCGCACCGGTCGTGGCCGAGGCCAGCGGGGAGGCGAGATAGGTCACGAGGTTGGCGATCTCCTCGGGCTCGATGAGTCGGTGGAGCAACGACGCGGGACGGTGCGTGATCATGAACTCGCGTTGGGCCTCGTCCCAGGGCAGCTCGTCGCCGACCAGCTGACGCACGAACTCCTCCACGCCGCCGGTGTGCGTGGGTCCGGCGATGACGGAGTTGACCGTGACGCCCGTGCCGGCGGCCTCCTTCGCGAAGCCGCGGGAGACGGCCAGGAGTGCGGTCTTGCTCGTGCCGTAGTGGATCATCTCGGCGGGGATCGCGATGGCGGAGTCGCTGGCGATGTTCTGCACCCGACCCCAGCCACGCGCCACCATCCCGGGCAGGTAGCTGCGGATCAGCCGCACCGCGGTGATGACGTTGACGTCGAGGTAGCGGCGCCACTCGTCGTCGTCGATCTCGAGGGCGGGCCTGGCCTCGAAGATGCCGAGGTTGTTGACGAGGACGTCGACGTCGGGGACCAGCTCGAGCAGGGCGGCAGTGCCCGCGTCGGTCGTGACGTCGGCGGGCGCCTCGACGACCGTCTCGGCCCCGCTCGCCTCGCGCACGATCTCGGCCGCGGCCGCCACCTTCTCAGCGGTGCGACCGTTGACGGCGACGACCGCGCCGGCCCGCGCGAGCCCGGTCGCGATCGCGAGCCCGATGCCCTGGGTCGAACCGGTGACGAGGGCGGTGCGGCCGGTGAGGTCGATCTGCATGCTCGCCACGGTAGTCCGGCCGGTGGCGCTGGCCTCGGCTTGCGGGGCAACCAGGCGCGACGCACGGTGGAGGCATGACCGATTCCACGCACCTGACCGTGACCCGCACGATCGACGCCCCGGCCGACGCCGTCTTCGACGTGCTGTCCAACCCCGAGCGGCACGCCGAGCTGGACGGCTCCGGTTTCGTCCGTGGCGACGCCGTGTCCGACCGCATCACCGCCACCGGGCAGGTGTTCACGATGAACATGGCCGGCGACCACATGGGCGGTGAGTACCAGACCGACAACCACGTGACCGGCTACGACAAGAACCACCTGCTCGCCTGGAAGACCGCGCCCGCCGGCACCGAGCCGCCCGGTTGGGAGTGGGTCTGGGAGCTCGAGAACCAGGGTCCGGACGCGACCGAGGTGAGGCTCACGTACGACTGGGGCAAGGTCGAGGACAAGGAGCTCCTGCAGAAGATCTCGTTCCCGCTCGTGCCGCAGGAAGGTCTCGAGGAGTCGCTCAACCGTCTGGCCGCAGCCGTGGCCTCCTGACCCGAGGCTTGGCCTGCCGCGCACGACTCGCCTAGGGTTGTGGGCGGTGGGTCTTCCACGCTGGCTCCAGCACCGGGCTCTCGGGATGCGCTCGCCGGTTCGGTCCGACATCGTCGACCGGACGTCGTCGAGCCGATCGTGAGGGATTCATGGAGCAGCCGGAGCTGGTGCTCGAGGTCGAGGTGGGCGATCACCACACGACCGTCAAGGTGGCAGGCGACATCGATCTCCTGACCGCCGAGAAGTTCCGGGACTACGCCTGCGACGAGATCGCGGCGCACCCGCAGGCGGCCGTGATCGACATGACGGCAGTGGGCTTCGTGGACTCGTCCGGAATCAGCGCCCTCGTCGCGATCCGCCGACACGCCGACGCCCTGGGACTGTCGGTCGTGGTCGTGCCCTCGCGGCGCGTCCAGGCGGCGCTCAAGCTCGCGGGCCTCACGGAGATCTTCCAGTCCGACCACCCCGACGACTCCGGGACGTCGCAGCCCGCCTGAACCGGCCCGGCTACGGAGCCAGGCCCAGGAGCGCGCGGAGTGTCGTGACGACCCCGTCGTCGAGATTCGACGGAGCTGTGTAGCGCGCTCGCGCCAGCACGTCGGGGTGGGCGTTCGCCATGGCGAACGAGTGGTCGGTCGCGTCGAGCATCTCCAGGTCGTTCAGGTAGTCGCCGAACGCAGCGGTCTGTGCCGCGGTGATGCCGAGCTCGTCCTGGAGCAGCTGCACCGCCCGGCCCTTGTTCGCGCCGGCGGCCATGACGTCGATCCAGTGCTGCCCGGAGACCACCACCTGGTGCGTCTCGCGGAAGCGCTCCAGCGACGGCGCAGTGCCGGACTCGGCGTCCTCGAAGTCGAAGATCGCGAGCTTCACGACCTCGTCGTCGACGGACAGCAGGTCGTCCACGAGCTCGAGCGCGGCGTAGTACCGCCGGGCCTCCTCGAGGAACGGCTCGTCCGTGCGCTCGACGTACGCCGACTGCTTCCCGCAGACGACGACGCCGAGGTCACGGCCCTGCTGGGACAGCCGACGTAACAGGGTGACCGCGTCGGTGACGAGCTCGCGATCGAGGGGGACCGAGGCGAGCTCGCGACCGTCGCGCACCACGAACGTCCCGTTCTCGGCGATGAACGACATGCCGTCCGCCGCTCGCTCGAAGAGTCGGGCCAGCGTGGCGTACTGGCGTCCGCTGGCCGGGACGAAGGCGACGCCACGGTCGTGCATCGTCTCGAGCAGCGGCCACAGGGCGTCGGGGATCGCCCCGTCCGCGTCCAGCAGGGTGCCGTCCATGTCGACCACGACCATCCGGAGACCGGGCTGTGCGGCCACCTCCGCGGCACTCACGATCGGACGGCCCGTCCGGTGGAGCCCATGGCGCTGTCGTGCTCGTCCGGCTCCCACCGCAGGAGGTCGCCGGGCTGACAGTCGAGCGCCGCGCACAGGGCGTCGAGCGTGCTGAACCGCACGGCCTTCGCACGGCCGTTCTTGAGGACCGCGATGTTGGCGGGGGTGATGCCCACGAGGTCGGCGAGCGTGCCGACCGACATCTTGCGGCGGGCGAGCATGACGTCGATGTCGACGACGATCGCCATCAGATGACCTCGTCCAGCTCGGACTGCAGCTGCTGGGCCTCGGCGTCCCGGGAGACGGCCTGCGCCAACAGCGTGCGCATGACGTAGACGACCAGCGCGACGCCGGCGACCACGAGTGCGAGCCCGCAGATCAGGCCGACCAGCCCGGGAGCGACTTCGTCGCCGGGCGTGGCGTGGTTCGCGAACCGCGCCACGCCCGCGACCGCGAAGACGAGGACCGACGCGGTACCGATCGCCGCGATCACGAGGTCGACGTAGCGGAATGCCGCGGGGGAGAAGACGGTCCCGCGCCGCACCATGGTCAGGAGCCGCCAGATGCACACCGCGACGACCTGGAGCGTGGCCACGCCCGCGACGCCGATCGAGGTCAGGGCGACGTCGGTCGCGGTCGGCACCCGGTCGGTGTCGAGCCACAGCAGCGCCACCATGGCCACCTGCACCACCACGGATCCGGTCAGCGCGATCACGATCACGATCCGCAGCGCGCGGACGAGCCAGGCATTCATCATCGATCTCTTTTCGTCGTTGTTCGAGTAAAATCTATCGAGAATCAATCGATCAGGCAAGCTGCAAAAGATGTCGGGACTCATTGTCGCGTTGACATGCAGACATTCGCATATCACGATGTCTGCATGTCGGACGCCGATCTCTCGGACAGGTACCGGCCGGTCTCCGAGCTCTTCGGAGCCCTGTCGTCGCCGGTCCGCGCGGCCGTTGTCCATCGGTTGTCCGAGGGTGAGCAGACCGTCGGGCAGCTCGTCGAGTGGTCGGGCCTGTCCCAGCCTCTCGTCAGCCAGCACCTCCGGGTGCTGCGTGGCGCACGACTCGTGACCTCCGAACGTCGGGGCCGCGAGGTCGTCTACGCGCTGACCGACGAGCACGTGACCCACGTGTTCCTCGACGCCTTCCACCACACCCAGGAGCACCTCCATGACCGTGACTGACCACCCCACTGCCGAGCGCCACGCCCACACCCACGGTCCGGGCTGCGGGCACGACGCCGTCGTCCACGAGGACCACGTCGACTACCTGCACGACGGACACGCGCACCACGAGCACGACGGCCACTACGACGAGTGCACGACGTGCTCGTGCGCCGACTGCACCGACACGTGCGCGACGTGCGACTGCACCTCGTGCACGTGCGAGACGTGCAACCACAACGTCTGCGCGTGCGACAACTGCGGCGACGACCACCAGTGCGCCAACTGCGTCTGCTCGGACTGCACCTGCGCCACCTGCAAGCACGCCGCCTGAGCGACGCTTCCCGCGAACCCGCCGACCGTCACGGTCGGCGGGTTCGTCGCGTCCGGTGAGGTGGGCGGCTCAGCGGTCGCCGAGCCTGCCGGCCATGAACGGCGGACTTGTCGAGGCGGTGATGCCGGCAGCCAGCACCGCGGCCACCGCGGCGAGCCACCCCACGGCACCCAACGCGGCCAGGGCCGGGAGCAGGTCCCCGCGCAGGCCGGCCACGGCGCCTCGACCGAGCAGCCACAGGACCGGTGTCGCCAGGGCGAGACGACATGCTGCCCGGACCACGAGCCGGACCTCCGGGCCGACCGGCTCGTCGGCGAGCGGGGAGGACGCGCCAGACCCGTGCGTGGCGACAGTCGGTGGGACGTCCATGGCGGTCAAGTACCCCGATGACCGCCGTTCACGCTCGGCGACGCCTGACGACGTGCGGTCAGCCGATCGTGGGGGTCGCGTCGACCCAGGGCAGGGGTTCGCAGCAGAGGCGCTCGGCCTCGGTCCGCTCGAGGCCGAGGGCCACGAGGACGTCCGACGCGACACCGTCGACCGTCTCGGTCTCGTCGAGCTCGGGTCGTTCGTGCAGCAGGTGACCGAGCTCGATCATCGCGCCGGTCACGACGACCATGGCGCGGTCGACGTCGACCTCGCGGAAGCGTCCTGCCTCTTGCGCGGCACGGATGTCGCGCCGCGCTCGCGGACCCATGCCGTCGGGGGACTTCGAGAGCGTGTGCCCCTGGGTCAGGAGCACACGGCTGAGCTGAGGCTCCAACCGGTGCAGTCGACCGGTGAGCCGGAAGCTGCGCGCGAACAGCGCTGCCGGATCGGTCGTGCCGTCGTCGACGGCGTCCAGGGACTCCGCCCACTGGCCGAGGGCTGACTCGATCGCCGCGGCGAACAGCGCGTCCTTGGAGTCGAAGTGGTTGTAGAACGTGCCGATGCCGACGTCGGCACGTTCGGTGACCTCCTGGATCGGGACGCCGGTACGCCCCTCCACCAACAGGTCCTGGGCGGCGGCGATCAAGGCCGACCGGGTCTGCGCGCGCCGTCGGTCGAAGCGTGACGTGCTCGGGGGGACACCGGCCATGGAAGGGATCCTAGCCCGACGGGGTGGTTGCTGTTGGGCGCCCCTGACCCTAGACTGAAGAAATCGTCAGTTACGGAGGAATCCTCGATGGGTGAGCACGACGACAGCCACCGCGACCTGCACAGCGAGCAGGGGCCGCGGCCCGGTGAGCACCGCGACCGGTCGCCCGACCCCGTCATCAAGGTGCACGACATCGCCTGGCTGGAGTTCGAGAAGCCTGATCTCGCGGCCGCGGAGGTGTTCGCGCGCGCCTTCGGGTTCTCCGTGACGCACCGCTCGGCGCACGAGCTGAACCTGCGCGGAGCGCTACCTGGCAGCCCCTGCGTCATCATCCGCAAGGGCGAGGGATCGCGGTTCGTCGGACCGGCCTTCCGCGCCGCGGCCACGACCGACCTGCTCCGGCTTGCCGAGGCCACCGGCACCAAGGCGCGACGGCTGCCCGAGCACCTGGGCGGCCTGAGCGCCGACGTCCGCGAGCCGGCGGGTGCGCTGGTGCGTGTCGTCGCCGACACGATCGAGCACCCGGCGCTCGAGACGCAGCCTGTCCACACGTTCAACTTCGGTGGCGCGCACGACCGCACCAACCAGACGCAGCGCCCCCCGCGACAGCCTGCGGTCGTGGAGCGCCTGGGTCACGTCGTGCTGCAGACCACGAAGTACCTGTCGTCGTTGAACTGGTACCTCGACCACCTGGGCCTGATCGTCTCGGACTTCCTGTACTTCCCGGGCCAACGTCACCGTGGCCCCACGATGAGCTTCATCCGCTGCGACCGGGGCGAGACCCCGGCCGACCACCACACGCTCGCGATGACGCTCGGTCCTCGCAACCGCTACGTGCACTCGGCGTACCAGGTGGCCGACCTCGACGCCCTCGCCGCCGGCGGTGAGCACCTCAAGGACCTCGGCTACCACCACTCGTGGGGCATCGGCCGCCACATCCAGGGCAGCCAGATCTTCGACTACTGGCGCGACCCCGACGGCTTCCTCGTCGAGCACTTCAGCGACGGCGACATGTTCGACGCCTCCCTCGAGCCCGGGTGGGCCGAGATGACCGCGAGCGGGCTCGCCCAGTGGGGGCCGCCCGCCACCGCCGACTTCCTCGGCATCGCCCCCGGCCGGGAGTCGCTGCGCGAAGCCCTGTCGATGACCACCGCCCTGCGCGACGACAACGAGTTCGACCTGACCCGCCTGTTCGGCCTGATGAAAGTTGCCCGCTCATGAGCCTTCCCGTCCTCCGCACCGCCGACGCCTGGTGGTTGCAGCGTCCCGACGGTGCGGTCCGCATCGCGACCGACGCCGCCACGACCGCCGAGCTGCTCGCCGACCGCGCTGCGGTGCTCACGGCGCGTGACTCGGGTGACCCGGTACCGGTCTCCGACCTCGCGCTCGTCTCACCCGTCACGGCGCCGTGCCGGGTCGTGGCCCAGATGGCCAACTACGCGAGCCACGCCAAGGACGCCGGCATGGACCCGGGCGCGGTCCCCCTGGCGTTCTTCCGCAAGGCCTCCGGCTCGATCAACGGTCCGCACGACGACATCGTGCGACCGGCCCACGTGACGCTGCTGGACTACGAGGTCGAGATCGGCCTCGTGATCGGTCGCGAGGTCCCGGTGGGCACCGAGGTGGCCGAGTCCGACCTTCCCGGGATGGTCGCGGCCCTCGTCGTGACCAACGACGTCTCGGCGCGCGACCAGCAGCTGCCGAAGACGCAGTTCTACGAGTCCAAGTCGTACCCCACGTTCACCCCGGTCGGACCCGTCCTGTTGATCCTCGAGGAGGGCGAGCTCGCCCGGTTCCCCGAGCTGCGCCTGCGGCTGTGGGTCAACGGCGAGCTGCGCCAGGACGAGCTGGCCTCCGACATCATCTACGGCCCGCTCGAGGCGTTCCGGGCCCTCGCCCGGTTCCAGCAGCTCGCGCCCGGCGACCTGCTGCTCACGGGCACCCCGGTCGGCACCGCACTGAGCGCGCCGCCCAAGCCGATCGAGATCATCGGCTCGCTCCTGCCGCCGGCGACCAAGTGGCGCATCTTCTTCAAGAAGCAGGCCAAGAACCCGCGCTACCTGCAGGACGGCGACCTCGTGGAGGTCGCGATCGCGACCGACGACGGTGACCTCGACCTCGGGTCCCAGCGCGCGAGCGTGCGGTGGACCTCGTGAACCTCGCCGTGATCGTGCTGACGGCGCTCGTCGGA
>CAYRZN010000020.1:0-22756 GCA_964428825.1 uncultured Aeromicrobium sp.
TGATCGCCTCGGTCACCGCGGTCGCGAGCCCCTTCGACCTGCGCCAGGTGCCCCTGCTGGCGCTCGCGCGCCCGGTCGATCGTGTGCTGGGCGGTCTCGTGGGGCCCGCGTACCGCGCCCTCGGTGGCGTGCCGGCACCGCTGACCAAGTGGGGCTTCCAGCTCTCGGCGGCCGACAAGTACCTGACGAAGCCGATCTCGATGCTGACGCACGCCGACGACCGGGACTTCCTCGCCCAGCTCGAGGCCGTCGACCGGTTCATGAGCAGCATGTACGCCTACCCGGGCCGCACGTTCGGGCAGCTGTACCACGTCGTGATGCGCACCAACGAGTTCGCGACGGGCACGATGCAGCTCGGCGGTCGCGCCGTGCAGCTGGCCGACATCGACGTGCCGGTGCTCGTGGTGGCGGGGCTCAACGACACGTTGGCGCCCCTGCCGGCCGTGGAGCACCTGCTCGACCTCGTCACCGGCGCGCCGCGCGCCCAGCTGCTGCAAGCGCCGGGTGGTCATCTCGGCGTGCTCACCGGCCGTGCCGCCGCCCGCACCACGTGGCCCGGGATGCAGGGGTTCTTCACCACCGTCGACTGAGCCGGGGGCGGTGAGTCTTCCACGTACCGGGACGCAGTGGCCCGGGGGGCGGTGAGTCTTCCACGCACGGCAATGAGTGATCCACCGTGTGACGGCCGAGACGGTGGAACACTCACCGCCCGGAGCGGGAAAGGTGGGACACTCACCGCCCGGCTCGGCACGGAGGCTGGGCAGAGGTCGGTGGCGCGCGCCATGATGGAGCCATGCCGGAGATGCCCGAGGTCGACGCGCTCGTCGCCGACCTGCGCGCCCGCATGGTCGGCGCCGTCGTGGCCGGAGTCGAACCGGCCTCCTTCGCGGTGCTGAAGACCTTCGACCCGCCGCCGGACGCGTTGCTGGGCCTCACGGTCACCGGCATCCACCGGCACGGCAAGTTCATCGACATCGACGTCGACGGCCTGCACCTGGTCATCCACCTCGCCAAGGCCGGGTGGATCCGCTGGTCCGACAACCTCGCCCCGAAGCGGGTCAAGATGGGTCCCGGACCTATCGCCCTGCGCGTGAGGCTCGACCACGGCGACGGGCCCACGAGCGGCTTCGACCTCACCGAGGCCGGCACCCGCAAGGGCCTCGCGGTCTACGTCGTGCGCGACCCCGCCGACGTGCCGGGCATCGCGGCCCTCGGCCCCGACCCGCTCGCGGAGGGCTTCGAGCTGCGCCCGCTGCTGCAGCGGCGCATGCAGGTCAAGCGCCTCCTGCGCGACCAGAAGATCCTCGCCGGCATCGGCAACGCCTACAGCGACGAGATCCTGCACGCCGCGAGGCTGTCGCCGTTCGCGATCGCCGAGTCGCTCAGCGACGACGAGGTGGCGCGTCTGGCCGCCGCGATCCACGACGTGCTCACCGAGGCCCTCGCGGAGGCACACGGCAAGCCGCCGGCCGAGCTCAAGGACGACAAGCGCACCCGCATGCGCGTCCACGGGCGCGCTGGCGAGGCGTGCCCCGTGTGCGGCGACACGGTCGCGGAGGTCGTCTTCGCCGACTCCTCGCTGCAGTACTGCCCGACCTGCCAGACCGACGGCAAGCCGCTCAAGGACCGCTCCACCAGCAAGTTCGTCAAGTAGGTCAGTCGTCGAGGTCGTTGCGCGAGAGCCGATCGGGGTCCAGCAGGCCGATGCGGTGCGAGGCCCGGCCGACCATGTGCGAGGCGACGGGCGCGGTGAGCAGCTGGAAGGCGATGATCAGCACGATCGTGGTGAGGGCGGCCACCGACTGCAGGCGCAGGGCCAGGCCCACGAGGATGCAGATGAGCCCGAGCGTCTGAGGCTTGGTGGCGGCGTGCATGCGCGAGAACACGTCGGGGAACCGCACGAGGGCGATCGCGGCCGCGAGGGCGAGCACAGCGCCCGTGACGAGGAAGATGCCGGCGACGACATCGATCATGAGCGTCCCTTCCGATCACGGGCGGTGCGCTCCGACGGTCCGTCGTCGCGCGCGGCGAACCTCGCGATGCTGACCGAGCCGAGGAAGCCGACGAGGGCCAGGGTGACGATGATCGGCAGCGTCGTGGTGTGACGACCGATCGCGGCCTCGATGCCGATCGCCCCCGAGGTCGCGGCCACGAACACGTCGGCCGCCACGGTGCGGTCGAGCGTGGTGGGGCCACGCACGATGCGGACCAGGCACAGGGTGCCCGTCACGGCGAGCAGGCCGATGCAGACGATGCCGACCGCGGTCACGGGGTCACCTCCGGTGCGCTCGAGGGGGTGCCCGAGCAGTAGGCGTCACGCTCGGCCCGGGAACCGAGGGCGGCGATGACGCGTCGTTCCTGCGCCAGGACCTGGGCCTCGACCCGCGCGAGGTCCTGGTCGCCGTCGAGGACGTGGAGCGTGACGATGCCCCGGTCGGCGTCGAGCTCGATCAGGAGGCTGCCCGGCACGAGCGAGACGAGCTCGCCGGTCAGCACGAGCAGGAGGTCGGACCGGGTGTGGAGCTGGACCTGGATGACGGCACTGCGTCCGAGGGGGCGCGGACGCACGGCGAGCCACGCGACCTGGAAGCTGGCGGCCACGAGGTCGAACGCGAAGCGCGAAACCAGCACCACGAACGGCCACGGGCGGAACGAACCGCCCCAGTCGGCCTTCGGGAACGGGAAGACCACGAGCACCACGAGCGAGACGAGCAGGCCGCCCACCACGAGGACGGGGGTCACGTCGCCCCACATCAGGAGCCACAGCAGGGTCAGGCCGAGGACGGCGGTCCAGCGGATCACGGCACGTCACCCAGCACGGCGTCGATGTACGGCGTGCGCTCGAGGAGCTCGTCGGCCGCCCGCTGGCTGACGCCCACGAGCGGTCCGGCCGCCACGGTGAGCGCCACCGAGAACGTCACGAGCGCGAGGGTGGGCAGGGCCATGCCGCGGGGGAGCCGCAGGACCTTGTCCTCGGTGACGGTGTTCTGCCCCGGGTGCAGGGCGCCCGTCGACGGCACGTCGTCGTCGACGTGCTCGTCGCGCGGCTGCCAGAAGGCGCGGTTCCACGCCTTCGCGACGGCGTAGAGCGTCAGCAGGCTCACGGCCAGGCCGGCGCCGACGCCGGTGTAGGCGAGCCAGTCGCCCGACTCGGTGCCGGCCTGGATCAGGGCCAGCTTGCCGAGGAAGCCCGAGAACGGCGGGATGCCGGCCAGGTTCATGGCGGGGACGAAGAACAGGACGGCCAGGACCGGTGCTGCGCGCGCCAGCCCGCCGAGTCGGTCCAGCTGGGTGGTGCCGGTGCGGTACTCGATCAACCCCGCGACCAGGAACAGGGCCGTCTGGACCGTGATGTGGTGCACGACGTAGAAGATCGCGCCCGCGTAGCCCGCCTCGCTCGCGAGGGCGATGCCGAAGAGCATGTAGCCGATGTGGCTGACGAGCGTGAACGACAGCAGACGTTTGATGTCGGACTGCGCGACCGCGCCGAGGATGCCCACGACCATCGTGAGGATCGCCGCGCACAGCAGGAGTGTGCGCAGGGGCTGGTCGGGGAACACCGTGGTCTGCACGCGGATGATCGCGTAGATGCCGACCTTGGTCAGCAACCCGGCGAAGACGGCCGTGACCGGTGCCGGGGCGGTGGGGTAGGAGTCCGGCAACCAGGCCGACAGCGGGAACACCGCCGCCTTGATCGAGAACGTCAGCAGCAGCATGAGCTGCAGCACGAGCTGCAACGGCTCGGGCAGTGCCGCGATGCGCTCCGGCAGGGCCGCGAGGTTGACCGTGCCGGTGGCGGCGTAGACCGCGGCGATCGAGATCAGGAACAGCACCGAGGAGATCAGGCTGACGATGACGTAGATCGTGCCCGCTCGGACCCGTGCTTCCGTGCCGCCGAGCGTGATCAGCACGTAGCTCGCGGCCAGCAGGATCTCGAAGCCGACGAACAGGTTGAACAGGTCGGCCGACAGGAAGGCCGCCGAGACGCCCGCGCTCAGCACGAGGAACGTGGGGTGGAAGACCGACAGCGGGGTGTCGCGGCCGAACTCGACGATGCCCTGGCCGAAGGAGTACAACAGCACCGACAGCGTCACGACGGTGGAGACCACGAGCAGCAGCGCCGAGAGGCGATCGGCCACGAGGCTGATGCCGAGGTCGGCGGGCCACCCGCCGACGTTGACGGCCTGGGGTCCGAAGTGATCGGCGCGCCAGAGCAGGGCGCCGGCGGCGACGACCACGATCGACAGCGTGACGATGCTGATGATGCGCTGGGCCCGGGCCGACCGACCGAACGCCAGACAGAGGCCCGCGCCGAGCAGCGGCAGGATGACCGGCACCAGCACGAGCTGGCTCGCGAGGTGGTTCATCGGCGGGGGTCCTCGTCATCGGGGCTCGCGTGGTCCTCGTCGTTCTCCCGCGTGACCTCGTCGTCGACCGAGGGGAGGTCGGCGCCCTCCTCCTCGGGGAGCGACTCGTCGACCTCGTCGAAGCTGGCCGACATGTCGTCGCGCTCGGCACGCCGGATGACGAGGGCGTCCTCGACGTCGTCCTGCACGTCGTCGTGCCCCTCGAGCTGCCACGTCCGGTAGGCCAGCGCGAGCCCGAACGCGGTGACGCCGAGGGTGATGACGATGGCCGTGAGTGCCATGGCCTGGGGCAGCGGGTCGGCCATGCGTTCGTCGGAGGCACCCACGATGGGGGCGGCGCCGGGCGGCCCGGACGCCACGATGAAGAACAGGTTGACGCCGTTGCCGAGCAGGACGAAGCCCACCAGGATGCGCGTGAGGCTGCGCTCCAGCACCAAGGTGGTGCCGCACGCCACGAGCACCCCGATCGCGATGATCAGGGCGAGGTCCACGCTCATCGGGCGGCCTCCTCGGTCGTCGGGGTCGTGCGCACGGTGCTCACACGCCCACCGCCTGGTCCTCGTCGGCGACGTGCTGGTCGATGCCGCCGCCGAGACTGCGGAGCACGTCGAGGGCCAGGCCGATCACGACGAGGTAGACGCCGATGTCGAAGAACACTGAGGTGACCAGGTGAAGCTCGCCGAGGGGGCCGAGCGGCACGTCGACGATGGCGCTCTGCAGCACCCCGCCGCCGAGCAGGGTCGGGAGCAGGCCGGCGAGCGCGGCCACGGCCAGGCCGAGCCCGAGCACGAGTCCGGCGTCGACGGGGGCGGCGGCGTCGAGCTCCTTGCGGCCGCCGACGAGGTACCGCACCATGAGCGCGAGGCCGGCGATGAGTCCGCCGGCGAAGCCTCCGCCGGGCTCGTAGTGGCCCACGAGCATGATGTAGATCGAGTAGATGATCACGGCGTGGAAGACCAGCCGGGTCACGACCTCGAAGACCACCGAGCGGCGCGCGGAGCGCACGGACTCGACCCGCTGGAGCCACCGCTGCGAGCCCGACCCGGCCGGCACGCGGGTGATGCGCTCGGCCCGGTCGGTCAGCAGGTGGATCAGGCTCGCGACACCCGTGGCTGCGACGACCAGGACCGAGAGCTCGCCGAGGGTGTCCCAGGCGCGGATGTCGACCAGCGTGATGTTGACGATGTTGTAGCCGCCGCCGTAGCTCACGGCGGGCTCGGCGAACCGGGGCCCGATCGGCTCGGCCGTGCGGGAGGCGGCCGTGAGCAGGGCGAGGCCCGCCACGACGCCGCCCACGACGAGGCCGGCCGTGACGCGCACCCAGCGGTCGGCCGTGAACGGGCGCTCGGAGAAGAACGGGGGGAGCCGGCGCAGGACCAGGACGAACGTGACGAGCAGGAAGGTCTCGACGAGGACCTGGGTCAGGGCGAGGTCGGGGGCGCCGTGCAGCACGAACAGCATGGCCGTGCCGTAGCCCGTGACTCCCACGAGCAGCACTGCACGCAGACGGCGGCGTGACCGCACCGCGGCGATCGCCGCCACGACCACGAGCGCCACGACGACGACCTGGGCGGGCCGGTCGGCGAAGTCGAGGCGCAGCTCGCCCTCGCGGAGCGCGAAGGCCCGGATGAGCATCGAGCCGGGTACCAGGGCCAGCACCACGATGATCGTGCCGAGGTAGAACGGCAGGGAGCCTCGCTGGACCCGCCCGGTGAGCTCGATCGACACGCGCTCGACGCCCCGCACTGCCGCGTAGTACGCCTGCTCCGCATCGGGCATCGGGAGGCGGTCGGTCAGGGCGTGCTGGGCGGCCGCGACGGGGCGGCGGGCCACGAACAGTGCGATGCCGAGGACGATCGTGGTGAGCGAGAGCAGTAACGGCAGGTTGACCCCGTGCCACAGCGTGAGCTCGAGCTCGTGGGCTCCCGTCGGGTACGCCTCGCCGGCGCGGCCGAGGATGTCGGTGAACCAGGGGCCCGCGAAGCCGGCGACGATCGAGGCGGTGGCCAGGACGACCGGCGCGACGACGAACCACGGGGACCGGCGCATGATGTCGCAGGGCGGGACGTCGGCCTTGGTGGCGAAGGCGCCCCACACGAACCGGGCGGTGTACGCGACCGTGAGGATCGTGCCGACCACGATGCCGCCGAGCGCCACGGCCCCCCAGGCCGCGCCGGTGTCGGAGCCGAGGTCCTCGATCGACGCGAGCACGGCCTCCTTCGCGACGAAGCCGAAGGCCGGGGGGATGCCGGCCATCGAGGCGCCGGCGACGACGGCCGCCGCGAACGGCCACGGCAGCAGACGCCACAGCCCGGACAGGTCGCGCAGGTCGCGGGTGCCCGCACTGCGGTCGATGATGCCGACCACCAGGAACAGGGTGGACTTGAAGAGCGCGTGCGCGACGACCATCGCCAGCCCCGCGACGGCGGCCGAGCGCGTGCCGATCGAGGCGATCAGGGTCAGGAAGCCGAGCTGGCTGACCGTGCCATAGGCGAGCAGCAGCTTGACGTCGTACTGGCGCAGCGCACGCAGGCCGCCGATGACCATCGTGACGAGGCCGAGCGTCACGAGGACCGGGCGCCACCACGCGAGGTCGGCGTAGGCCGGCGCGAGCACCGCCACGAGGAAGATGCCGGCCTTCACCATGGCGGCGGCATGGAGGTATGCGCTGACCGGGGTGGGCGCCGCCATCGCTCCGGGCAGCCAGAAGTGGAACGGCACGAGGGCCGACTTCGAGACGGCGCCGACGAGCGCGAGCGCGACGGCGACCTGGACCGTGGTGGTGGGCTCGGGCGGGTTCGCGACGATCTCGCTGAGCAGGGGTGTGCCCGACGTGAGGTGCAGGATCACCAGACCCGCAAGCATCGCCAGGCCGCCGAGCGTCGTGACGAGCAGCGCGTTCATCGCGGCACGGCGGTTGGCGCGACGCTCGGGGTTGTGACCCACGAGCAGGTACGACAGGACCGTCGTGAGCTCCCAGAACACGTAGAGCAGGTAGACGTTGTCGGACAGGACGAGGCCGAGCATCGCCCCCGCGAAGGCCGTGAAGACCGCGCTGAAGCGCCAGATCTCGGTGTCGCCGGGCTTGAAGTACCACCCGCAGTAGAACAGCACGAGCGCGCCGACCCCAGTGACCAGCAGTGAGAACGGGCCGCTGATCTCGCCCAGTCGCAGCGAGATGTCCAGACCGAGGCCGGGCACCCACTCGACGTCCTGCGTCACGATGTCGCCCGCGACGACCTGGGGGAGCAGCCACGCGAAGCAGGCTGCGGGCACCAGGGCGAGCACCAGGAAGGCCCGACGATCAAGAAGTCTGACCAGGGCAGGGGCACCCGCTGCGGCAATGAGGTGCGCAGTCAGCAGGGTGATCATCCGACGACCAGTCTACCGGGACGGTTCGCGTGGCCGCCCGTCGCGGGGACCGTCGTGGTGCCCGATGCGCGTCCCTGCGGGACGATGGCGGCATGCGACCCCTGCGTGAGCTGTCCCTGCAGGACCTCCGGGCCCGGACGAGCCTGAAGTGGTCGGCGTACGGCCCCGACGTGCTGCCGCTGTGGGTCGCCGAGATGGATGCACCGCTCGCCCCGGCGGTGACCCGGGTGCTCCAGGACGTGGCCAGCTCGGGCGACCTCGGGTACCCCACGGAGGACGGTGCGCTGGCCGAGGCGTTCCGAACGTTCGCGCGGGGCCGCTGGGCCTGGGAGCCCGGTCTCGCCCTGCCGGTTGCCGACGTCATGACGGGGGTCGTCGAGGCCCTGCGCCTGACACGCCGTGACGTGGTCGTCGTGACCCCACCGGTCTACCCGCCGTTCTTCGATGCCGTGGCCCTCGTCGGAGCGCGCCAGGTCGACGTGCCGCTCGGCCCGGACTGGACTCTCGACCTCGACCGGCTCGACGAGGCCTTCGCCGCCCATGCCGGTCGCGCGACGCTCCTGCTGTGCAATCCGCACAACCCCACCTCGATGGCCCCGAGCCGACCTGAGCTCGTGCGCGTCGCGGAGATCGCGCGACGGCACGACGTCCGGGTCGTGGTCGACGAGATCCACGCCCCGCTCGCCGATCCGGTGCGGTTCGTCCCCTACCTGTCCGTGCCGGGATCGGAGGATGCGTTCGTCGTGACCTCGGCCTCGAAGGCGTGGAACCTGGCGGGCGTGAAGGCGGCCCTCCTGCTCGCCGGCGAGGAGGCGGCCGGCACCGTGGGCGACCTCCCGCCGCTCGTCTCCCACGGCGTGAGCCACCTGGGGGCGCGGGTCCAGGTCGCCGCGTTGACCGAGGGCCTCGACTGGCTCGAGGGCGTGCGAGCCGACCTGGCCGAGAACCGCCGGATCGTGACGGACCTCCTCGCCCAGCACCTGCCCCGCGCCACCGTCGTGATGGGCGACGACTCCTACCTCGCCTGGCTCGACCTGGCGGCGTACGGGCTCGGTGGCGAGGCGGCCGAGGTGCTGCGCGAGCGCGCGGGGGTCGCCCTCGGCGTCGGCTCACCGTTCCGCGGGCACGGTGCGGGTGGCGGACCGGACTTCGCGCGCCTCAACTACGCGACGACGCCGGAAGTCCTGGCCGAGGCCTGCGAGCGGCTCGGCGCTGTGCTTCCTTAGCCGCCCAGGGCCCGGCACCCCTGCCTGATCTCGCCGCCCAGGGCCCGGCACCCCTGCCGGGCCGCTACCGTGAACGCGTGCCTTCGCTGCTGCTGCTCAACGGTCCGAACCTGAACCTGCTCGGCACGCGCGAGCCCGCGATCTACGGGTCCGAGACGCTCGACGACGTCGTGGCGCTCGTGACGAGCACTGCCGCCGAGCTCGGGTTCACGGTCGACACCCTTCAGAGCAACCACGAGGGTGTCCTGATCGACGCGATCCACGCCGCACGGTCGACCGCTGCCGGGATCGTCATCAATCCCGGCGGGCTGACCCACACGTCCGTCGCGCTGCGCGACGCGCTGACGGGGGTCGCGCTGCCGTTCGCCGAGGTCCACGTGTCCGACGTCCACGCGCGCGAGAGCTTCCGGCACCACTCCTACCTGAGCGACGTTGCGTCGGTCGTCGTGGTGGGCGAGGGCGTGGCGGGCTACGGGCGGGCTGTGCGCGAGCTCGTCGCCGTCCTCGCCGAGGGCTGACCGACGGGCGTTGCCGTCAGGCGGCGCCGACGTCCTGCGGCGGTGTGTCGGCCGGTGCCAGGTCGGTGCGCGGCTCGCGCTCGACCCGCAGCAGCATCTTGTGGACCGCCCGGTTCATGACGTGCATGAAGACCGAGTAGCCGATCGGGAAGTACCGCTGGGCGTACCAGCCGAAGCGGATGTCGGCCGAGGTGAAGGCCGTGTGGCGCCCCTTCTCGACCCCGCGGATCATGGCCTCGGCGGCCTTCTCGGGGCTGACCGCGTGCTTCTCGAACCCGCTGACGGCCTTGACGACGCGGGGGTCGGTGCGGTCGACGCCCACGATGTCGACCGTGCCGACGAGCGGGGTGGCGACGGCGCCCGGGCACACCAGCGTCACCCCGATGTCGTGCGCGGCGAGGTCGAAGCGCAGGACCTCGCTGACGCCTCTCAGCCCGAACTTGGCGGCGCTGTAGGGCGCGTGCAGGGGCAGGCCGAACAGGCCGGCGGCCGAGCTCACGTTGACGACGTGTCCGCCGCGACCGGCCTCGATCATGGCCGGGACGAACGCGTGCATGACGTGGATGGGGCCCATGAGGTCGACCTCGACGGTTCGCCGCCAGTGGGCGAGCTCGAGGTCCTGGATGCGTCCCCACGTCGAGATGCCCGCGACGTTCATCACGACGTCGACCGAGCCGACCGCCTCGTGCGTACGATCCGCGAAGGCGACCACGGCGTCGGCGTCGGTCAGGTCGAGGGCCTCGTGGTGCGCCACGGCGTCGGCGTGACCGGCCTGGTCCAGCAGGGCGATCGTGCCGTCGAGCCCGTCAGCCTGGATGTCGGTGAGCACGAGGCGCCCACCGCGCTCGGCGACGAGCAGAGCGGTCGCCCGCCCGATGCCGCTGCCGGCGCCGGTGACGAGCGTGAGTGCTCCGGTGAACCTGGTCCTGCGCACGACGCCTCCCGGGCGATGAAAAGGGGTGGAGTGTAGTTGGACAACCGTACCAGTTTTGCTCGAGCTGCGGGGTGCGTGTCGGGGCGGATCGTGTCGGTCCTGCGCACTAGCGTGACGCCCAGACGTGGGAGGCGCGATGGAAAACGCAGGATTCGGCATGAGCGGTGACCAGGTCGGCGACCGCTCGGGGCAGGTCCCGTTCTTCACCCGTGCGTCTGCGCCGGTGGCCGAGCGTCGCTGGCACGACGGGCCGCTCGCCGCGCTCGACTTCGAGACCACGGGGGTCGACCCGCTCCGCGATCGCGTCGTCAGCTTCGCGCTGCTCACCGACGAGGAGGCGCACGACGGTCTCGTCGACCCGGGCGTCCCCGTGCCTCCGGCAGCTTCCTCGATCCACGGCCTCGACGCCGCAGCCCTGCAGGGTGCGCCCTCGTCGGTCGTCGCCATCGCGGTCGTGGCCCGGTGGGTCGACCGCCTGGTCGACCGCGGGGTGCCGCTCGTCGTGTTCAACGCGTCCTACGACCTCACGATGCTCGCGGCCGAGTGCCGGCGTCACGGTGTCGCCGAGCCCGACTGGTGGCGGCTCGTGGTCGTCGATCCCTACCTCGTCGACTGGGGCCTGGCGCCACGTCGTCGCGGCCAGCGTCGCCTCGTCGACGTCGCGGAACGGCTCGGCGTGCGTCTCGACGCAGCGCACGAGGCCAACGCCGACGCCCGCGCCGCGCTCGAGGTCGCGCGCGTGCAGGCCGCACGCAACCCGCAGATCGCCGACCTCACGGGGCGCCAGCTCATGACCCAGCAGCAGCGGTGGTTCTCGGCCAAGGCCGAGAACTGGAACCGGTGGGCGATCGACCACGGTCGGTCGCTCGACGACCCGGCGGGCTGGCCGCTCGCCACGGCCGTGAGCGACCTCCGCAGCGCCTGAGCCCTACTCCAGACTGTCGCCGATGCGGGCGACCGCGGCGACGTCCAGCGCGTGGGCGGTCTCCGGATCGGGTGCGCTGCCGCCCCGGTCGTGGGGGAGCCACCAGCGGTCCTCGTCGTCGCGGGGCTCGTCGGGATAGGCGTCCATCGCCGCGTCGAGCAGCTCGGTCAGGGCGTGGTGGAGGCGGTTGGTCAGGTCGGCGACGCCCTCGCCCGGCACCGGGGTCAGGGGCTCGCCGACCCGGATCGTGACGGCGATCCGCCGCCGCAGGCTCCGACGGCCGTCGACCGTCAGGATCCGGTGCCCGCCCCAGGTCACGACCGGGACGATCGGCACGCCGGTCTCGAGCGCGAGCGCGGCCGCGCCGCGCCGCAGGGGCTTGACGAGCCAGGAACGGCTGATCGTTGCCTCCGGGAAGACGCCCACGACGTCACCCCGTTCGAGCCACCGCCGGGCACGTCGGTAGGCCACGGCCCCCGAGGTCCGGTCGACCGGGATGTGGCCCATCCGCCTCATGCCCCATCCCACGGGTCCCCGGCCGAACAGCGATCGCTTGGCCATGAACCGCACGAAGCGTCCGCGCGGTCGCGCCGCGCGGCCCACGAGGGTGAAGTCGAGGAGGCTGTTGTGGTTCGCGGCGAGCACAGCGGCGCCCGTGGTGGGCAGGTGCTCGGTGCCCTGCACGTCGAAGCGGTACCCCTGAAGTCGGAACAGCCCGGCCACGACACGGACGATCCCGCGGTAGACCCGGTCGGAGGAGGAGGGCTCGTCCGTCACGGTGCCGGTTCGGGGGCCAGGGCGCCGGTGCGGATGCCGGTGCCGGCGAGGCGCGCGCCACCGATCGTCAGCAGGGCGATCGCGGCGAGGTAGAGCACCATGATCGCGACGTGGCTCGCCGTGGTGCTCGGCACGCGGTCGAACTGGGTCAGCGCGATCACCGCGTCCGAGACCAGGAACAGCAGGGCTCCGACCCCGGCGACCCGATCGGTCGCGAGGGCCGTCGCGGCGGTGCCCGACAGCAGCAGGGCGTAGACGGGGATGACGGCTCGCACGACGGGGTCGTCGATGCCGCCCCACACGAGAGCGACGAGCACGACGGCCGCCGCAGCGAGCACGACCACGATCACGGGCCGCGCCCGCAACCGCGCGACGGCGCCGTGGCTGACGAACCACGAGATGAAGCAGACGTGCGCCACCGCGAACGACGCCATGCCGGCCAGGAACAGGCCGTCGAGCTCGAGCAGGGCGTCACCGCCGAGGCAGAACAGCAGGGCGAGCGCGAGGATCCGCGGAGCTCCGGAGGTCAGGACCCAGCCGATCAGCAGCGGAGCCGCCAGACACTTCGTGACGCTGTCCCAGGGCTCGACCTGGGCCGCCAGCAGTGCGACGTGCAGCACCGCGACCACGCCGAAGGCCGGCCACCACGGGATCCGGACGCCAGTCATGGCTCCACGGTAGTGCGCCACCACCCCGTGGGCGGGGAGGTGTGCCGTCGGCTAGCCTGACGACCAGACACGGGGTGCCCCGCTGGGGCTGAGAACACACCCGCACAACCTGCTCTAGCTCGTACTAGCGAAGGGATGTCCCCAGATGACGTCGTCCTCTGCCTCGGCCCGTCCGTCCGATGCCGACCTGCTCGGGTCCTCGATCGCCGCGCTCGACCGCGTGCGCGCCGAGGGTCCGCTCGTCCACTGCCTCACCAACGACGTGGTCGTGAACTTCACGGCCAACGCACTGCTCGCGGTGGGCGCCGCGCCGGCCATGGTCGACATCCCGGAGGAGTCCGGGATCTTCGCGGGCGTCGCGGGCGGGCTGCTCGTGAACCTCGGCACGCCGCACGCCGAGCAGCGCGCTGCGATGGAGGCCGCCGTGACGGCGGCCAGCGACGCCGGGACCCCCTGGGTGCTCGACCCCGTGGCGATCGGCGTGCTCCCCGTCCGCACGGAGCTGGCACACCGGCTGCGCGACACGCGCCCCACGGTCGTGCGCGGCAACGCCTCGGAGATCCTCGCGCTCGCCGAGGCGGGTTCCGGAGGGCGCGGGGTCGACGCCCTCGACGAGGTCGACGCCGCCGCCGAGGTCGCGAGCGATCTCGCGCGGTCGGCTGGCACGGTCGTTGCGGTCTCGGGCCCGATCGACCTCGTGACCGACGGCATCCGGACCGCTCGGGTCGCGAACGGCGACGTGCTGCTGACGAAGGTCACGGGGGGCGGGTGCGCGCTCGGCGCCGTCATGGCCGCCTTCGCCGCGGTCGAGGACGACCCGTTCGTGGCCACGGTCGCGGCGGTCACGACCTACACGGTCGCCGCCGAGCTGGCGGCCGAACGGGCGGCGGGTCCGGGATCGTTCGCGGTCGCGTTCCTCGACGCGCTGGCCGCGGTCTCGGCCGACGACCTCCGCGCCCGCGCCCGGCTGTCGTGACGAGCGATCTCGCGGTCTACCTCGTGACCGACTCGGCCATCGCCGCTGCCGCGGGTCACACGGTGCCGGCCGTCGTGGCGGCGGGGGTCGCCGGAGGCGTCACGATGGTCCAGGTACGTGAGAAGCACGCCTCGATCCAGCAGCTGGTGGACCTGCTCGGATCGGTCGCCGCCGTCCTTCCGCCGGGCGTGCCGCTCGTCGTCAACGACGACGTCGAGGCCTTCCTCGCGGCGCGAGCCGACGGCATCGCCGTGGCCGGCGTCCACGTGGGCCAGGACGACGCGCCGGCCTCGCAGGTACGCGCCGCGATCGGTCCCGACGCGCTGCTCGGCCTCAGTGCTGCGACCCCTGCGGAGCTGGTCGCCGTCGACCCGTCGGTCGTCGACCACGTCGGCATCGGGGCCCTGCACGGCACGCCGACCAAGCCCGATGCACCAGCAGCACTGGGTCGCGACGGGATGCGGGCGCGCGTCGCGCTCTCGCCCGTCCCGGCCGTCGCGATCGGTGGTGTCACGACCGCCGACGCCCAGGCGCTGCGCGGCTCAGGCCTCGCCGGGGTCGCGGTCGTCTCCGGCATCTGCGGCGCGGCCGATCCCGCCGCCGCGGCCCGCGCCTACGTCTCCGCGTGGAGAGGACCCACCTCATGACTCGTCCCGGTACCCCCGTCCCCCGCGTCCTGTCGATCGCCGGCACCGACCCGACGGGTGGTGCCGGCATCCAGGCCGACCTCAAGAGCATCGCGGCGAACGGTGGGTACGGCATGGCCGTCGTGACCGCGCTCGTCGCGCAGAACACCCAGGGCGTCCGCGCCGTGCACACGCCGCCTGCCGCGTTCCTGCGGGAGCAGCTCGACGCGGTGAGCGACGACGTCGTGATCGACGCGGTCAAGATCGGCATGCTCGGCGACGTCGCCACGATCGAGGTCGTCCGGGCCTGGCTGAGCCGGGTGCGTCCACCGGTCGTCGTGCTCGACCCCGTCATGGTCGCGACGAGCGGCGACCGCCTACTGGTCGCCGAGGCCGAGCAGTCCATGCGCGACCTGCTCCCGGCGGCCGACCTGATCACGCCCAACGTGCCGGAGCTGGCGGTGCTCGCCGACGTGGACCCGGCCACGGCGTGGGACGGCGTGGTCGCGCAGGCACGGGCCGTCTCGGAGCGGTTCGGTGTCGCGGTGCTGGCCAAGGGCGGTCACCTCGACGGCGACCTCGTGCGCGACGCGCTCATCGACGCTGCTGCGCCGGAACGCGTGCGCCAGCTCGTCGCCCCCCGGGTCGACACGACGGCGACGCACGGCACCGGGTGCTCGCTGTCGTCGGCCGTGGCGACGTGGCAGGGGGCCGCGCTCCTCGCCGGGGCGGGGGACTGGCTCGCGAGCATCGACCGGTCGAAGCAGTGGCTCACCGAGAGCCTGCGCCACGGAGCCGCGCTCGAGGTCGGCCAGGGACACGGGCCGGTGAGCCACTTCGCCGGCCTGTGGGACCGCGGCGGCCTGGTCACCAGCGTGACGGCCGACTGGTGGGAGCGGATCGCGGAGGTCCGCGACGGCACCGACTCCGATCCGTTCGTCGCGGGACTGGCCGCGGGCACGCTCCCGCGGGAGGCCTTCGGGTGGTACCTCGCTCAGGACGCCGAGTACCTGCACGCCTACGCCGAGGTGCTCGCCCGCACGGCCGAGCTCGCCGACGACCCGGCGGAGGCGGCGTTCTGGGCGGCGGGCTCCGCCGAGTGCCTGGAGGAGGAGCTCCGCCTGCACCAGCAGTGGACCGGTGGCGGCCGGGTCGATCCCGCGCCGGCGACGCTCGCCTACGTCGAGCACCTGCGGGACGCCGTCGCGTCGGGCTACGCGGCGGCGGTCGCGGCGGTGCTCCCGTGCTACTGGATGTACGCCGACATCGGCGCGCGCCTGGCGGCCGCGGTGACCGACGAGCATCCGTACCGGGAGTGGCTCCTCACCTACGGGAACCCGGCCTTCGCCGAGGCCGCCGACAGGGCCCGCGCGATCACGGAGCAGGTCGCAGGCGCCGTCTCGCCCGAGGAGCGTGAGTCGATGTGGCAGGCCTTCGCCGCCTCGGCCCGCCACGAACGCGCGTTCTTCGCCGCCCCGCTCCTCACGCCCCCCACCTGACGGCAATCAGTCGGGGTCGGGGCGGCGGTCGATGCTGAACCCGCGCAGGAGGAGACCCGAGGCGCCGACGGCGACGCCGGTCGCAGCGAGCACGCCGGGAGCGCCGGTTCCCACGGCAACCACGCCCAGGGCCGTGGGGATCACGACCTGGCCCACGCGGTTGCCGGCGAGCCGCAGCGACAGGGCCGTGCCGCGCTGGGTCGGAGGAGCCTGCTCGGTCAGCCACGACATCGTGAGGGGCTGGCCGACACCGAGCCCGAGGCCGAGCATCGCGACGACGACCAGCAGCACGGGCAGGGGCAGCGGCACCGCGCACACCACGAGCGCCGCCGCCGTGACGACGATCGACGTCGCCATGAGACGCGTCCGCCCCAGCCAGTTCGAGAGGCGCCCGAGCAGCAGACGCGAGGCCATCGAGAAGACCGCGCGCACCGTCAGCAGCGCGCCGACCGTCGCCGCCGTGAGGCCGCGCTCGGCGCCGAGCGCCGGCAGGTACACCAGGGTCAGGTCGACGGCCGACAGGATGATCGCGCTGGTCGTGAGCGCGCGGCCCAGGCCGGGCGTGCGGAGCAGGCCGACCAGGCCGCCACGGGCCTCGGCGCGGTCGGTCGCAGACCGCCGTCGCAGCGGGACGAGGAGCGAGGTCCCGAGCATCGCGACGCTCATCGCCACGGCCAGGACGAAGATCGGCCGGGTGTCGGGCTGGACCGAGGTGCCCGCGACGGCGGCGATCAGGCTGGGTCCCGCTGCCTGGCCCAGCGAGGCCATGAACGTGTAGTAGCCGAACCGGGCGTCGAGCTGACCGGGAGGTGCCGTGTTGGCCACGAGCGACTGCTGACCGATGACGCAGGCCAGGTGCGCGGCGCCGAGGAGCGCGTTGGCGACGACCAGCCCCACGACGGACTCGGTCGCGGTCAGGAACACGGTCGACGCCGCGACCATGAGCACCGCGCCGCCGACCATGAGGCGCTTCTCGCCGAGCCGGTCGACGAGACCGCCGACAGGGATCGCGAGCAGCAGCGGCACGATCGCGAAGGTCGCACCGATGGCCCCCAGGGCACCGCCGGGGACGTCGAGCTCGATGGCCTGGTAGGTGCTGGCCGGGCGGAGCAGGAACGTCACGGCCTGCACGAGCACCGAGTTCGCGAGCAGCGCTGCCCACGCGACGCGACCCATCGGGCTCCCTCCGAGATGATGCCGGTCCAGTTTCCCCCCGCTCGGTGGCGGGCGACGCGCGGGGGTGTGGTGCAGCGGGCCCGGCCGAGACCGACCGGGCCCGCCGTGTTCAGTCCTGCGGGTAGGCGACCGCGATGTCGAGCACCCACATGACGCCGAAGCGGTCGGTCAGCTTGCCGTACAGCGGCGACCACGGCGACGGCTCGAGGGGCTGGTGGATCGTGGCGCCGGCGGCGAGGCCGTCCCAGTGCCGCGTCAGCTCGTCGGCGTCGTCGCCGCGGACCGAGACGTAGGATGCCTCGGTGCCGGGGTGCCACTCCAGGTGCGGCCAGACGTCGAAGGCCATGACGCGGAAGCCGTGCTCGGTGGCGACCTGACCCCACGCGACGTGGTCCGCCGTCGCGGGGTCCGTCGATCCGGTGTCGGCGTGCGTCGCGATGACGAGGTCGCCGCCGAAGACGGACTGGTACAGCTCCAGCGCAGCACGGGCGTCGCCGCGGAAGTTCAGGTGGGGGGTGGTCTGGACGGTCATGGTTGCTCCTCGATCTCCGGGGGTGCGGACGCCGGGGTGGCGCCGACCCGTGGCACGTTTCCACCAGTTCCGGTCAGGTTCTGGCCGCTACTTGCCACAGGATGTGATCCATGGCTGCCACGTCCGCACGCATGCTCGCGCTGCTCTCGCTCCTGCAGGCGCGGCGTGACTGGCCCGGCGACGTGCTGGCGGAACGTCTCGAGGTCAGCCCGCGCACCGTCCGGCGCGACGTCGACCACCTGCGCGAGCTGGGCTACGCGATCGGCGCGGTCCGAGGACCCCACGGTGGTTACCGGTTGGAGGCGGGCGTCGACCTGCCACCGCTGCTGTTCGACGACGAGCAGGCGATCGCCCTGGCGGTCGCGCTGCAGCTGGCGCCGCTGTCGGGAGTCGGTATCGCCGACGGCGCGTCGCGAGCCCTGGCCACGGTGCGTCAGGTCATGCCGTCCCGGCTGCGGCACCGCCTCGACTCGCTCGTCGGCGCGACCGTGCCTGCACCGATGGGTGGGGCGCAGGCCGTGGACCCGTCCGTGCTGCTCGCCGTCAGCGGGGCCGTCCGCGCACGCGAGGTGGTGCGCTTCGACCACCGACGTGCCGACGGCTCGACCGACGACGCACCGCGCAGGGTGGAGCCGCACCACGTCGTGGCGCGCGGCGGTCGTTGGTACCTCGTGGGGTGGGACCTCGAACGCGACGACTGGCGCACGTTTCGGCTCGACCGGATCGAGCCGCGGGTGCCGAACGGCCCGAGGTTCACGCCACGGGAGCTGCCGGAGGGCGACGTCAGGAGCTTCCTGACGGCGCGGTTCCGGGGTGCCGAGGGCGGCACCGCCTGGCCGTGCACGGGCGAGGTCCTGATCGACCTGCCGGCGGCGCGCGTGGCCGAGTTCGTCACCGACGGCGTGGTGCAGGAAGTCGGTCCCGGACGTTGTCGTGTCGTGATCGGGGCGTGGTCGTGGACGGCCGTGGCGGCGCAGGTCGCGCGCTTCGACGCCACGTTCGAGGTCGTCGGTCCGCCGCAGCTCGCCGAGGCGTGCACCGACTTGGCCGCCCGCTTCGCCGCGGCCTCGGCGCCGTCGTCGTGAGCTCGAGCGCGAGGCACCCGTGGACGCGGACGCCTCGCTTTGCGAGGGTGGCGTCATGGCTCCCCAGATCACGAGTGCCCCCGTCCGCGTCGGTGACCTGACGTTCGACACACGGCAGGTGGGAGAACCCAGCGGCGTGCCCGTCGTGCTCCTGCACGGGTTCCCGGCGACGTCGGCCAGCTGGTCCGGGGTCCTTCCCATGCTGGCCGAGGCCGGGTGCTGGGCCGTCGCGCCGGACCAGCGCGGGTACTCGCCGGGTGCGCGACCCGAGCAGGTCGAGGAGTACGCGACCGACAAGCTCGCCGACGACGTGCTCGGCCTGGTCGACGCGCTGGGTGCCTCGACGTTCCACCTGGTGGGGCACGACTGGGGCGCCAGCGTCGCGTGGCTCGTCGCGTCGACGCACCCCGATCGCGTCGCATCGCTCACCGCTGTCTCGGTGCCGCACCTGGGCTCGTACGGCCGGGCCGTCCACGACGACCCTGAGCAGCGTCGGATGTCGTCCTACTACGCGGAGTTCCGCAGGACGCCCGACATGGCCGAGATCCTCCTGGCCGACGACGCGCGCCGACTGCGCGAGGTGTACGGCGAGCTCCCGGGCGACCTCGTCGAGACCTACGTGCGTCACCTGAGCCAGCCGGGCGCGCTCGACGCGGCGCTGCACTGGTACCGCGCGATGAGCGGGGCGCTCGGTGCGACGCAGAAGGTCACGGTGCCGACGACGTTCATCTGGAGCGACGCGGACGCCTTCATCGGGCCCGTGGCCGCCCGCGGCTGCGGGGAGTTCGTCGAGGCGGACTTCCGCTACGTCGAGCTCGAGGGCGTCTCGCACTGGGTGCCCGAGCTGCGCCCGCACGTCGTGGCCGCCGAGATCCTGCGGCACGTGGTCGGCTAGCCAGCACGCCTCAGGCGGCGATGACCTGCCAGTCGATGTCGCGAGCGCCGGGGCGCGATGAGGTCATGGTGCCGAGCGTAGGAACGGCCGTGGTCCGGCGCGATGGGGAGAGGTCCCCTACCGGGCGGCCGTCAGCTCGCGCAGCTCCTCGGCCGTCACGTTGGCGCCGAAGGCCGGGGTGCCGGGCTCGAGCCTGACGCCGTCGGCCAGGCGTCCGATCGTCACGGGGTCGAACCCGAGGCTGTCGACGAGGGCGGCGACGGCGGCGACGTCGGCCGGTTCGTCACCGGCGACCGCGATGGCCTTGCGTCCGTCGGCGCCTGAGGGCCGTGCCTCGTCCTCGAGGTCGTGGTAGCCCATGTGGTTGAACGCCTTGACGACGCGCGCACGCGGCAGGTGGGCTTGGACGATCTCGCTCGTGGAGGTCTTGGGGTTCGCGAGGTCGTCGCGCAGGCCGTCGACCTCCCACCAGTAGTTCATGGCGTCGACGACCAGGGTGCCCGAGAGTGCCGCGGGATCCAGCCGGTCGTGCTTGCCGAGCGGCAGGGCGAGGACGACGATGTCGGCATCCGCGACGGCTGTGGCGGCATCGGTGGCCACGGCACCCGGCGCGAGCACCTCGACGGTCAGCGCGATCGCGGAGGGGTCCCGGGAGCTCGCGACGCGCACCTGGTGCCCGGCCTGCACCGCGAGGCGGGCCAGGACGAGTCCGACCTTGCCCGCCCCGAGGATGCCGATCGAGGTCACGCTGTGGCGTCCTCGGCGAGGAGGTCGCGGACGCGGGGGATGACCTCCGTGCCGTAGAGCTCGATGTTGCGCAGGCGGGCCGAGGCCGGGATCGCGCCGCTGCTGTAGATCATGTCGAACCGGCCGACGTCGAGGGTGCGCAGCGCCCCGGCGATCCGCTGGGCGACGGTCTCGGGCGACCCGAGGTACAGCGACCCGTGCGCGATCTCCGACTCGAAGTCACGGCGACGCAGGGGCGGCCAGCCGCGGGTCGCACCGATGCGGTCCCGGTTCTCCTTGAAGTGCGGCCACACGATCTCCGCCGCCTCGGCGTCGGTCTCGGCGACGAAGCCGGGGGAGTGCATGCCCACGGGGTGCGCCGTCGTGCCGAGCTGGGCGGTCGCGCGTCGGTAGAGGTCGATGTAGGGCGCGAACCGGGCTGGCGAGCCGCCGATGATGGCGAGCATCAGGGGCAGGCCGTAGCGAGCCGTGCGGACCACGGACTCCGGCGAACCGCCGACGCCGATCCACGTTTCGAGGCGGCCCGACTCGGTCTTGGGGTGGACGTCCGCCTCCTGCAGGGCGGCGCGCGTCGTGCCGCTCCAGGTGACGGGCTCCTCCTCGAGCAGCTTCGCGAACAGCTCGACCTTCTCCTCGAAGAGCGTGTCGTACTGGGCCATGTCGTAGCCAAAGAGGGGGAACGACTCCGTGAACGACCCGCGCCCGAGGATGACCTGGGCGCGGCCGTTCGACAGCGCGTCGAGGGTCGAGAAGCGCTGGAAGACCCGCACGGGGTCGTCGGACGAGAGCACCGTGACGCCCGAGGCCAGCGTGATGTTCTCGGTGCGGGTCGCGATGCCCGCCAGCACGGTCTCGGGACTGGAGATCGCGTACTCGGGGCGGTGGTGCTCGCCGAGCGCGATGACGTCGATGCCCACCTGGTCGGCGAGGACGGCCTCGTCGACGACCTGCCGAATGGCCTGCGCCGGGGTGAGGAGGTTGCCGTGGTCGTCCTCCGGCACGTCGCCGAAGGTGTCGATCCCGAAGGTCACGGGGCGCATGCTGGCTCCAGTCGCAGAAGTTGAAGGTTCACCTACCTTAACCACTCCGCCAGTCTTTCATTCCCGCCGATCCGCAGGCGCCGACGAGGCGGTGGCCCGGCCCACGATCGTGACCTGGAAGGCCCGGCAGAAGAACAGGATCGCGGCGACGACGCAGCAGGCGGCGGCGATGCCACCCCACACGACGGCCGGCATCGACCACGCCTCGCCCTTCTCCGGCGGGCAGCGGTGCTCCCATCGATGGCCACCACGACGCCGTGACCGGACGGGGGCGGGTCCTGCTCGGGGATCACCGCGACCGGAACGCTCGAGCGGCGGACCAGGTGGTCGGCCACGGCGCCACCCAGCATGCGGTCGAACCAGTCGACGTCGTCAGCGCCCACGACGATCAGCCGGGCGCCCCGCGCCTCGTGCTCGAGCGCCGATGCCGGTGTCATGCTCGAGAGCACGTAGTGCACCGGCACCGTCGGCATCAGGCCCGTGACGAGATCACGCGAGGCCTGCAGCACGAGCTCCCCTGCTTGGCGGAGGGCACCGATCGCGGTCACCCCGCTGTACGCGTCGTACGCGCCGACCGGCATCCCGGCGGCGTGCACGACGACGAGCTCGGCGTTCGTCCGCGCCGCCTCGGCCAGGCCGAACTCGAGGGCTTGCGGCTGCTTGTCGGACACGCCGACGACGACATGGGGTCGGGTGGGGGGCATGGGGGTCTCCGAGGTGTTCAGGGGTTTCCAGCCTGACGCCCGTGCGGCGCGGGGGACCACCGTCGGGAGGCCAGGACCAGCGGGACCTAGGTCCCGGGTGACCGACCTCAGCTGCGTTGCCCCTGCGACGAGTAGCGCGAGAATCGATGGTCGTCGCGATAGGGGTCGAAGATCACCCGCGTGTCAGGTCCGACCTGGAGGAATCCGTGGTCCAGGACCATGGCCAGGTCGTCGAGCGATGCGTGGAGCGTGGCGCCGCCATGGCGCACCTGCTCGTCGTCGCAGGCCCGTGCGACCTCGACGAGGCGGTGGGCGACAGCGAGTGCCTCGGGGAGGCTCTCAGCCACGTCCGACTCCCGGAAGTAGTAGATCTCCGGATAGTCGTGCAGGTCGATCCGGACCCGGGCCACGTCCGTGGCCAGCCCGTCGAGCAGCGCGTGCGCGACCGAGCTGTCCAGCCGGTCGAAGACCTCGATCGTGCGAGCGGTCCCCAGGTGCGTGAGGCGAAGCGCCAGCTCTCGGCGCCGGGCCAAGGCGGGGTAGACCTGGAGGACCCAGGAGACGGCCACGGTCAGCAGGGCGAAGCCGAACAGTGCCTCCAGCGGATTGAGGAGTCGCAGCCATCCGGAGACCGGGAAGATGTCGCCGAGGCCCAGGGTCGAGATCGTCACCAGCGACACGTACAGCGC